>JBJEDL010000081.1:0-18345 GCA_051872035.1 Lepagella sp.
CAACGACCCCGAGATTACAAATCACGTGCTCTGGCCAACTGAGCTAAAGAGGCTTTTGAAATGGGCTAAACATTGTTTTAGCGAATTTCGAGTGCAAAGGTATAACTTATTTTTGATGTTTGCAAGCAATCGGTCAAAAAAATTTCATATTTTTTGCTTTATATTTCCACAAAGGGGGATAAAACAGTATTTATTCCGCCAAAATGGAGTCGGAGAGGGGGGGTCAGAGAGGAGGATTGTCTCGCTAAGACGGGGGCACTACTCTACTGTCACAGACTTGGCGAGATTGCGAGGCATATCGACATCCTTACCCTTGTTGATGGCGATATAATAAGAGAGGAGCTGGAGAGGCACGGAAGTGATGATTGGAGTCAGGCACTCGGGCATCACCGGCACTTCGAGCACATGGTCAGCCAGGTTGCTGATCACGGTGTCCCCTTCGTTGACGATGGCGAGGATGTTGCCGCCACGTGCTTTGACTTGCTGCACATTGCTGACGATCTTCTCATAGAGGTGGTCCTGCGGAGCGATGATGACCGTAGGCATCTCCTGGTCGATCAGAGCGATGGGGCCATGTTTCATTTCAGCCGCCGGATATCCTTCGGCATGTATATAGGATATTTCCTTAAGTTTGAGAGCACCTTCGAGAGCCACGGGATAGCTGTATCCACGACCGAGGTAGAGGAAATTGCGGGCGTATGTAAAGATCAGAGAGAGGCGTTCGATCTTATCGTTGAGTTTGAGCACAGTCTCGACATAATCGGGGATCTTGAGGACATGCTTACCGACTTCGGCGATTTCCTCGTGAGTGAGTGTGCCACGGAGCTGAGCGATGGAGAGCGCGAGGAGAGTAAGCACCATAACCTGTCCGGTGAAAGCCTTGGTGGAAGCGACGCCGATCTCGGGGCCGACATGGATATAGCATCCGGAATAAGTCTCGCGAGGGATCGAACTGCCGACCACATTGCTGATGCCGAACACGAAAGCGCCGGCCTCCTTGGCGATCTGAATAGCGGCGAGGGTATCGGCGGTTTCGCCACTCTGCGAGATGGCTATCACCACGTCATCCTTATATATAATAGGATTGGAATAACGGAACTCACTTGCATACTCCACTTCTACAGGGATTCGGCACATATCCTGAATGAGATATCGGCCCAATAGGCCGGCATGCCAGGAAGTACCGCACGCCACGATGATGATACGCTTGGCATTAAGGAACTTCTCTTTATTATCATTGACACCATTGAGGATGATACGGGTGCCATTTTCCACTACTCTGCCACGGATGCAATCGCGGAGAGTATCAGGCTGTTCGAAAATTTCCTTGAGCATGAAATGTGGGTATCCACCCTTCTCGAGTTGAGAGATTGACATTTCGAGTTTGGTGATATCGATTTCAGCCTCCTCATTGTCGAGGGTAGTGATCTTGAGTGGTTGGCCGCGGCGTATTTCGGCGATTTCGCCATCTTTGAGGTAGACGCACTCATTGGTGTACTCTACGAAGGGTGTTGCATCCGAGGCGAGGAAATACTCACTATCGCCGATACCGATCACCAATGGGCTGCTCTGACGGGCTGCGATGATGGTGTCGGGGTTATTCTTTTCGACCACAGCGATGGCGTATGCGCCGATTACCTGGTTGAGAGCCTGGCGCACGGCAGAGAGGAGCGAGCAATTGTTGGTAACGCGGACATACTCGATAAGCTGCGCGAGCACTTCGGTGTCAGTATCGGAATGGAACTGACATCCATGTTGGATCAGGGCATCCTTGAGGAGCTTATAATTTTCGATTGTGCCATTATGGACGATAGCGATATTACCATCGCCGCTGAAATGGGGATGGGCATTGGTGTCGGATGGCTCGCCATGAGTAGCCCACCGAGTATGGGCGATACCGACCTTGGCATCAGTATTCTTTTGGGCGCAGAAAGCTTCGAGATTGCTCACCTTGCCTTTGGTCTTAAAGACACTGATCTTACCATCACCATCGACCAGCGCCACGCCGGCGCTATCATATCCGCGATACTCGAGACGGTGAAGACCCTTAATCAGGATGTCATAGACATTACCATCACCGAGATAACCAACTATTCCACACATAGAAAATAAATAGAATTAAAACTGATATCAGGCTATAACAAAATGCCACCGGGGTGGCAGAAAGAGAGCCAAAAGATATAAAAAACGAACCGGAAACGTTCATTAAGAAGCGAATGAACAAAATAAGTCCGATACCGAACAAAATGCAAAATTACAAAAAAAAATCTATCCTCCAAAATGAAGGATAGATTTGATATGAAAAGCAGCGATCAGGCGAGTTCTTTGAGGATCTCCTTGAGGAGGCTATAGAACTGCTCAACGCTTTTGATATTTGCCTTCTCACCCGGAGAGTGGATATCCTTGAGGGTTGGCCCCATGCTGATCATGTCGAGATAAGGCATCTTCTCGAGGAAGAGACCGCACTCGAGTCCGGCGTGGAGAGCTTCGACTTTGGGGTCGGCGCCGAAGAGGCGATTATGGCACTCCTTGGCGACGTTAAGGACTCGGGAGTTGGGGTTTGGTTCCCAGCCGACGTAAGCGTCATCGAAAGCAATGGTAGCGCCGATCGAAGAGAAGATGGCGCTGACACGGTCGGCGATTTCATCACGACGGGAATCTACCGACGAGCGCTGGTGGATGGTGATGAGCGCCACCTTATCGTCAGAGATTTTGACTGAAGCGAGATTATCGGAAGTTTCGATCAGACCGGGGATGGCATGCGACATATTTTGCACGCCATTGGGACAAGCGAATATAGCCGACACTAAGAGTCTCGCCTGAGCGGGGTCGATGATCTCGGGAGCCGGATCGCAAGGAGTGGCAGCGAACGAGAAATCGGGATTTTCGATAACATCGAACTCGGCATGCAGAGTCGCGGAGAAGTCAGCCACAGCCTTGGCGAAAGCCTCTGCATTTTTGCTATCTACGCAGACGCGAGCCATGGCATCGCGAGGGATGGCATTGGCGAGGCCGCCGCCGGAGAGATCAGCGACTTGCAAGGGTATCGACTGATTGGTTTGCCACAAGAAGCGAGCCAACTGGCCGTTGGCATTGGCGAGGCCCAGACCGATATCCATGCCGGAGTGTCCGCCGCGGAGACCGCCGAGAGTCACTTCGAACCATGCGGCATCAGCTGGAGCAGCCACATAATTCAGCGGCAGCGAGCATTGAGTCACCTTACCGCCGGCGCAACCGATCACGAGCGATCCCATCTCCTCCGAATCGAGATTGAGGAGGATTGTACCCTTGACGAATCCCTTTTGGATGCCATTGGCGCCGATAAGACCCTGCTCCTCATCGACAGTGAGAAGAGCCTCAAGAGGACCATGCACCAAATCGGGGTCGATCAGAGCCGCCATAGCAGTGGCGCAACCCAAACCGTTATCGCCACCTAAGGTAGTGCCACGAGCTCTCACCCACTCGCCGTCGACGTATGCCTGAATCGGATCGTTGAGGAAATCATGCTCCACATCGGGATTCTTCTCAGCCACCATATCCTGATGACCCTGAAGAATGATGGTCGGAGCATCCTCATGACCGGGAGTGGCGGGTGCTCTCATCACAACATTGCCCACCTCGTCGGTGTCGACTTCGAGGTTGTGACGTTTAGCCCAATCTACGAGGAAAGCCTTCATCTTGTCGAGATGATGTGTCGGGCGGGGCACTTGAGTGATCTCCTCGAAAATGCTCCACACTACTTTAGGATTGAGATCAGAAATCTTCATATATAATAATAAGGAGAAAAAATGTGTTTGTAATTTAAGGAATAAGATTACTTCTTCTCTTGCGCCTTAAACTTCTGATAGGCTGCAGCCATCTTGGTGTGATAACCGCGCCGCTTATAGCTTGCGCCATTATAACGGCGAGCGAAACCGGCCCAATTTTTGGCTTTCAGGTCCTTGACCATACCGGTGTTGACGATAAGTCGGGCGAAGAGTTCGAGTTGGGCGAACTCCGACTTAGACATCAGTTCGACGAACTCATCGACCGACTCACAGCTGCAAATCTTATAATTGAACCCTCCGATCTGGAACATACCCCAGAAAGTGCCCATATTAGCACCGTCGCAATTTTTCTTGCGATGCGCCACAAGTTGTTGCCACTCACGGAGTCCATACCCGGAGAGACCTTGGGGCACCTTGGCGTTAGGGTCACCCTTTTTATTTTTAGCCTTATGAGCGTAAGCTCGATACATCGAAGCGTCGAAATTGACGATTGGCACTCCTGGGGCGAGGAATCCCTTCATAGCCTTGCCGGCTTCGATCTGGACCACGGCCTTGATCGCAGCCACTTCGACATCGAGTTCACGCGCCACGATCTCGAAATCCTCATCCGAGAGGCTATCATAGCGGATCTCCTTATCGGCATCGGGAATCGAATCGATCGGCATATAATTTACGGCGATCGAATCGAACGGGAGCGGAGCTACAGAGAGGGAGAGAGAATCAGTCCGGGCTTGCGGAATCGAGTCAGGCGAAGAAGAAGATATTTTGCTATTGTTAGACTGACCGCAAGCTACTCCTGTCCCCACGAGCGAGGACAGGAGGAGTATTGCGGGAAATTTCATGATTTAGCTACTTTTTCGAGGATACGGGCGAGATGTTGCCAGAATTTATCGACAGTGGGGATATATAGTTTCTCATCGGGAGAATGGACACCGGTCATGGTTGGGCCGAAGCTAACCATGTCGAGGTGAGGATTCTTGGTGAGGAATAGGCCGCACTCGAGTCCGGCGTGGATAGCCTTGATGGCGGGCTTAACGCCGAAGAGTTCTTCGTAAGCGTCAGCGGCGATCTTCATGATAGGCGACTCCATGTTGGGCGCCCAACCGGGGTAACCGTCGCTATGCGACACCTTTGCACCGGCGAGTTGGAAATGAGCTTCAACCTGTCCGGCGATATCCTCCTTGCGGCTTTCGACAGAAGAGCGCTGAGAGGTGGTGATGCGCACGATATTATCGTCGATCATCTTGACAGCGGCGAGGTTGGTCGAAGTTTCGACAAGGCCTTCGAGGTCGCGGCTCATGGAGTATACGCCGTGAGGAGCGGAATAGATGGCGCGAATCAGAGCGAGAGAAGTGCGCGAATCTATGCAATACTCGGGGCGTTCGCAAGCTTCGATGGTGAACTCCATCGCGGGCTCGACACCCTTGAACTCATTCTTGATATCCTCATAATACTTATTGAGGTAAGACTTTAGTTCCTCGCTATGGTCGCTATGGACGCCGAAGAGTGCGCAAGCCTCGCGGGGGATGGCATTGCGGAGGTTACCGCCGGAGATTTCAGCCACGGTGATATCCCACTTCTGCGAGCACTCCCAGATGAAGCGGGCGATGATCTTATTGGCGTTGGCGCGGCCGAGGTTGATATCGGAGCCGGAGTGGCCGCCGAGGAGACCCTTGACAGCGACGCGCATATATACGAAATTCTCGGGGGAGAAGCTGCGCTGATACTCGAAATCGGCAGTAGTGTCGATACCACCGGCGCAACCTACGAAGATTTCGCCATCATCCTCAGAGTCCATATTGAGGAGGATCGAACCGGTGATCATACCCTCGCCGAGGTTTTCGGCGCCTTCGAGGCCGATCTCCTCATTGACGGTAAAGAGGGCTTCGAGAGGGCCATGCACCAAGTCGGGATCGATCATGGCAGCCATAGCGGCAGCGACGCCGATACCATTGTCGGCACCCAGAGTAGTGCCGCGAGCCTTCACCCAGTCGCCATCGATATAAGTATCGATAGGATCGTTCATAAAGTCATGATTGACATCATTGTTCTTCTCAGCCACCATATCCATGTGGCCTTGGAGCACAACTACGGGAGCATTCTCATAGCCGGGAGTGGCGGGGCGACGCATTACGACATTGCCCACAGCGTCGGTCTTAGCCTCAACGCCATGGTCGGCGGCAAACTTGAGGAGGAACGCTCTGATTTTTTCTTCATGGCGTGAAGGACGAGGAACTTTGGTTACTTCATCGAAACACTTCCAAATTAATTCAGGTTTAAGGTCTTTAACTTCCATAATGTATAATGATTTAGGGATTTACACACAAAGGGGCTATCGCAAGGGGATGCGAAAAAGCCACGAAAATGTGGTCCGAGAGGGGGTAAAAAACCGCTCGACGGCTCACAAATCCTCCAAAGTTAACAAAATATTTGCATATAACGTTATGAATTAAGAAAAAATCACTAAATTTGCGGATAAAACGTGGAATGGTCTATCCATAACAGCCACCAACTGAGTATCGCGACATGAAATTGACGATATTGATAATACTGCTTGTGGGCATCTCGATAGCGCTGATGTATCTCGGCGGTCTACGAGGGTCGCGGCGGCATGGTTGTGGACACCATCATCAAGTAAAACAGAAAAAATAAAAAACAAAAGCATAAAATGAAGAAAATAACCCGCACCCTTGCGATGATGGCAATCGTTGTCCTCTCGGCAGCTACTATGCTATCATGCAACGAAACAGAGAAGAAAGAGGCAGCGCCCGCCAAGGCGAAGACCGAAGCCGGCAAGCAGTCAAGCAACCTCCCCAACTATCGTTATGTCGATCTCGACACCATCTTGAGCCGCTATAACCTGGCGAAAGACTATAACGAAGAGATGCTCCGACTCCAGAACAACGCCGAGAGCCAAATGAAGCAGCATCAGACCAAGATACAGAACTTTGCCACCAGCATCCAGAACAAGATGCAGAACAATGGCTATCTGTCGGAGGCATCATACAAGCAAGATGAGCAGAAATATATGTCGATGCAGAATGACGCACAGCGCAGCATGCAGAATCTGCAGAACAACATAGCGCAGGCGGCAGATCAGGCACAGAAATGTATCAACGACTCGATCAATGCCTTCATCCAGGAATATAACAAGACCCGAGGCTATGATGCCATCCTCTTCAAGGCAGCCACACTCTATATCAATCCTGAGCTTGATATCACCAACGAAGTGGTGGAGGGACTCAACGCCCGCTACAACAAGGTGAAGAAATAATATAGAAGCAAATCATCAATAAGGGGCTGTGTCAGAGAGAAAACGAATGGCACAGTCCCTTATGTAGTATAACGACATATTCGGATAGGATGTATTAACATAAAAGATGATAGAAGATAACATAATCAATAAAGAAGAGAACGAAAAGACGGTATTGGTGGGACTGACGACCCGCGAGCAGAACGAGGCGAAGACTGCGGAATATCTCGACGAACTCGCCTTCTTGGCGGAGACGGCGGGAGCGGAGCCCATGGCACGCTTCACGCAGAAGATCGAATATCCGAATCCTCGCACCTACGTGGGCACGGGCAAACTTGAAGAGATCCGCCAATATGTGGAGGATAACGAGATCGGACTTGTGATCTTCGACGACGAATTGAGTTCGAAGCAGGTGGCAAACATCGAGAAAGAGCTCAAGGTGAAGATTCTGGATCGCACGAGTCTGATATTGGACATCTTCGCCAAGCGAGCTCAGACCGCGACGGCACGCACGCAGGTGGAATTGGCACAATATCAATACTTGCTGCCACGCCTCACCCGCATGTGGACACACTTGGAGCGCCAGCGAGGTGGTATCGGTATGCGCGGACCGGGTGAGACACAGATCGAGACCGACCGTCGTATCATCCTCGACAAGATCTCGCGCCTCAAAGAGGAGCTGGTGGCGATCGACAAGCAGAAAGTGGTGCAGCGCAAGAATCGCGGCAAGCTGACCCGCGTGGCACTGGTGGGATATACCAATGTCGGCAAGTCTACACTGATGAACCTGCTGAGCAAGAGCGAAGTCTTCGCTGAGAACAAGCTCTTTGCCACCCTTGACACGACGGTGCGTAAGGTGGTGATCGAGAATCTCCCCTTCCTGCTGTCAGACACCGTAGGATTTATCCGCAAACTCCCCTCCCATCTTGTGGAGTCATTTAAATCGACCCTCGATGAGGTGAGAGAGGCTGACGTGTTGGTGCATGTGGTGGATGTAAGTCATCACAACTTTGAAGAGCAGATCGAGGTGGTAAACAAGACCCTGAGCGAAGTCTGCGACTCGGGGAATAAGCCTATGATTATGGTATTCAATAAGATCGATGCCTTCAGCTATACACCCAAAGATCCTGACGATCTGACGCCACGCACTCGCGAGAATATCTCACTCGAAGAGTTCGAGAAGATGTGGATGGCTAAGATGGAAAACAACTGTGTGTTCATCTCCGCCAAAGAGCGACTCAATATTGAGAAGTTAAAAGCGTTATTATATCAGAAGGCAAAAGAGATCCACACGGCACGATTCCCCTACAACGACTTTCTCTATCAGATATATGATGAGACCGGCGAGGGATAAAGCGGATCATCGGAAATAAATTCGTTATAGCCGACAGCAAAAAATAAGGAAATGGAAGGGAAAGATCAACGCAGACGCCCCATAGAGTGGTGGGAGCGACAGGAATTGGAGAGTTATGGATGTTACTCTCCCGACTGGAGTGGCATACGTGTGTGTGATGCCACCGACTTGTCGCGCGTGCGCAATGTCAAGTTCGTGGGAGCGGTGTCACTTGGCGCTCTTGGAGGCGAACGAGGAGGCTGCATCGAAGATGCCTGCTTGGAGAATTGTGTTGTGGGCAACTATGTGGAGATCCGCAACATCGGCATGCACATCAAAGAGTGTATCATCGGCGATGGGGCACGAATCTGCAATACTGCTCTGATCGAGTTCGAGCCGGAATCGCTCTGCGGCTTGGGTCTTGAGGTGAATGTGCTCGACGAGTCGGGGTCTCGTCCGGTGACCATCTATCCGGGGCTGAGTGCCCAGGCGGCACTGCTGATGGCACGCATGCCGAAATGGAACGAGCGTCATTTCAAACCGATCATAGAGGCATATCTCGAGAATCAGCAGCCGCTCCATAAGATCGGCGACAATTCTGTGGTGATCAACTGCGGACAGATCGTCAACGTGATCATCGGCGATGAAGTGAGGGTGGAGGGTGCGAAATCGCTCCACACCGGCATGGTCGTGAACAATGCCGCGCCGGGGAAGTGCATGGCATACGTTGGCAATAACGTAGATGCAGAGGGCTTTATCATCGAAGATGGAAGGGTCGATTCTGCCGCTATCATCCGTAATTGCTACATCGGTCAGGGTGCAATGGTGGAGAAGGGCTTCTCCGCCCACGACTCTCTGATCTTCGCCAACACGACGTTGGAGAATGGGGAGGCATGTGCCCTCTTCGCCGGGCCATACACAGTGAGCATGCACAAGTCGTCGCTGCTAATCGGTTGTCAGACATCTTTCATGAATGCCGGCAGCGGCACGAACCAGAGCAATCACATGTATAAGTTAGGACCTGTGCACTGGGGGCTCTTGGAGCGAGGTGTCAAGACCAGTTCGGCATCCTACCTGATGCTTGGAGCGAAGATCGGAGCCTTCTCGCTGCTGATGGGTCAACATAAGACCCATCCCGACTCATCGGAATTTCCCTTCTCCTATCTATTTGGCGACGAGAAGGGGGCTACGGTGGTGGTGCCGGGGGTGATGTTGCGGAGTTGCGGACTGCTGCGCGATGAAAAGAAATGGCCCAGCCGCGACCGTCGGCAGAAGCGCTATATGCCCCTACACGATCGCATTATCTTCGACGTGTTGAATCCGACGACTATCGACAAGATGCTGACCTCATCGGAAGTTATCGAGAAGCTCTTGCAGCGGCCGGCAGACGATGATCATTATATCCGCTATCGAGGGATGAAATTCACTCGCGCCTCCTTGGAGCGGGCTCGCAATCTCTATAAGCTTGCTATCTACAAATACCTATCGCTCCATGAGATCGAATGGAATGCGAAGAGTGGAGGAGAGGATGTGTATGAATGGGTGGATATCGCGGGGCTGCCGATGCCTCGCCCCACATTGCAGCGGGCGCTTGAGGCGACATCGCTTGAAGAGATCGAAGGGATCTTCAGCGAGGCCTACGACACCTATCGCGACAGGGAGAAGCAATGGATCAACTCGCGCATCCCGGAGCCATGGCGTCGGACACAGGAAGTCATCGCCGACTATGCCCGTGAATTTGACAAGATGGTAGAAGAAGACCGCGCCCACTATCTCGAAGACCTGAACGCCCAAAACGAGATGCTCGCGCTCTAAAACCGCGATTTAACACAAAACAATAAGTAGAATTGTCTTATAAAAATTTGTATGTTTGCAATATTATAGATGACAATTATGACAAGAGAAGAACTGCTTAAAAGACTCAAAAATAAAGAGTGGGACGACTTTGAAGTTAAGGAAGCATCAGGAGGATTACCTAAATCTATTTGGGAAACTGTTAGTGCCTTTTCTAACACCTCTGGTGGTTGGATAATCTTGGGCGTGAAAGAAATTCACGAAAGAAATGGTTCTACATATATAGTAAACGGAGTCCTTAACTCAGAAAAGATGGAGCAAGATTTGGCAGCAACACTTCGCTCTACATCGAAGTTTAATGTCCCTATTTTGGCAAGAATAGAGCGTTTCGACTTTGACGAGAAAGTAGTATTTTCCGTATATATACCACCAAGTGATAACAAACCGGTATATATTAACAACAACCTGTCAAATACATATATTCGTATTGGTAGTGGAGACCAAAAAGCAACTGATATTGAAATTGGCATACTGCTGAGAGAAAAGACATTTGGGAGTAAATCAGAAATGGCGGTTCAAGGTACATCTTTAGAAGACTTGAACTCTAATTCAATTGAAACTTATCGTCGTAGACTTCGTGACTTTAATCCGGAATTAGAATTCAACACATTAGGCTTGGCAGATTTTTGCGAAAGAGTAGGTATATCCGACAACGGATCACTTACATTTGGTGGACTATTAGTGTTTGGCTCTCGAAATTCAATTAATAAATATATCCGAAATTTTTGGATTGATTACCGAGAAATACCAGGGACTTCTTATGAAGATGCAGAAGTCAGATATACTTATCGAATGCCTGAACAAGAAAACATTTGGGAATACTTTCAGATACTGATTCAGCGACTTAGATCTTTTGCAGACAATCCTTTTATGCCAGGGCCTGACGGCTATTCTCCTGAGGATAATTCTCAACTATATAGTCTTCGCGAAGGCTTGATCAACTTGCTGGCACATGCTGATTATTTTGGGCCAATGCATTCCTCCATAACAATTTATAATGATAAAATAGAATTTCAAAATCCAGGTCAATTCCCCGTGGTTTTAAAAGGAAACATTAAGAAAATCATATCAATCCCACGCAACCCCAATATCATAATGTTTTTTAGATACGCCAGATTAGCTGAAAATGCCGGTTACGGAATTGGTCGCATAAAGAGATGGGAAACATTAACCGGAAAGAAGGTTGATATCGTAAGCGATATTGCCACTTCTACAATTACATATTTCAGACCTATTATAGGTCAGAAAATAGGTCAGAAAATAGGTCAGAAAGAATTGTCTACAAGAGAAAAACTATTAAATTTGATAATAGAAGACCCCAAGATAACGAGAATGACGCTTGCACAAATCTTAAATATTCCATCTTCTACAGTTCAATTTCATATTCAAAAACTTAAATTAGAAGGCCGAATCGAAAGAGTTGGTGGAGCAAAAGGTGGGCATTGGATTGTATTAGACAAATCATAAGCAAGCGTTTATCATCCGTTGCACCGTAGTTCAGTTAACATTAGATAATACGAAGGAGCTGTGTCAAATCAGTACACAGCTCCTTCGTATTTTATGGCAAGTTGTTTTTTTGTTTATCTCATTAGGATTGTTACTTGGAGAAGGCGGCGAGGGCTGCTCGGATTGTGGCGAGCTTCTCTTCGGCATCCGACTTCTTCTTTCGTTCGATGGCTACTACAGCCTCGGGGGCGTTGGCGACGAAGCGCTCGTTGGCGAGCTTCTTCTCGACTCCGGTGAGGAACTTGGTGTAGTATTCGAGATCCTTGTTGAGTTTGGCAATCTCTTCTTCTACATTGACCTTGTTGGCGAGAGGCACGGAGTATTCCACCTTGCCTACGATGAATCCGGCGGCAGTGGCACTCTTTTCATCCACTTCGACGATGTCGGAGATATTGCCCATCTTGACGATGATGGCATCGAGGGTATGGTCATGCTGACGACCGACATTGAGTTCGAGGGCTTCGCGTTGAGGCAACTGCTTCTGCTTGCGGACAGTGCGGATACCTGCCACGACCTCCTTGACATGTTCGAAAGCTGCGATGATTCCCTCGTTATACTCGCCCCACTTGGGGAGCTGAGCATACATGATGCTTTCGCCATCCTTGCGCTCGGCAAGATGCTGCCAGAGTTCCTCAGTGATGAAGGGCATAAAGGGATGGAGCAGACGGAGCAACGAGTCGAAGAAACGGATGGTGGCATCGTAAGTGGCGCGGTCGATCGGCGAGCCGTAAGCCGGCTTCACCACTTCGAGGAGCCAAGAAGAGAACTCATCCCAGAAGAGACGGTAGACAGCCATCAGAGCCTCCGAGATGCGGAACTTGCTCATCAGGTCGTCCATCTCAGCCATGGTCTGCTGGAGTTTGGCGTCAAACCACTCCACGCCGAGTCGTGCCGACTCAGGCTGAGGGATATCGGCGACTTCCCAACCCTTGATAAGACGGAAAGAGTTCCAGATCTTATTGCAGAAATTTCGGCCCTGCTCGCAGAGGGTATCGTCGTAGATGATATCGTGGCCGGCGGGAGCGGCGAGCATGATACCCATGCGGACACCATCGGCGCCAAACTTATCGATCAGTTCGAGGGGGTCGGGGGAATTGCCGAGCGATTTCGACATCTTTCTGCCCAACTTATCGCGCACGATACCGGTGAAATATACGTTGCGGAAAGGCATCTTGCCGGCGAACTCATAGCCTGCCATGATCATACGCGCCACCCAGAAGAAGATGATATCGGGGGCGGTGACAAGATCGGAAGTGGGATAATAATACTTGAACTCCTCATTGTCGGGATCGAGGATGCCGTTGAAGAGGGAGAGGGGCCAAAGCCAAGAAGAGAACCAGGTATCGAGGCAATCCTCATCTCGACGGAGGTCGGCGATGGTGAGATTGAGGTTACCGCTCTTCTCGATGGCGAGTTCGAGAGCCTTCTGATCATTTTCAGCCACTACATAGCCGCCATCGGGGAGGTAATAAGCCGGGATACGGTGTCCCCACCAGAGCTGGCGCGAGATACACCAGTCCTTGATATTGGTCATCCAGTGACGGTAGATATTTTTGAACTTGGCGGGAACGTAAGCGATCTCGTCATCCTCGACAGCCTTGAGAGCGGGGCGTGCGAGAGACTCCATCTTGACGAACCATTGCATAGAGAGCTTAGGCTCGATCACCACGTCAGTACGCTCCGAGTGACCCACCTTGTTGACATAATCTTCGACCTTCTCGACGAGGTCGGCAGCGGCGAGATCTTCCATGATCTTCTTGCGGACATCGAAGCGATCCATGCCTACATACATTCCGCCGGCTTCGGAGATGGTGCCATCATCGTTGAAGATATCGATCGAAGGGAGGTTGTATTTATCGCCGAGCATATAGTCGTTAACGTCATGAGCGGGAGTCACCTTGAGGCAACCGGTACCGAACTCCATCTCGACATACTCATCCATGATGATAGGCACGGCACGACCTACGAGAGGCACGATGACACGCTTGCCCTTAAGCCATGAATATCGGGGGTCGTTGGGGTTGACACACACGGCGGTATCGCCCAGGATAGTTTCGGGGCGAGTAGTGGCGACGATAATATATCGATCATCATCCTCCACCTTATAGCGAAGATAGAAGAGTTTGCTTTGTTCCTCCTTATAGATCACCTCCTCATCGGAGAGGGCAGTGAGAGCCTTGGGGTCCCAGTTGACCATACGGACACCGCGATAGATCAGTCCCTTGTTGTAGAGGTCGCAGAAGACGCGGATCACGGATGCAGAGCGAGTCTCATCCATGGTGAATGCGGTGCGATCCCAGTCGCAGGAGGCGCCGAGCTTGCGGAGCTGTTGGAGGATGATGCCTCCATACTTATTGGTCCAATCCCAAGCGTGGGTGAGGAACTCCTCGCGAGTAAGGGAGTGCTTGTCGATACCCTCCTTGGCGAGCTTAGCCACGACCTTAGCCTCGGTAGAGATGGCGGCATGGTCGGTGCCGGGGACCCAGCAAGCGTTCTTGCCGGTCATACGGGCACGGCGCACCAGTATATCCTGAATAGTATTATTCAGCATGTGTCCCATGTGGAGCACGCCGGTGACATTAGGGGGTGGAATCACTACGGTATAAGGTTCACGATCATCGGGGGTGGAATGGAAGAGTCCATGATTCACCCAATACTCATACCACTTATCCTCAACATCTTTAGGATTGTATATGGTAGCTAAATCATTCATAAGTCAAAAAGTTCAAAAATACCCACAAAGTTAGTAAAAAAAAGTAAAAACCGCAAAAAGCGACCCCCATACTTGTGGTAACTCGGTGATTTGGACGAAAGACGGGGCAATATATTGCCTGTTTAGGACGAAAGTCGGGGCAAAAATTAATTTTTGGGGTATTGGTGTAAAAACGGGAGAATCGTTTGGGGTCAAAAAAATGGAGATTATGTTCAAAAACATATAAAAAAAGTCTTTATTTTTTTTGCAAAATTTGTAAATTGGCGGCGTGAAAAAAAGGGGGCAAAAAAGTGTAGGTTGCTTTTATTGCTTTCCGCAAGAAATACCATCAAAAACTAAATTAAACGCATTATGAAAATCGGAATTCCAAAAGAGATCAAGAACAATGAGAACCGAGTTGGAGCCACCCCTGCCGGAGTCAAGGAACTCGTGGCACATGGCCATAGTCTCTATGTGCAGCACACAGCCGGCGAAGGAAGCGGCTTTGCCGACGAGGAATATATAGCGGCGGGCGCCACTATCCTCCCCGGAATCGAAGATGTGTATGCCGAAGCCGATATGATCATCAAAGTAAAGGAGCCGATTGCCCCGGAATATAAGCTAATCCGCAAAGGACAATTGCTGTTCACCTACTTCCACTTTGCCTCCGAGCGCGAGTTGCTCGACGCCATGCTCGAGAGCGGTGCTACCTGCATCGCTTACGAGACAGTGACCGACCGAGAGAACCGACTTCCGTTGCTCGTTCCGATGAGTGAGGTGGCAGGTCGTATGTCGATCCAGGAGGGAGCACGCTTCTTGGAGAAGCCCCAGGGAGGCCGAGGCATCTTGATGGGAGGAGTGCCGGGCGTAAAGCCTGCTCGCGTATTGGTGCTTGGCGCCGGCGTGGTAGGCCGCAATGCAGCGTTGATGGCAGCCGGTCTGGGTGCTGAAGTCACCATTACCGATGTCAACCTCAACGTGTTGAGACACTGCGCGGAGGTAATGCCCAAGAATGTGAAGACCCTCTACTCATCACGTCACAATATAGAACAAGAATTGCCGACCACCGACTTGGTAATCGGATCGGTGCTCGTGCCGGGAGCCAAGACACCACACCTTATCACTGCCGACATGGTGAAATTGCTTCGTCCCGGATCGGTGATGGTAGACGTGGCAGTGGATCAGGGAGGATGCTTCGAGACGACGCATCCGACGACCCACTCCGAGCCGACCTATATGGTGGATGGAGTGGTGCAATATGCCGTAGCCAACATCCCCGGCGCTGTGCCTTATACCTCGACGATGGCACTGACCAACGCCACAATGCCCTACGCCGTGCGGATCGCTGACCTCGGCTGGGAAGAGGCTTGTCGTCGCGACAAAGGCCTGGCGAATGGCGTCAACGTGGTGGATGGCAAGATCACCTTCAAGGCAGTGGCAGAGGCCTTCGACCTCGAATATACACCCCTCGAACTCTAAATTTTCATCTAACCGACATCATACGCGAGTCATCTCCTCCGGGAGGTGATTCGCCACTTTTTTTAGAAGCACTCTTAGATAAAGGGAATGATTGGGAAGAGCACTCCCCTATTACGGCAAAAGAAAATAAAAAAGAAGTGCAATATAGGGCCTATGCAATAGATGTTGAAAAAATACGTTATAAGATTACCCTCTTTAGGGTAAACGGATAGAATAATGATCAAAAAAAAGAATATCATGAACATCGAACTACTCAGCAATATATTCGGCTATATCGCCACAGTCGGTATGCTCTGTGGCTATATGCCCCAAGCCATCCACACCATTCGGACACGCAACACGGATGGGATAGCCATGCCTACGTTCCTGTCGATGGGTATCGGCTCGTTTTGTTTTGCAGTTCAAGGAGCCTTGACGGGCAATATACCCTTATTGCTTACCAACGTAGTTACCACGCTATGTAGTGGTACAGTGACCTGGATCAAGATACAAAACAATATCAAAGCGCGACGCAATGAGCCATAATCGAGCCATCACATATCAAGAGATCAGAGAGAGTCAACTTGCCGACTTTCTGCGTATATATAATGAGTCCTTCCCGGTAGATGAGAGGAGGCTATATGCAGATGAGGGAGAGTTGCGACGTTTTATGTCAGCGAAGCGAGGGAAGTTTCACATTCTTGCGCTGAATGAAGAGGATAGGCTACTTGGTTTTATCAGTTATTGGCAGTTTGCAGGCTACTGCTACTTAGAGCACTTTGCCATCGATCCGTCAGAGCGAGGTCGTCGACTTGGGAGTGAGATGTTGGGTTATGTACGCGACAACATCGACAGTCGCATACTGATCGAGGTAGAGAAGCCGGAGAGTGAAGAGGCGCGTCGGCGCATCGGCTTCTACGAGCGAAACGGCTACAAATTACGCAGCGACATCCGCTACATCCAGCCGCCCTACAGTCCGGATCAAGAGGAATTGGAATTGCTGCTGATGACCCACGGCAAAGTAGATATAGAGAGCGAAAGCGACCTAATCGAGCTCAAGCGCGAAGTCTACAACGCATAGATAAAGACTACAAGGCATAGATCAAATCCGTAATAGTTCTAATGGTGCACGTAGAGGTGGTAGCCGAGGGTTAGAGCGCGTTACATTTGTTCGTAGTCTTTGGCGAGGCCTCCGGTGCCGGTTTCTTTGTATAGGGAGGGGAGGTCGTGGCCTGTTTCTTTCATCACCTTGACGAGTTTGTCGAAGCTGACGCGGTGAACGCCGTCAGTGAAGCTGGCATAAATATTTGCATCGAGGGCACGAGCGGCGGCGTAAGCGTTACGTTCGATGCAGGGAATCTGTACGAGACCACATACGGGGTCGCAGGTCATGCCGAGGTGGTGTTCGAGGCCCATCTCAGCGGCATACTCGATCTGTGCAGGGCTTCCGCCGAAGAGTTGGCTTGCGGCAGCGGCAGCCATGGCGCAAGCGACACCGACCTCACCCTGACAGCCGACATCAGCACCCGAGATACTGGCATTATGCTTGACGACATTGCCGACGAGACCGGCAGTGGCGAGAGCATGAAGCATCTGCTGCTTAGGGAAATTGCGACTCTTCCAGAGATGATAGAGCACACCGGGCACTACCCCACTCGATCCGCAAGTAGGAGCCGTAACGATGACCCCACCTGAGGCATTCTCCTCGCTGACCGCCAGGGCGTAAGCGAAGACCAGACCACGGCTCTTGAGGTTATCGCGATAGCCTCCGGCACGCACGAAATAATTGAGTGCCTTGCGCTTGAGATTGAGAGGTCCGGGGAGACGACCGTCGCGGTTGATGCCACGTTCTACAGCCGCCTTCATAGCCTCCCACACCTCATCGAGGTAGTCATAGATGCCGACCCCCTCGCAATGCTCCACATACTCCCAATAGCTATAACCGGTGCGATTGCAATACTCCTTGATCTCGGTCATCGAATTCATATCATAGATTTCAGCACCCTCGCCATGGCGCATACCCTCATACTCGAGAGCGCCACCCCCGACGGAATATACCACCCACTCAGTCTCGGGAATACCGACAGAATTGAGGGTGGCAAACTTCATACCATTAGGATGGTAAGGGAGGAAGATGTCAGGTTTCCAGACGATGTTCACCGGCACATTTGCACGAGAGAGCACATCGATGATAGCCGTGTCGGTCATGTGCCCCTTGCCGGTGGCGGCAAGACTGCCATAAAGAGTCACTTCGAAGGCCTTGGCACCAACATTATTTTCGAGAAACATTTCGGCAGCCTTACGAGGCCCCATAGTGTGGGAAGAGGAAGGGCCTGTGCCGATACGATATAATTCTCTGATCGATTTCACTGTATTGAGATATTAGGATGTTAATATAAGAGCGCTTTCCTTAAGAGCGCGTTCCGTAAATTTTTGGGGTCGTAGGGGCGGATATTTTTGAGCAGATTTTGAAAGTCAAAGA
>JBJEDL010000082.1:0-18037 GCA_051872035.1 Lepagella sp.
AAGTTATTGAGTGTCCGATTATTATGTGTGCAAACTCCCAAACTCGGGAAGTTACAATCAAAAAAGAGGAAAAGCAAGAAAAAAGGCAAAAAAATTAAAAAAAAGATGTCAATGCATACAATAAAACAGGAATTTTTGCATAACGGAGCATGTATAAAGGTGGCTACCGAGAGCTAAAGCACTCACACAGGACCAAGCTGACGAGGGGGAGGAGGGGATGTGGCAAAAAGTGGTCGGAAGGAGGGGTTAAGGCATGGCGAGGAGATGGGTGGCGTGGGAGGTCGACGAGGCGGGGGTGATTGGGGTAAGGGTGATGGGGGCTTCGGCTTGGATGGTAAATGGGGTCTCGGCGAGGCAGGGGGATATGGATATGGGGGTAACAGGTATTTTGTTGCCTCTTTTCAGAGAGAGGTATAATTCGGAGATTGAGGAGAATCCCGGGGCATCGAATGCGAGTGTGGCAGAGTTATGGACTCCGGGGGAGTCAGATCCGTTGCAGATCGAGATGGAAGGAGCAATCAGAAGTAGTGGCATAAAAAGAGATAATTATCATAGCGAGCTAAGCTCGCTTTTAAGAAAGAGAGCTAAAGCTCTCCCACAAGAACAAAATCGGCACGAGGGGAGCTTTAATCAATAATTATGGACTTTTTGGGACCTTGGCCGGGGTTGAAGCCGGGGTTGGCGGGTGAGGGTCTGGAGGTTACGGAACCGGGGAGAGGATTGACACCGGCTGATGTGGGGATGGAGTCGGGGTGGATGGGGCGACGGCGCACGGGTGTGCGGGCGAAGCGCTGGCCGTGGATAGTCTGGTATTCGAGGGTGTCGAAGGGGAGGATGGTCAGAGAGATACTGTCAAGCCATTGCGGAATACGCGCCTCTTCGGTGAAGGCGAAATTGCCGAAGACACGGCTCACGCGTTGTGCGGAGTCGGTCTGGAAGGCGAGTTTGATTCGTTTGACGGAGGTGTAATTGCGAAAGACGTAAGACTTCAGACCATTCTCATACTCGACACCGAGAATGGCGGTGCCGAAGAAGAGTTCGTTGGTACGCATCTTGAGTTGGAGACGTTCACCCGGTTTGACGCCGGAAGTAGGTATCGAGAACTCGATGGCATTCGATCCGGAGTTGGGTGAGACGAGAGCGAAACGGGGATAAGACCAGATATCATCGGCAGACTCGTCGGAGATGGGGGCGAGGCCATCGAACTTATCACGGCGCTTGGCGATACGCTTTTCGACCTTTTCGCAGATGGCATAATACTTATCGGTGTTTCTGCCATACCAGGCCATGGTGGAGTCGAACTCGGCTCGCGACACACCATGGTTGTCGAGGACATAATTGACGAGCAACTCGCTGCGAGGATCGTTGGGTGTCAGAGATGTGGTGCGTACGTAAGCTTCAGCGATCTGGATATCGGCAAGGATGGGTATCATCTCGCTGTCGGACAAGACGCCATCGGGGCGTTTGACGCAAGAGACGAACAGCGCCAAGCAACAAAAGAGGAAAAACTTACGGATATCCATGATCGAATGAATTAAAGATGCTACTTAGAGTCGCTACTTGGAGTCGGACTTGTGGAAAAGTCTTTTCAGTTTATTATCGGCGAGGGAGAAGGCGTGTTGCATATCAGAATTAAAGAAGATAAGCATCAGAGCGAGGCCCACACAGATAGAGGCGTCAGCGACATTGAAAATATAGGCGAAAAACTCGAAATAAGAGCCACCGACGAAAGGCATCCACTCAGGCCAATAGAAGTCGAAGAATGGGAAGTAGAACATATCCACTACCCTACCTTCGAACCAGTTGGCATAGCCGCCGGCATCGGGGCAAAGCGAAGCGACGTCCGGTGGTAATGGGGCATCAAAAAACACGCCATAAAAAATGCAATCGAAGATATTGCCTGCGGCACCGGCAGTGATCATAGCGAGAGCGATGATGAAACCGGAGCGGAGTTCGGTGTGAGCGATAGCCTTACGGAGGCACCATATCAGTCCGGCTACGGCGACGATACGACCGAACGTAAGGAGGAGTTTATTCCAGAGTTCGAGGCCGAAAGCCATGCCGTTATTTTCGATAAAACGGAGGTGGAACCAAGAGCAGATCTCATAATCCTCGCCGAGATAGAAATGAGTTTTGACCCATATCTTGATGACCTGGTCAGCCACGAGGAGGAGTATGATGACAGCGGCGGCGATCCACCCGAGATAATGGCGCAACGCCGAGGGATTAACTCCTTCGGCGTCACTCGTATTGATAGGGGAAATAGAATCAGACATAATCGCAAAAAATTATCGCGAATCAGTGTAACATAAGGTATTGATGAGAGAGAGATCAACGCTTAACGCGCACCAATATCTTCTCACCATCGACATCGAGTTCGACCACATCTTCGCCGGTGAGATCGTCGGAGAAAGCGATATCGGTGGCGAGCACCTGAGTGGCGATATAATCGCCGAACGCCTCGACGGCAGCGCGTACAGAGGGAGTAGGAGTGAGGGTAACGCTAACGCGGTCGGTTATCTCGAAATCGGAAGACTTGCGGATATTCTGGATACGGTTGATGAGTTCACGCGCCATACCCTCATTTTTAAGTTCGGGTGTGATGGTGACATCGAGAGCGACAGTGACATTGCCCTCATTAGAAACGAGCCAACCGGGGATATCCTCGGGGATAACCTCGACATCATCGAGAGTAACGACCGGCTCACCGGGGAGGTCGACGAACTTGAACTCGCCTGCCTTCTCGAGCGAAGCGATATCCTTCTGCGACATGGCTGTGATAGCCTTGCCGAGGTCTTTCATGATCTTGCCATACTTGGGGCCGAGTTTCTTGAAATCAGCCTTGACACGCTTCACGAGCCCCGACTCCTCATTATCGACGAGTTTGATGGACTTAACGTTGACCTCATCGAGGATAATATCCTTGACAGCCTCGAACGAGCGTCGTTGCTCCTCATCTACGACAGGGATCGAGAGAGTGGAGAGGGGCTGACGCACCTTGATGTTGACCTTACGTCGGAGTGCGAGCACATTGGATGTAGCGACCTGCGCGAGGTTCATGCTACGTTCGAGAGCGGGATCGATAGCAGCGTCATCGACCTTTGGAAAATCGGCGAGATGGACAGAAACATACTCACCCTCGGGGAGCGAAGGAGCCATCAAGTCGGCATAGAGTTTATCAGAATAGAAAGGCGAGAAGGGAGCCATGAGGAGTGCTACAGTCTTAAGACACTCGAAGAGGGTCTGATAAGCAGCGAGTTTATCCTCAGCGGCACCATTCGACCAGAAGCGTTTACGATTGAGGCGAACATACCAGTTGGAGAGATGGTCGTTGACGAACGTCTCGATGGCACGAGCAGCCTTGGTGGGCTCATAATCGTCGAGAGCCTCCTCGACTTCTCGGATCAGTGAATTGAGAAGCGAAAGGATCCATCGGTCGATATCGGGACGCTTGGCAAGGTCTACAGCCGGTTCGGCGCCTGTAAATCCGTCGACATTAGCGTAGAGAGCGAAAAACTTATAGGTGTTGTAGAGGGTAGAGAAGAGTTTACGGCTCACCTCCTCGACGCCTGCTTCGTCATACTTCAGATTATCCCAAGGAGCGGAGTTCGAGATCATGTACCAACGTACGGGGTCGATGCCGAAACGCTCGATATTACCGAACGGGTCGATAGCATTTCCCAGACGCTTCGACATCTTATTGCCGAACTTATCGAGCACGAGGCCATTGGAGATCACCGCCTTATAAGCGACGGAATCGAACACCATAGTGGCGATGGCATGGAGAGTAAAGAACCAGCCACGAGTTTGGTCGACACCCTCGGCGATGAAATCTGCAGGATAGACCTCACCCGAATCGAGGAGTTCCTTATTCTCGAAGGGGTAATGGATCTGGGCGTAGGGCATGGCACCGGAATCGAACCAAACGTCGATCAGGTCAGTTTCACGCTTCATAGGTTTGCCTGACTCGGAGACGAGGATGATATGGTCGACGTAAGGACGGTGAATGTCGATACGGTTGTAATTATCAGCGGAATAATCGCCGGGCACGAAACCCTTATCCTTGAGAGGATTGGAAGACATGAAACCCTTTTCGACAGAGACATCGATAAGGTCGTAGAGTTGCTGATAGCTTTCGATGATAATTTCCTCGCGGCCATCCTCAGTGCGCCAGATGGGGAGAGGAGTACCCCAATATCGAGAGCGGGAGAGGTTCCAATCCTGAACATTTTCGAGCCACTTGCCGAAACGGCCTGTTCCGGTGGCAGCCGGTTTCCACTTGATAGTCTCATTGAGTTGGAGGAGGCGATTGCGCGCCATAGGAGTGCGGATGAACCAGCTATCGAGGGGATAATATAGCACAGGCTTATCTGTGCGCCAGCAGTGGGGATAATTGTGGACATGCTTTTCGGTGCGGAATGCCTTGCTATCCTTCTTAAGGGCGATGCAGAGGTCGACATTGAGGTCATCGTCGGCGAGTGCGGCAGCCTCATCATAGCGGCCATCCTTGGTGTAGCGAGGATCGTAAGCATTCTTGACGAAACGGCCGGCATACTCGCTATAGGCCTCCTTATTGACGCAAATATCTACAAAAGTCTCGGCGAGATCCTCGGTAAGATAGAACTTACCGGTGAGGTCGACCATAGGACGAGTTTCCCCCTTGAGATTGATCATAAAAAGGGGAGGGATAGAAGCAGCCTTAGCCACCTTGGCGTCGTCGGCACCGAAAGTGGGAGCGATATGCACGATGCCGGTACCATCGTCGGTGGTGACATAATCACCAGGGATGACGCGGAAAGCGCACTCCGAGATTTCGACGAAGGAATCATTGGCGACCTTATAGACCTTGTCGGGATGAGCTGCGGCATACTCCTTGACATAATCGGGGGCGAACTCATCGACGCGCTCGGTGGGTTTGACCCAGGGCATGAGTTGCTGATAATGCATGCCGACGAGTTGCTCGCCGGACCAACGGCCAACGATCTGATAAGGCACGAGTTTATCGCCCGGCTTATACTCCTCGAGTGCTACCTTATCGGCATCCTTTTTGAAATAGGCAGGCAGGAGCACTTCGGCGAGAACTACAGTGATTTTCTCGCCGGTATATGGATTGAAGGTGCGGACAGCGACATAGTCGAACTTAGGGCCGACGCAGAGGGCTGTGTTAGATGGGAGAGTCCAGGGTGTTGTGGTCCAAGCCATAAAGCAAGGGCGACCCCAACCCTGCATTTCGGGCTTGGGATCAACGATATCGAAGAGGACAGTAGCAGTAAGGTCCTTGACATCTCGGTAGCAACCGGGCTGGTTGAGCTCATGCGAGCTGAGGCCGGTACCGGCAGCGGGAGAATAAGGTTGGATGGTATACCCCTTATAGAGGAAGCCCTTCTTATAGAGCTGAGCGAGGAGCCACCACACAGACTCGATATAACGATTATCGTAAGTGATATAAGGATTTTCGAGATCGACCCAATACCCCATCTTGTGGGTAAGGTCGGTCCACTCCTTGGTATACTTCATGACCTCGCGTCGGCAAGCGGCGTTATACTCATCGACAGAAATCTTCTTGCCTATATCCTCCTTATTAATACCCAAAGTTTTTTCGACGCCAAGTTCGACGGGGAGACCGTGGGTATCCCAGCCGGCTTTGCGTTTTACGTGGAAACCCTTCATGGTCTTGTAACGGCAGACGATATCCTTGATGGTACGGGCCATGACATGGTGGATGCCGGGCATACCATTGGCAGAAGGGGGACCTTCATAGAAAACGAAAGATGGGCAACCTTCGCGCTCCTTCATAGAGCGTTCGAACAGCGAGTGAGCATCCCAGACCTCGAGCATCTCCTTATTGATGTCAGAGAGGTTGAGTTGTTTGCTATATTCCTTGAAATGTTTCATAAAATGGAGGATATGAATAAATTATACAGGGGGTATTATATTACATTTTTGAGCCCTTGGCACCTTTAGCACCCTTAGTGCCGCCACCGAGGGCGAAGATATTACGATCGTAGGTGAAAGTCTTGCGATCGGTGGCGCGTTTGCGCTTGAGGGCGAGAGCGACGAGTCGATCCATCAGTTGAGTAAAGGAAATCCCGGATGCTTCCCAGAGATAGAAGGAGAGAGATCCGGGGATGGTATTGATCTCATTGACATAGATGGAATTATCCTTCTCATCGATCATGACATCGACGCGGCTCACGCCATGGCAAGAGAGGACTCTGAAAGTTTCACCGGCGATGAAACGGATACGCTCGCTGACCTGTTCGGGGAGATCGGCAGGGATTCTCTTATCGCTGGACTGCATGCCTTGGTTGGTCTTGGTGCCGCCCATATACTTATCTTCGTAAGAGAGGAACTTACCGCTCTTGATAGGCTCCTCACAGACGGAGCTGATATGGTCGTCAGCGTCACCGAGGACGGAGCAGTTGATCTCCTTGAGCTGCTCGACCATGTGCTCGACGATGATACGCTGTGAGAACTTCTCGGCATTGTTGATACGCTCGATAAGTTCATCGCGGTCGGCTGCAGTGCCGATGCCGACGGAAGATCCGAGGTTGGCAGGCTTAACGATAACGGGGTAGCCGAGTTTGGACTCAATCTTTTGTATTATCTCATCATGTCCGGCGTTCCACTGACAGTCGGTGAACCAGACATAGTCCACCACGGGAATACCCTCGGCATTAAGGATCATCTTCATGGTGATCTTATCCATGCCATTGGCAGAAGAGAGGGTGTTACAGCCGGCGAAAGGAATGCCGATAGTCTCGAGGAGGCCTTCGAAGATACCATCCTCGCCGTTGGTGCCATGGAGCACGGGGATGGCGACATGGAGAGTAGCGACTATGGGGTTACGACGCGAGAGGAACGACGTTTTCGCCTGATAGAGGTTGTAATCGCCATATTCGGGGCGCATGAACACCTCGGTGGCCTCAGCGGTGAGGGTATCGAGGTTTTTATAATTCTTCAGATTCAGAAGGTTATCACCTGTGAACCATCTGCCCTGCTTAGAGATATAAACAGGGATGATATTATACTTATCCGGGTCGAATGCATTGATAGCCTGGAGGGCTGAAATCACGGAGATCTCATGCTCGACGGAACGACCTCCGAAAAATACTGCTACGTTAGTTTTCATTATTCTAATACTTTAGGCCGGGAGAATGCAACAGAAGCATCAAAAGAGACAGAGTATGCACGCCGGTCTATTCCAAAGTGCAAATTTAGGAAAAAAATCTGAAAGAAAGAGTGACATGAGAGCAGAAATCTCTATGGAAAGCATCTTCAATCACTTTGGAGATTTGCTGGCACTCATTGAGAGAGAGGTTGGGGTCCACCTTAACAGCGATATCGAAGAAGAGGAAATGGCCGTTGCGGCGAGACCGAATCGACACAATCTCCTTAACATCGGGAGATGCTGAAATCAAGCCACGAGCCTTCTCGACATCCGCCTCGGGGAGGGAATGTTCCATAAGTTCGGCGAAAGATGGGATGAATAGTCTGAGAGCCGGGATAAATATGAAGCAAGCGATGACGAGCGAAGCAATCGGGTCGAAAATTCGGAAGGCGGGTCCGAAGAAATGTGCGCAAGAAACGCCGACGAGAGTAGCCACGGAAGCGAGGGCATCGCTGCGATGATGCCATGCGTTGGCAACGAGAGCTTTGGAATCAACGCGTCTTCCCACGGCGGAATAGAAGCGATAGAGCCCCTCCTTGCAGCAGATGGCGAATAGAACTACGACGAAGGTCCAGAAATCGGGTTGGTCGAGTTCCTCACCATTGAAATATGCGAAGATCGACTCTCCGGCTTCGAAGGCAATCAGGATAGAGATTACGAGCAGGAGAGAAGACATGAGGAAAGAGGAGAAAGTTTCGAACTTTCCATAGCCATAATTGAAACGGCGATCGGGGTTGCGATAAGAGATGCCGACGAATATGAGCATTATGATATCGGCAGCGACATCATTGAGGGAATGGAATCCATCGGCGAAAAGGGCTTCGGAATGGCCGAAATAACCGGCACCGAGTTTGAGGCCCATAAGGATAAAATTGATGATACAGCCGATGCGGACCACACGTCGGATGGCACGAGCCTGACTGCTACCCTCATCGGGGATAGATCGCAAGAGAGAGTCGGCGTGATGATGATGGTGATGATGATGGTGATGATGAGACATACAGGGGAAAGTTTAAATAAAACCGGAGGAGAGGAGGAGAGAGAGAAAATCGCGGAGGAGAGGGTCGAGTTGGAGAGAGCAGGAGAGATCGAGGGGTGTTTACACAATAACACTTTATAATAACGGAGAGTGTTGGGGGATATTGCATAGCGGGACATAAAAAAATCCTCACCCGAGCTGCCGGATGGCGCTGCGGGTGAGGAGGAACGAGATGAGATATAGAGAAGAATTAGCTTAGTGGGTGGAAAGAGGAGAATGCGTGGCCGAAGCGTTGGAAAGCGGCTCTTTCGAGCTCCTCGCGGAATTGGGGAGCCGCTATCGAGATCAGGAGCCGTGCACGCTCAGCTATCGACTTGCCGCGGAGATTGACAGCGCCATACTCGGTTACGACGAAATGAGTCTGGAAGCGAGTAGTAACGACGCCGGCACCCTCGGTGAGGAAAGGTTTAATCTTATTGAGACCCTTGGCGGTGGTGGCAAGCATAGCGAGGAAAGAGATGCCCCCTTCGGAGAGAGAGGAGCCGAACACGAAGTCATGCTGGCCGCCGACACCGGAGAAGATTCTGGGGCCGATCGAGTCGGCACAGATTTGTCCGGTGAGATCTATTTCAAGGCAAGAATTGATCGACATAACCTTTGGGTTGGCGCCGATGACGTAAGGATCGTTGGTCCAAGCGACATCACGGAACACGATATCCTTATTACCATCCATATAATCATAGAGAGCCTTGGAGCCGAGAGCGAGAGAAGCCACCGACTTGCCCGGGAGGATTTTCTTGAGCGAATTGTCGATGACACCCTTTTCGAGCAGTGGGAGGACACCGTCGGTCATCGCCTCGGTGTGGAGTCCGAGGTGCTGATGGTCAGCCAGAGCGCTGATAACGGCATTGGGTATACCTCCGACGCCGATCTGGAGCGTAGCGCCATCGGGTATATGCTGGGCTATGAGTTGACCGATTCGGACTTCCGCCTCGGTGGGCGTGGGCGTAGGCACTTCGACCAGGGGCGTTTCGGAGCGTACGCAAGCATTGATGCGCGAGAGATGGACCACCGGGTCGCCGTAAGAGAAGGGCATATTGAGGTTGATCTGGGCGATAATGCGGTCGGCGCGTTCGACAGCCGAGCAAGCCACGTCACCGGAGACGCCGAAGCTTACATACCCCTCCTCATTGGGGAGAGAGCAATTAAGCAGGGCAACATTGACCGGCCAATAATCCTGACGGATGAGTCGAGGCACCTCGCTGAGGAAACAGGGAGTGGTGGAGCCATAACCCTCATTGATCCAATCGCGGAAAGAATTATTGACGAAGAAAGAATTGATATTGAAGGCATCCTTATACTCGGGGCGGCAAAGCGGGGACTTGCCACGGCAGACGCCGAAGCCGGTATAGATGGTTACATTCTTGAGTTCGGAGCCACGATTGGCGAGGGCAAGTTCGAGTTCTTCGGGGGTGGAGGTAGAGCCTTGGAGATAGACAAAATCGCCACTCTTGATGATGCTGACAGCCTCTTGAGCCGAGACGAACTTAATATTATGATCAGACATAACGATAAAAAGCCGATGAGGGTTAATAATAAAAGGATTAGAAGGGATGATCGCGATGGAAAGCCTGGAGATAAGACTCGAGACGAGCGAAATCATCGGATGTAGAGATCATGGATACGCAACCGCGGATACCCTCCTGAACGGAGCCGGTGGTCTTCAGCGAGATGGAAGAGACGCCATACTTCATGAGTTCCTTCTGGAGATCAGCACCCGACATGCCGGGATAACCGATGGTAAAGAAGAACCCGTCGGCTATGGGCTGATCGCCATCCATATCGTATACAATATTAAAACCATTGCGGGTGAACATTGGTTTGACGATGGAGGCGCGTCTGCCATATTCCGAGCAATGTTCGATGAATTTGAGTTCACCGTTGGCAGCAGCTTGGAGCATGGCAGCGAAAGCGAACTGAGCGGAATGGGCAGTACCTGAAGATGTGCAATAAAGGATACCGAAGATATAGGCGTCGCCGAAAGCGGGCATATTATATCTTTTCTTCAGAGCATCGAACTTGCGGCCATATAGATTATCTCCGATGCAGACGAGCGCTACGCGTTGGCCGGCATAGCTGAAGATCTTGGAAGCGGAGAGCAGGAGGATATAATTGTCGGTATAACGGGCCACAGTCGAGCCGAATGGGGGCACGCCGGGGCAGCTGATGTCGGTGCGGAAATCCATACCGAAATAAGCGAGGTCCTCGAGCACGATGCAGTCATACTTGGTGGCGAGACGGCCGATGATCTCGAGTTCGGTTTCGGTGAGATTGGTCCAAGCGGGGTTGTTGGGATTGTTATAGAGGATACCGGAGATATCTCCCTTGGAGAGGATAGACTCGAGTTTAGCTTCGAGGGCTTCACCGCGATAGCTGTAGATATCGAAAGCCTTCGAGGGGATGTCGAGGGCACGAGTCTGAGTGAAATGTGCGGGGAAACCGGGGTTAAGATACAGCATTTTGTTCTTACCTTCGGTTCTCTGTGAGAGGAGGAGCTGAAGAGTAAAAGCTGCCTGCATGGATCCGACGGTAGGGATAATGCCCTTGGGTGCGATATCGATATCGAGGAAAGCCTTAATGAAATCGGATCCGGCCTTCTTGAGCTGAGGGATACCGGTGATGGGAGGATACTGATTGGCGATGCCTGAAGCGAGAGCCTCCATTTCAGCCTTCACGCCGATGGCTTCCGCCTCGAGTCCGGGGTTACCGATTTCGAGATGGACCATAGGTTGGCCGGCCTCCTTTTCGAGTTCACCGGCGAGGGAGCAAATTTGGCGGATGGTAGCATTGTCAACATCCAATATATTGAGTCGCTCAACAGCGGCATCAAAAGTATCGTTGGAAATAGGGAACATAGTAGTGAAGATGGTAAAAGAAATAAGGTGTAAAAAAAGAGAGGGGAGAGAGGAAGATCGGCAGTTGAATAATAATGCAGATAAGACTGAACGGTTAGCGGTCTGCGATCTGCAGAGCGCGTTGGCGGCCTGCTCTGAAAGCGGTGATATTAGCCTCGACGATCTTCTCGCCCTTGGGGGCGAAGAGATTACGGATAGCGGCTTCTATTTTTTCGACATCCATTTCGATGAAGGGAGAAGCGGCGCCGAGGAGCACGAGGTTAGAGCTACGCGCCGAAGCGACCTCCTTGGCGAGTTCATCCATATCGAACGACACGACATGAGGATGCTTGGCGAGTTCCTGAGCGATAGCCTCCATCTCGGGATAATTATCGATATTCACGAAAGGAGCTGAGTTAGTAACAATCCAGCCCTCGGCAGAGAGGAATTGGATATAACGGAGCGCCTCCATGGGCTCGAGGGAGACGACAAGGTCGGCACCACCGAGAGGGATCAGATCTGAGAAAATTGGGTCCGAGCTGAGGCGGAGATTAGACTGGACATCGCCGCCACGTTGGCTCATGCCATGGACTTCTGCTTGTTTGAGGAAAAGATTGTCGGCGAGGGCAGCGCCGCCGAGGATAGTAGCGATCGTGAGGATGCCTTGACCTCCGACGCCGGCGAGAACTATATCTGATTTCATGATAATCTTGAATTGTGAGGGGTTGGACTACTGTTTTTTAGAAGCGTGGCGACGAGCAGTCTGGATGCACTCGCGACGAGAGACGATAACCGAGAGGCCGGGGTAATTGATTTCCTCGCAGAATAGGTCGACCATGATATCATGGTTCTTTGGGAGGGAATCGATGGTGCGCACATGAGCGGGGTCAGCGCCGAGGCCGCGGCAGATATCTTCGATCTTGCCGGTGCCTTGGGAATCCTGTCCTCCGGTCATGCCGGTGGTAAGGTTGTCGGAGATGATCACGACGATATTGCTATTCTCATTGATGGCATCGAGGAGTCCTGTCATGCCGCTATGGGTGAAAGTAGAGTCACCGATTATAGCGACTGAGGGGAACTGGCCGGCATCGGCGGCCCCCTTGGCCATAGTGATGGAGGCACCCATATCGACGCAAGTATCGATGGCATTGAAAGGCTTGAGGAAACCGAGTGTATAGCAGCCGATATCGCCGAACACCTTGGGGGACTCGAACTTCTTGAGGGCGTCATTCAGAGCGCCATATACATCGCGGTGGCCGCAACCTTGGCAGAGCATCGGTGGGCGAGCCACGACAGAGGTGGCAGCCTCATGGCGGGGATAATTGATAGCGCCATCGACCGAAGGCATCAACTTGCGGAACGCCTCAGCTACGAGGTCGGGGTTGAGTTCGCCATCGCGGACCACATGACCGGAGAACTTGCCATATATCTTCTTGCCGGAGCGATCGAGGCCGATGAGCTTCTGCTCAATGAAAGGTTGACCCTCCTCCACGACGATCAGAGCATCGCAAGAATCGAGGAGTCTCTTCAGCGACTTATAAGGGAGAGGATATTGAGATATCTTGAGGAGGGGGAATGGGCAATTACCCTGGAAGCACTCCATCAGATAATTATAGGCGATGCCACTTGCCACGACACCGAGGCGATGGTCGCGACCCTCGAAATATGTATTAAACGGAGACTCCTCCGAGGCCTTCTCGAAGCGTTCTTGGTCGGCGATGAGTGCGCGATTTCGGACCTTCGACATAGCCGGCATAAGGACCCACTGCTTGGGGTTGGCGGGATAATGTAGGGGATTTTCGGGAGCCGGGGTATCCTCGACATTAACTACGGCACGGGAATGGCTAAGGCGAGTCACGAGGCGGGTGAGCACGGGGATGCCGAGACGTTCGGAGAGTTCGAATCCATACTTAGCCATATCGTAAGCCTCCTGTTGCGAAGAGGGTTCGAGAGCAGGGATCATAGCGAAATCGGCGTAGAATCGAGAATCCTGTTCATTCTGTGAAGAGTGCATCGAGGGGTCGTCGGCAGCGATGACGAGCATACCGCCGTTGGCGCCGGTCATAGCGGAATTGACGAATGGGTCGGCGGCAACATTCATGCCGACATGCTTCATAGATACAATCGAGCGCTTGCCGCAGAACGACATACCGAGCGCCTGCTCGAGAGCAGTCTTTTCGTTGGACGACCAGTGAGAATGGAGATTGCGCTCGCGAGCGACCTGATTTTTCTGAACAAACTCAAGGATTTCAGTAGAGGGAGTACCGGGATAAGCGTAAGCACCCGAGAGGCCTGCATAGATGGCACCCAATGCAAGAGCCTCATCACCCAGAAGGAGTTGAGAATTTTTCATACTATAGATGGTAATAGATTTAGATGTCAAGAAAATATAAGAAAACAGGGGGTCAACCCGGGGGAGAGAGCACCAACTCTATGGCAAAAAAGGGTAAATACCCACTGACAATGCAAATATAAAAAAAAGAGAGTAAAACTGCAACAAAGCAACCAAAAAAAATAGAGTTTTTATAAAAATTTGCATAATCGAACGAAACTTATTATCTTAGCCGACAAATTGGCTCCGAATCAAAAAAAGTCCGTATGGAGCGAACGAATCAATCATTTAATTAACATCAAAACCTTGATGATCGACACTAAGATCGAGCAGACCGAGAAGAGTGAAGAGAGTCACAATCTAAACCAAACAACAAAATGATTAAACGAACACTTCCGATCCTACTCACACTGATAGTGTGCGTGTTTGGTGGCAAAGCCGCAGAGGCAGTCACATGGAGTTACAAAGTAGTGGGGGACAAGACTCCCAATCCACAACTTGAGATCACTGCCACGATAGCGCAGGGATATCATCTCTATTCCCAAGACAATCCTGAGGGAGGAGGCGTACCCTTATCATTCAGATTCGATTTCAAAGGATGTAAAGCCGACGGCAAGGTGAAAGCGAACAAGGCATATACCAAGGCCTACGACGACATCTTGATGGTCGACGAGCACTATTACACCGGGAGTGTCAAATTTATACAAAAATTGAAGCCTGCGTCCGACAAGTGGAGCGTCAAAGTGGAGATCGGCGGTCAATACTGCAACGACTCGGGATGTCATCGTGTCAACGAGCTTCACACCTTCAATGGCACATCGCCCCTGACTGCTGAGATCAAGGAAGAGGCACAGAAGCTTGAAGAGGAGGCAAAAGCAGCCGCCGACAGCGTAGCCACAGCCGCTCCCGACAGCGTTCCGGCAGTGGCAGCCACAGCCGGCAATGTCAACGCCGACCTCTACGCCAACTGCGAAGCCGAAATCAAGGCATACGAAGAGAACCCCCAAGATGAGAACAAGAGCATCTGGTATATCTTCATCGCCGGATTCATCGGCGGTCTGATCGCCTTGGTAACGCCCTGCGTATGGCCTATGATCCCGATGACGGTAAGCTTCTTCTTAAAGTCAAATAAATCGCGTCGCAAATCGATCATGTCGGCAGTGACCTACGGCCTTTCGATCATCGTGATCTATGTATGCTTAGGACTGATCGTCACCGCCCTCTTCGGAGCTTCGGCGCTCAACGAACTGGCGACGAGTGCCGGATTCAACATCGCCTTCTTTATCCTCTTGGTGATCTTCGCCTTCTCGTTCATGGGTGGTTTTGAGATCACACTTCCGGCGAAATGGAGCAACAAGATGGACTCGAAGGTAGACTCCACCACAGGCTACATCTCCATCTTCTTTATGGCATTCACCCTCTGCTTGGTATCCTTCAGCTGCACCGGTCCGATCATCGGCACCCTGCTGGTGGAGGCAGCTTCGTCGGGCAACTTCATCTCACCGGCGATCGGTATGTTCGGATTTGCATTGGCATTGGCACTCCCCTTCTCGCTCTTTGCCATGTTCCCGACTATGCTGAAATCGATGCCTAAGAGTGGCGGCTGGATGAACACGGTGAAGGTGGTGCTCGGTTTCTTGGAATTGGCACTTGCCCTGAAGTTCCTCTCCGTGGCAGACTTGGCCTACGGTTGGAGAATCATGGACCGTGAAGTATTCGTGTCGCTCTGGATCGTGATCTTCGCCCTTTTAGGAATGTATCTGCTCGGCAAGATTACCCTTCCCCACGACGACAAACTTGAGAAGATCGGCATCACCCGCTTCATGCTGGCGATGATCTCCTTGGCATTTGCCGTATATATGATCCCGGGACTCTGGGGAGCACCATTGAAGAGCATCAGTGCCTTCGCGCCACCTATTTATACACAAGACTTCAACCTCTACAGCGGCGACGTGCATGCACAGACCGGCGACTTCGAAGAGGGTATCGAGCTCGGTAAGAAGCTCAACAAGCCTGTGCTGATCGACTTCTCCGGTTATGGCTGTGTGAACTGCCGCAAGATGGAGGCAGCCGTGCTGACCAACAGCGAAATCAAGGCATCGGTAGATGAAGACTTCGTGATGGTGACACTGATGGTCGACGACAAGAAAGAATTGCCGCAACCGATCGTGGTGAAAGAGAATGATGGTCAAGAGCGTACACTCCGCACCTACGGTGACAAATGGAGCTATCTGCAACGCACCAAGTTCGGTGCCAACGCACAGCCCTACTACGTAATCGTAGACAACAATGCGAAGCCCTTGAACTATGCCTTCCCCTACGAAGAGAACATACCGAAGTTCCAGCAATTCCTCAAGACAGGTATAGAGAACTACAACAAGAGCAAATGATAAGAAAACTGATAACAATCATAGCAATAAGTGTCTGCGTCCTCACTATGGGGGCGCAGACTCTTACTGCCACCTATATAGAACTGGCAGATTCCGCCGACCGGTATATAAAAACGGAGCGATGGGAAGATGCGGAGCGAGTGATCATCAAAGCCTTGAGGCATGAGCCTGCCAATCGGTCGAACTATCTGCTCTGGTCGAACTTGGGGATAGTAAGAATGAATCGTGGCGACTATTCGGGCGCCAAGGAGGCTATCGACATCGGTTTGGCATCGGCGCCACACTCCACGACCTTGCTGACGAATCGCGCCAAAGTCAACATGGCGCTCAATCTCCGTCAAGAGGCTATCGAAGATCTGGATCATGTCCTCGAATTGGATAGCACCCTGCAATGGCCCATGAAGATGCGAGGGATGCTGAGAGCCATCGTCGGAGAGAGCGAACGAGCGAAAATCGAACTGACGAAATATGAAGAGCGATATGGCAAAGATGCCACCGTGTCAGAGACTTTAGGCGATATCAGCAACGCCGGTGGCGACTGCGACGAAGCCATCAAGAGATATAAAGAATCATACGAACTGGATGGAGAAGTGGCTACCTTAGACAAGATGCTTCTGACCGCCTACTACTATGGCAAACTCGAAGAAGAATCGAAAGAACTCGACCGGGGAATCTCCCGACATCCCTCAGAGGGACTACTCTATCTGCTACGAGCCATGCTCAATAAATCGAGATACCAATCGATCGACATGGAGCGAGATCTGAAGATCGCCAACGATCTGGGTGTAGACCCACAGATTTACAAGCAGATAGCAGGCAGAGAGGGGATAATCAAGAGCGACAAGAAAAGGTAAAGATGAGCATAATCCACAGATTATCAGCAAGATAAAGAAAATTTCAAAAATATTACAAAAAAGTGGGTCAAGGTGATAGGAAAGCCAAAAATTTTTAGTAACTTTGCACACAATTCGCCTCAAAACGGAACGGAAATCGGTCTTCAAGCATAGCTCCAAGGGGGCTAACATGGCTAAAATAAGAGTGATAAGCGGGGCCGGAGGCGATCGGCAAATCGAATAATAGTTAGCAGCGTGTATAGATTATCATTGCACATAGAATACTTACTTGGACGGCATGATTGTGTGATCGTGCCGGGAGTAGGTGCATTTATCAATGTGCGACACGCGGCGCGCTATGACCGAGAGCGACGTATCTGGCATGCGATGAGTCGCGAGATACGCTTCAACGGTGCGGTGAAGGAGGATGATGGATTGGTAGCGAACTCCTACGCTCGACGCGAAGAGATCGGCTATGAAGAGGGTCGACGGATGATGCAGCAAGACATCGACGTGATGATGCAGCTGATGGAGCGCGACGGAGAGGTGAGCATCGGCCGCTTGGGCATCTTGAAGAATCAGGATGGTCGTCCGGTGTTCCGTCCGAGTCTGACGCCGGCGCAACTATCTCGAGAGATGGGCTACACCACCATCTCGATGGCGCCCTATTTCGAGCAAATCGAAACGGAGCAAACGGTAGCCGCATCAGTCAGCGCAGCGGCAGAGACACCCGAAGAGTTAGTCGAGACAGAGTTCGGGCGCAAATTTGACACTCGCAAGAACTACTACATAGCGATCAACAAGAAATTTGCACGGATGGCGGCATGCGTAGCGGCGATAGCCCTGTTGGCGCTCTCGGTGGTATTGCCGGTAAGCGACAGCAAGCAGGAAGATCGCGCCTCGGTGGTGCCGGTGGAGAAGATCATCACGGCGACATGCAAGATGGCGAATCAAGTAGCCCCGAAGCAGGCATCGACGACAACAGCTCCGGCAGCGACAGAAGCCCCGACAGAGTCGGCAGCGACAGCCAAACCGGAAATAAAGGAAGATGGCGGGCGCTATCATCTGATAGTAGCTACCTTCAACACACGCCAGGAGGCGGAGAAATATGTAAGTTATAACGCCACGGCGGAATATCCCCTGACCATCATCAGCACTTCGACCAAGAGCAGGGTTTCGGTGATGAATTCAGACGATCGCGACGAGTTGGTGCAAACGATGCATCAAAAAGGGATTAAAGAGAGATTTTCCGAGCCTTGGATATGGGAAAAGTAACAAAGGCATGTTGATTTTTTCAAAAAAACTTGCATAAGAAAAAAATTTGCATTAACTTTGCACTCGCAAAACGGGGGAAACGCAAAGGGAGACTTCCGGAGAGCAAAAAACGACTGCGAAAATAGCTCAGTTGGTAGAGCACGACCTTGCCAAGGTCGGGGTC
>JBJEDL010000083.1:0-66107 GCA_051872035.1 Lepagella sp.
CGGCAAATCGAGGCTCCATACTTACGTTGTCGATATTGTTCAGTTCACTAAAGATGCTGAGCTGAGTGAACTTGGTGATACCGGTCAGAAATACGAAACGTAGATATTTGTCGCATGCCTTGAGTGGAGAGTAGAAATTGCGCATCACGTTGCGAAGCACCGGAAGATCGGTGTCCTCATGAAGCACATCAAGCAATGGTGAGTCGTATTCATCGATCAGCACTACCACTTGTTTGCCGGTTTGGGCATTTACTCTTTTTATTAATCTTTCCAACCGCAGAGTTAAACTTTGAGACTCAACTGTTCCTTTACCCCAGATCTCTTCCAAATCGTCGAGTTTCCCACTCAACTCTTCTTCGAGCGCTTGCTTATTAAGACTCTTGGCAGTACTCATATCAAAATGGAGCACAGGGTATTGTGTCCATTCTGTCTCAAGTGAATCAATTGCCAGACCTTTGAAAAGGTCTTTGCGTCCTTCGAAATAATAATGGAGGGTTGAGGTAAGAAGTGTCTTGCCGAAACGGCGTGGACGACTCAAAAAGACATACTTACTATCGCCATGAGTCAACTCATAGACCTGGCGAGTTTTGTCGACATAGAGGCGATCCTGCTTGATGATCTCCTGAAAATCCTGCATGCCAAGTGGACACTTCTTCAACTTCTTATCCATAGCCAATTGATGCTTAATTCCGTTTTATCCCGTAAAGTTACAACAAAAGAAGCAAAAAAAAAATTCCAACCAATATTTTTTACAATTCCGAAGAGAACAACCCCGCCCACTACGCCGGCACCACCGACTTGACCCTCGGCTACCGCATGCTCTGTTATACCAAGAGTAAAGATATAATTTCCACCATCTGGCATTCCCCCGAGTTCGAATAAGTCAAAGATAATAAGTCAACGTCACAAAGATAATAAGTCTAAAGGAGCACATTCTGTCATAAGAATATGCTCCTCGATTTCGTAGAAATATCTGAATAATAAAAAGAGGTGGCATCTTGCGATGTCACCTCTTCGGGGTGGGGTGTGGGGTTCGAACCCACGACCTTCGGAACCACAATCCGACGCTCTAACCAGCTGAGCTAAACCCACCATCTGGCCTATTGGTTTCCCAAAAGCGTTGCAAAATTAACACTTTATTCCCAATTATCCAAATTTTTCACCCCTTTATTTCAAAAATTCTGCAAGTTTGTCGAAAAATTCCGGATCTTCGCCCACAGTGATGTTCGCTATCTTTCCTTCAGGATTTACCACTACTTTCGTAGGAAATCCCTCTATCGCATAGTCTGTCAAGACTTTACTATTCTCCGTCTCCGGATTGAATACATTCACCCAGGGCAATTGGTATTTCTCAAGTCCGGCAAGCCATTTCTCTTTCGTGTCGTTGCATGCCACGCCGATCACCTCCATCTTTCCTGCATACTTGCTATACGCCTCTTTCAGCGCCGGGAAGCCCTTGATACACCATGGACACCATGTTCCCCAGAAGTCGATCACTACCCATTTCCCTCTGAAGTCACGAAGACTCACTGCCTTTCCCTCTTTGTCGTTGAAGGTGAAGTCGGGGGCATCCATGGTGCCATCGCTCATCGCCGCGATCCTTCGATCGGACTCTATTCGACGCTCCACATACTCCTTGGTCAAATCCAACATCGGCATCAAAATGCTCTCCTTCGCCTCCGGAGTCATCTTGTTATACTCATTCACCAAATCCTCCGCCTCGCCGAGCGACAATATCGCGTATGCCACCGCAGGCGACGTAGGATTCTTTTCGATGAATTTGTGGCGGATCACATCATACTCCCTCTCAATGCTGTCTAACTTGGCGCGATTACCTTCAATATCACCTTTTTCCAACATTACGTCTCCACTCCGCAACTCATGCTGATAGAGCTCTTCGTCAAGAGCTGAAATATCTTCCATCATCCGAGATCCCTTCACACTATATCTCAGAGGATCCTTGCTCATAAGATTTACCTCAAGATTCTCTCCCTTCTCTGTGTAGAGAATCACCGCATGTGTCTCATCAGTATAGACAACATAGCGCATCGGAACCTTCTCTGCCTCGCCGGTCTTGATCACAAATTTGCCAGACTCCACTTTCAGAGTCTCTGTTTTCGGTGCAACTCGCTCTCTGCGAGGCAACAAGAGATTGCTGATTGAGCTGCTCTCACACTTAAACTCTGTGTCGGTAAATCCATCTCCTACCGTCACCACTATATCGGCATACATCGAGAGCGCCATCGCTCCCATACCGATCAGTGCCATAATTTTCTTTCCCATATCTTTATGTTTTTTAGTTATTATTCTATTTTATGTTTAATGCACTTCTCCGGCGCACCAAACTCCTTTTTCAACCTATTGACCAAGAGGTTGGTGAACTCGTAGTTCTTTAGTCCCCATCGCGGCGCCTCTACCATCTCCGGCGGCGAACTCGCCAAAAACCTCTCTATCGCTATGCGTTGCGGCACTCTTTTCACCACCTCGACACACAAGTCAAGATACCTCTCAGGCGCGTAGGGCTTCACCTCAATCTCACCATCCATCCACATCCTGTGTAATGTCGTTCCCTTCAGCACTTGCAAGTGATGAAGTTTGATCGATTCGATGCTCTGTCGGCAGATCTTGTCGATGTTATCAAGCACTTGCTCATCATCTTCCCCCGGCAAACCGGCTATCAAATGCACTCCCACATGGAGCCCCATAGCCGCCAATCGCTCGATTGCCTCGAGGCTGCATGCCGCATCATGACCCCGATTGATCTTCCGTAGTGTCTCATCGCACAGTGTTTCCACACCTAATTCAACAAATATCGGCCACCGTCGGTTGAGTTCCGCCAGCACCTTGGCTATCTCGTCGGGTATGCAGTCGGGTCGTGTCCCCACGATAAGCCCTACCACATCCTCCTGCGCCAACGCATCTTCCCATTGACGCCGCAAGCCTTCGATGTCTGTCGTATAAGTCGAAGTATATGACTGGAAATATGCCAAGTATTTCATCTCGCTATATTTCCTCCCGAAGAATGCCTTACCTTCGGCGATCTGACTCGAGATATCTTTACCCTCCATGCAGTAGCCGGGGGTGAACGACCGATTGTTGCAATAGATGCAACCTCCCCTGCCGATTCGCCCATCCCGGTTGGGACAGGTGCCCCCGCTATTCACCGATATCTTCTGAACCTTCATAGTCCCGAAAAATCGGCTCAAATACTCTGCATAGTCAGTAAAATAAATATTCATCCTAAGTTTGTCTTCGGGTGATACAGCGTAGCCAATTCCTAATTCCTAATTCCTAATTCCTAATTAACATCAGGTCTCCCACCACCAAGGCTGCCATTGCTTCCACCACAGGCACTGCCCGGATTGCCACACAGGGATCATGCCTCCCTCGTGCCCGGAGCAGTCGCTCGTTTCCTTCGATGTCGAGTGTCTCTATCTCTTGAGCGATCGTCGGCGTAGGCTTGAAGTAGATCTTCATCTCGATCGGCATCCCGTTGGAGATGCCACCCTGGATCCCTCCGCTATGATTGTTCCGTGTCGCGATCCTTCCCTCCTCATCTTTCACGAAGTGATCGAGGCTTTCGCTCCCGGTCATATAGGCACTCTGCATTCCATCGCCATATTCGAATGCCTTGACGGCATTGATGCTCATCATCGCTGCCGCTAGCCTACTCTGCAATTTATCAAACACCGGCGAGCCGACTCCCACAGGCATCCCTTCGATACGGCACGCCACGATCCCTCCGGTGGAGTCTCCGCGACTCGCCACTTCTGCCGCCGAGTTCGTCTCGATATATTCCGCCGAGATCCGAATACCTTGCTGTTCGAGCCATTGACGCACTATAGATCCCGCCACTACCCACGACACTGTCTCGCGTGCACTGGCTCTACCTCCGCCTGTGAAGTCAGTGATGCCATATTTCTTGTGATAGGTGTAGTCGGCATGGTTCGGTCGGAAAGCATCGCGCATGTCGGCATAGTCGTCGCTCTTCACATCGCGATTGCGCACGATAAAGCCGATCGGCGTGCCCAAGGTCACCCCCTCCGGGGTCACCCCCGACAAAATCTCCGGCTCATCCGGCTCTCGCCGCTGAGATACATCCGGGCGGCTACCGGGGCGACGTCGACCCAATTCCCTCTCTATCACCCCCATGTCTATATGCACGCCGGGAGGCATACCGTCAAGTATACCTCCCATAGCCTTGCCATGGCTCTCACCAAACGTGCTCAGACGTATCAGTGTGCCAAATGTGTTCATATCTTTTGCGATTTTTATCGATCCATCGTTAGTAGCAATTCTTCGTTCGAACGTGTCATCTCCATCCTCTTCTTGATGAACTCCATAGCTTCAAGAGAGTTCATATCTGCCAAGTAGTTGCGGAGAATCCACATCCTGCCCAAAGTCTCTTGTGGCAAGAGAAGGTCGTCGCGGCGTGTCGATGATGCCACGATATCCACTGCCGGGAAGATGCGCTTGTTCGATAGCTTGCGGTCGAGCTGTAGCTCCATGTTACCGGTTCCCTTGAACTCTTCGAAGATCACTTCATCCATCTTCGACGAGGTCTCGGTAAGCGCTGTGGCGATAATCGTCAGCGAACCGCCATTCTCTATGTTACGCGCCGCACCGAAGAAACGCTTTGGTTTCTGGAGGGCGTTGGCATCCACACCACCCGACAGAATCTTGCCCGAAGCGGGTGACACCGTATTATATGCTCGCGCCAAACGGGTGATCGAGTCGAGCATGATCACCACGTCATGTCCACACTCGGTGAGGCGCTTTGCCTTCTCGAGCACAAGCCCGGCGATCTTCACATGGCGCTCTGCCGGCTCGTCGAAGGTCGAGGCGATCACTTCGGCATTCACACTGCGGCTCATGTCAGTCACCTCTTCCGGTCGCTCGTCGATCAGAAGCATGATGATATAGGTCTCGGGGTGGTTCTCAGCGATGGCATTCGCGATATCTTTCAAGAGGATGGTCTTACCGGTCTTCGGAGGCGCTACAATCAGTGCACGCTGTCCCTTGCCGATCGGGGCAAACATGTCGACGACGCGTGTCGAGATGTTGCTGCTCTTTGCTCCATGGGTCAAGTCAAATTTCTCATCCGGGAAGAGGGGCACCAAGTGCTCGAAGGGTACACGGTCTTTGACTATCTCAGGCTTCAATCCATTGATGGTGTCGATCTGACAGAGGGGGAAGTATTTCTCTCCCGGACGGGGTGGACGGATGCCACCCTCCACCATGTCGCCGGTCTTCAGACCATATTCCTTGATTTGCTGTTGAGTTACATATACATCGTCCGGACTGCTCAAATAGTTATAGTCGCTCGAACGAAGGTAACCGAATCCTTCAGGCATTATCTCCAACACGCCGAAGGTGGTCAGGATGCCATTCAGGTCGTAGCTGGTCTCTTGGTGATGTTGCTGCATGGCTGCCTGTTGTTGCATCATCTGACGCTGTTGCTGGCGCTGCTTCTTGGTGAGACGCTGTTTCTGCTTGGGGTTCATCAGCGCCTGCATACCAGGCTCGCTGATGATGATGGGGGCGGTGGCTGCCGCTTTCTCTGCCTCTATGATCTGCTGTTGCGAACGCGGCGTGAAGGTTCTCCCCTTTGCCGAGGAGAAGAAGGAGCCAAGTCCCGGCTGATCTTTTACCACCTTTACATCCCGCTTGGGCTGAAGGTCGGTCAGTGTTATCGGCGCCGGTGCATCCTCTTTCTGCTCTTTTGCCTTATTCACTTCGGGAGTGATACCCTCAATGATCAGAGGGAGTGTGCCGCCATCGAGGTCGTCGATGTTGATAGCCACTTGCGGCTTCTGCGGCTCTTCTGCGGCTTGTGCCGCGAGTTTCTCGGCTTTCGGCTTTCTGCCACGTTTCTTGGGAGCCGGCGCTTCCGGTGTTATTTCCCGTGCTACTGTCGGAGCTGCTATGGAGTCATGTATCATCACTGATAACGGTTCAATCACTTCCTGCTGCTCGGCGAGGCGCTTCGCTGCCTCTTCAGCCTCTTTTACGGCTTTCGGCTTGCGCCCTCTCTTCTTCGGCTCCGGCTTTACTTCTGCCGGTTTCTCTGTGGAGTTGACAGATTCGGTAGATGCTTTCTTCGTCCGGCTCTTGCGCTCGCGGGTGGCGCGGGGCTTCAGCTTGGCCGCCTGTTCGCGCGCCATTTGCTCCGAGGCGTTGTCTATGATGTAGTAGGCAAGCTCTTCTTTATTGCTCTTGTCCCCCTTTTTCATACCCATAGACTCAGCCAGACTACGCAACGATGCGTCGTCCATCGACATTAGTTCTTCAAAATTTTGCATATATTTATATGTGATGGTTAGTGCGACATGCACGGAGCTTGTCTGATCGGTGATAATTATCCAACGATTCCGATATTTTCTTTCTCAAAAAAATATCCGAGATGCCGCCTTTGTTGTTTTTTTGATTTGAGGTTCGGGAGTTGTCTTGGCTTCCTGAATCAGGCGTCTTCCACCTTGTCCTGCTGCCGACACCGAGGCGTGCCGTAGTTTTCGCCATTAAGTTTTTCGTTATGTAAAATCGGATGTTCGATTGGTCTTACGAACATTTCCCGCCCGATTTTCATTGGCAAAGTTATATCTTTTTTCTTAAATCTGCAATAGTTTCCTTTTTTTTCGTAAATTTGCATTAATCTTTGTGACCGATTTCCCCTTTTTTGTCTATCAATATTGGTGATGTTCGGTTTTCTGAGACTTTTTTACCTTGTTTTTGCATCATTTTTTTGCACCTATTTTTTATTTCTATCTATGGACAGTAAAGCAGATATTTTGTCTCTCTCCGAGTGCCGTGAACTGCTCTCTCTTGCCAAGCCGGTTCGCGAGATCCTCTCTTCGTTGCTCTCTGCCGAGGAGTTTGCACGTCTATCCGAGCAGTTGACCGGCGCTCTCCGCTCCGATCTCCCTGCTCACGACGCCAAGGGGCTCTCTTACGCTTTGATGACTCTCCGCACTGCCTCTACATTTGCCGAGATGGTTGATCCCGATCGCAATATTCTCCTTTCGATTTTGGTCGGTCCATTGATCTCGCTCGGCATTATACCGGTGGAGCAGGTGCGTCGCGATTGGGGCGATGATATAGCCGACCTATACCTCGGCATTGAGAATGTGTCGCGCTTCAGCGCTCGTAATAGTGCCACCAACCAGGAAAATTTCCGCGGGCTCGTTATCTCGCTCGCTCATGATATCCGTGTCATCATCATCATGATAGTGCGCTCGCTCGTGCTTATGCGCTCCATCAACCTCCACCCCGATGATGCCTGGGTGCGCAATGTCGCCTTCGAGGCTAATTGCCTCTATGCGCAGCTCGCCCACCGACTCGGTCTCTATAAGATCAAGGGTGAACTGGAAGACCTCTCGCTCAAGTATACCAACCGCGAGATTTATACCCAGATCGCCCATAAACTGAACGCTACCAAGCGCTCGCGTGAGGCATATATCAAGTCCTTCATCGACCCGGTGAAGACTGCACTCGAGAAGGCCGGGCTCAAGTTCGATATCAAGGGACGCACCAAGTCTATCTCCTCTATATGGAATAAGATGCGTAAGCAGAAGGTAGACCTCCCCGGCATCTACGACCTCTTCGCTATACGTGTCATCCTCGATTCAGCTCCCGAGAAGGAGAAGAGCGATTGCTGGCTCGCCTATTCCATCGTGGCGGATATGTATACCGCCAACCCTGCCCGTATGCGCGACTGGATCTCTATCCCCAAAAGCAATGGCTATGAGTCGCTTCATGCCACCGTCATGGGCCCCGAAAATAAGTGGGTCGAGGTCCAGTTCCGTACTCGTCGCATGGACCTCGTCGCCGAAAAGGGTCTCGCCGCTCACTGGAGATATAAGGGGGGTAAGTCGGATGGTACCGACCTCTGGATGAACAATATCCGTGATATCCTCGAAAGTGCCGACGCCGGTCCGATGCAACTGATGAAGAATATTCAGATGGACCCCTTCGGCAAGGAGGTCTTCGCATTCACTCCCAAGGGTGACCTCTTCCGCCTCTCCGGCGGCGCTACAGTGCTCGACTTCGCTTTCCATATCCACACCAACGTAGGTGCTCGTTGCATCGGAGCTATCGTCAATGGCCAAAACCGTAAACTCAATTATAAGATCCAGAATGGCGATACCGTCGAGATCCTGACCTCCGCCAATCAGACTCCCCGCCTGGAGTGGCTTAATATAGTCACTTCTCCTCGTGCTCGCAATAAGATCAAACAGAAACTTAATGAGGAGAAGCAACATACTGCCGACCTCGGCAAGGAGGCTCTGCTCCGTCGCGCCAAGAATCGAAAGATCGATATCGATGAGGCTCTCTTGATGAAACTTATCAAGAAGTTGGGTTATAAGTTTGCCCTCGATTTCTTCGCCGACCTCGGCAACGAAAAACTCGATGTCGGCAAGATCCTCAATTCTTACGTCGAGTCTACCGTGATGCCAGGCGAAGCGGAACATGTTTCGGCTGAAGAGTTCGAGATGCGTAGCGATGACGCCGACCACGCCAAGCATGACGATGTTCTCGTGATAGGGGAGAAGTCGCTCAATGGCTTGAGTTATAAGTTCGCCAAGTGCTGCAATCCCATCTATGGCGATGATGTTTTCGGCTTTATCTCCAGCGATGGCGTCGTGAAAATCCATAAAAACAATTGTCCCAACGCCGAACATATCAAGCAGCGCTACCCCTACCGCGTGATCCGTGCCGACTGGAGCGGCAAGACCGGAACTGTCCTCCCCGCCACTTTCCGTGTTGTCGGCAATGACGATATTGGCATCGTCTCAAACATCACCTCGATTATCTCTCATGAGGCGGGTGCCGCTCTCCGTAGCATCTCAATCGATTCCCACGACGGTATCTTCCAGGGTTTCCTCGTGATTGGCGTCTCCGACAATCGTCAACTCACCACCCTGATGAAGAAAATCAAAACCGTCAAGGGCGTCAAAGATGTAACCCGTCTATAAACCCTATCCCGTAACCTTTAACACCTGACCAATGAAAACAAAATCAATTCTCCTCTTCTCTCTCTCCATTTCTCTTCTCTCTCTCTCCTTCGCTTCGTGTGCTTCGGGCAATAAGGATGGCGAGAAGGCAAAGGCTGATTATCAGCAGTCGCTCCAAGATTCCATCAAGGCTATTCAAGCTGAGATTGAGTCTGCCAATCAGCGCCTTGAGTCGCTCCGCGATTCGATCGATCAGTCGCTCCTCAATTTCACTACGGTAGCCAACCCTCGTGAAGTCGGTAGCTATATCATCCTCACCTCCGCGCAAAAGAGATACCCCCTCTCTGCCACCGGCATCGCCGCTCGCCTCGATGAGTCGGGCGTATTCCAACTCATCGCCGCTCTATCCGGTAAGCCGTTCAATCAGATCGCCGTCTCTGCCTCCGGTCAAAGCATCGAGTCTGACGTCGTGCCGCGAGACCAGGGTCTTAATTACCAAACCGACCAACTCACCACCGTGATGTTCTCCGGTCGCGTCACCGACTCCATCGCCGCACTCATCGCATCCACTCCCGATGAGGTAACTCTCTCTTATCGCCAAGCACGCGAGGTGAAGAGCGTTAAACTCTCGCCGACCGATAAGGAGATGATCTCCCGCACTTATCAGCTGTATAAGCAGAGATGTCAGCTCTCTCTCTTGGAGCACAAGATCCCACTTCTCCACCAGAAGATCAACCTGATCCGTGTCCACCTCGACAACAAGGACTTAGCACCATCCGATTCCACCCAATCGAAATAATTCAAATCTCTAATAATAAAAGAGGATACATCGGCATTCCGATATATCCTCTTTTATTGTATGATCGTGTAGATCTTATTTGATCACATTCAGACGCTTGCCCACGGCGATGAAGGCGGCGATTGCCTTGTCGAGTTGCTCGCGGGTGTGTGCTGCCGACAGCTGTACGCGGATGCGGGCCTGATCTTTCGGCACTACAGGATAGTAGAAGCCTGTCACATAGATACCCTCTTTCTGCATCTCGGCGGCAAAGTCTTGCGAGAGCTTCGCATCGTAGAGCATCACAGCGCATATTGCCGACTGCGTCGGCTTGATATCGAATCCGGCTTCGAGCATACGAGTGCGGAAGTATTCCACATTATCCATCAGACGGGTGTGGATATCGTCGCTCTCGCCCAGCATCTTGAACATCTCGATGCTTGCTCCCACGATCGAGGGGGCTACCGAGTTGGAGAAGAGATAGGGTCGTGAACGCTGTCTCAGCATGTCGATGATCTCCTTCGGACCGGTGGTGAAACCACCCATCGCACCGCCAAATGATTTGCCCAATGTGCCGGTGAAGATGTCGATACGGCCATAGCAGTTATATTGCTCTGCCACGCCATGTCCTGTCTTGCCCACTACGCCGGCGGAGTGGCTCTCGTCCACCATCACCAAGGCGTCATATTTCTCTGCCAAGTCGCAGATCTTGTCCATCGGAGCTACATTGCCATCCATCGAGAAGACTCCATCGGTGGCGATGATGCGATAGCGGCAGGTTTGTGCCTCCTGAAGACAACGCTCCAAGTCTGCCATGTCGGCATTCTTATAACGGAATCTCTTTGCCTTGCAGAGTCTCACGCCGTCGATGATCGATGCATGGTTCAATGCGTCACTGATGATAGCATCCTCTTCTGTGAAGAGTGGCTCGAAAAGACCGCCGTTTGCATCGAAGCAGGCTGCATAGAGGATTGTATCTTCGGTCTTGAAGTAGTCGCTGATGGCGCGCTCCAATTCCTTGTGCATATCCTGAGTGCCGCAGATAAATCTTACTGACGACATGCCATAGCCGCGGGCATCCATAGCGCGCTTAGCTGCCTCGATAAGTCGACTGTTGTCTGCCAATCCAAGATAGTTGTTGGCACAGAAGTTCAACACTTCGCCTCGCTTGCCGTTGGCCTCGACTTCGATGTCGCTGCTCTGCGGGGTTACGATGATTCGCTCGTTTTTGTAGAGCCCTGCATCTTTGATGTCTTGCAGTTCTTTCTCTAGATGTGTCTTAAAATTCTTATACATGATATTAGTCTTTTGCGGATAGTTATTTGTCTTGACATACAACTATCCCTTATTTTTTCACAAAATTAATAAAAGTTGGTTGAGTTTTATATATTTCTCAGTATTTTTTTTTATTTTTGTGGCGGATTTTTTAAGCAACTATCCCCTTCTCCCATCCGGAGAGGCGATTTTTTGAAAATTTCCTTAAATTTATACCTGATAATGAAGAATATACTTGTAATCGGAGGTACCGGTCAGATCGGCTCCGAGTTGATCATGAAACTTCGTGGCATTTATGGCAACGATCATGTAGTGTGTGGCTATATCAATGGCGCCGAACCTAAGGGTATCCTCCTCGAAAGTGGTCCGGCTGAGGTCGTCGATATCACTAACGCTGATCAAATCGCCGCTGCTGTCGATAAGTATCATGTCGATACTATCTACAATCTTGCCGCCCTCCTTTCTGCTGTGGCTGAAGCCCGTCCTCAGCTCGCTTGGAAGATCGGCGTCGGCGGACTTTACAACACCCTCGAGGTGGCTCGCGAGAAGAAGTGCGCAGTATTTACCCCAAGCTCTATCGGATCGTTCGGCCCTTCCACTCCCCACGTCAAGACTCCCCAAGACACTATCCAACGCCCCGAAACCATCTATGGCGTTACAAAGGTGAGCGGTGAGCTCCTCAGCGATTATTATGCACGCCGTTTCGACGTCGACACTCGATCGGTCCGCTTCCCGGGTCTCATCTCTTACACCACTCCTCCCGGTGGCGGCACCACCGACTATGCCGTGGATATCTATTATTCCGCTGTCAAGGGTGAGAAATTCCATTGCCCCCTCAAGCCCGGAACTTTCATGGATATGATGTATATGCCCGATGCGCTCCGAGCTGCCGTAGAAATCATGGAGGCTGACCCCGCGCGTCTCAAACATCGCAATTCTTTCAACATCGCCTCGATGAGCTTCGACCCTGAGATCATATACAACAAGATCCGTGAGTATGTACCCGATTTCCAAATGGACTATGAACTCGACCCGCTCCGTCAGAAGATCGCCGATTCGTGGCCCGATTCTCTCGACGATACTTGCGCTCGCCAAGAGTGGGACTGGAAGCCTGAGTTCGACCTTGATGCCATGACTCAAGACATGCTCCTCAACCTCCGCAAGAAATTCAACATCTCCAAGTAATTTACAGCTTTTCAATATTTCATAAAGCCTTCTCTCTCTCAGCGAGAAGGCTTATTTTATGTCGTTTCCGATATGTATATTAGTGCGGATTATGTGTGTCAGTCGGTGAAGTCTATCGAGAGACCTAACCGAAATTGGTGCGGATCGATAGGGTAGTGGGGCAGGGAAAAGTAGCCCTTGGAAAACCATCCCTGATTCACATGTGAGTACATCAGAAATGCCCTCACTTTATATAGTTTGAAGTTTAGATAGACGTTAGATAGTATGAAGTTGCCCACATCTTCGCCGCCACCTCCTCGCTGACGGAAGGTCATCGTGGCGGGCTGATAGTCCAACCCCCAGTAGCGCGTGTAGTAGTCGCAGTCTACTCCCACCTGCACGGTCAGCGCCTTGAAGGCCTTGAAGTATAGGTACATATTGCTGTATACCGCCAGTTTGGGCAGGGGTATCACTTCCGAGTTTGACGAGGTCTGATAGGTCACTCGATTGTCCCAGTTCCATATTCCGAAACTCAGTTTCTGATCGATCGATGCGGAGAATACTTGCACACTCCCACCATGTTGCTGCGGCAGACTCTCTGTATTGAAGTATACCTGATTCTGTACATTCTCGACTCCCACCCTCAGTTCGGTCTTCGACCAGGGAATATAGAGCCTGCCCTCTGCCCGGAAACTGCGGATCTTGCCGAAGTCGTTGTTCCAAATAAAGTGGTTGCCAACATAGTGTTGCATCATATAGTTGGGCTCGACGTTGCGGAAGAATCCATGTGCCGACACTCTTACCGTGTCTTTCCCCAAGCGGAAGCGTGTCTCGATGTCGCCGCTGATGTCGATATCGCCCAGCACATCACCCGACAATCCGAATTTGGCATCTGCCGCATAGCGGATGATGCTCCCCTTGGTCTTCGCCAAGCGCCCTCCGACCCATAGCCGATGGCGTGTCTCCCCAAGTCCCGCTTCATAACCTGCCGGCAGCGGTGTCAACCCCGTCGGAGTTTCTCCCTCTTCGGTCGGATCTGCCGGTCGGTCTGCCATACCCTCTATGTCATAACTATATTTGTCAATCTCGTAGGTGGCATACACCCCGAGACCGAATTTCGCCCATTTCTGAAAACCCTCCACCATCTCTACGCCTACCGTGTTGGCTATCGACCAGTAGCGGTTGTGCTCGCGGGTCTCATTGGCGGTGAAGTAGGTGTTCTCCCAGAAACTCTGTGCCTCCGAGGCGTTGGCATCCAAGAAAAGTCGATGGTAGTTCTTCCAGTCAAAGGTGTAGATGATTTTCGTCACCGGAACATATTCCTGCTTCTGAACCGTGTCTCCCTCTTGGGTGATATCCCTCCAAAAACCAAGCTTGTAGACATGGTTCATATAAAATTCCGACCCTACCAGTCGATTGTGGGTCGCCGAAAGACGTGTCGGTATGCTCTTGGAGTCGATCTTCGTTACTCCTCCCTGCAGCTGCGCCGGGTCGGTGATGTAGAGGTCGTCGGTGATACCTCCATTCTCTTTGTTCAGATGGTTGTAGTGATTGTAGAAGGCTTGAACTTCGTAGCGCGAACCGGTGTAGTATCCCGATACGCCAAACCCTATCCCTTTGGCCGACTGAGCATCATACGAGGCTTTCGTGTAGGGATAGTCCAACCATGCCCCGACTCCGATCTTGCGATTCACATTCCCTGCAAAGGTCGCCTTCAGATGGTCGGTGCGTGTCTCCGTTCCGGTACCCCATTTGTAGGTCAACTGAGTGTAGGGTATGTAGACGTTATAGAATTTCTGCTTCTCGAAAGTCGGAACCCAATGGCTTATCGCATTCTCAAAGTAGAAGGGGCGGTTCTGCTCCCGGTTGAAGTAAATCATGTCGATGCCAGGCCCGGTGAATTGCCCCGTCGATGCCCAAGCATCTGATTGTAAGGCGGTCACAAATTCACGATGATAGTCGCGGAGCACCGTGTCCATCGTGCTCTCTATCCTGTCGCCAAGCGGATAACTCAGTGTCCAGGCATTCCCAGGAGGATACACCTTCTTCTCTTTTTTATCCGTTTTACTCGATCCCGGTTGGGCATAGCCGACGGTCGCTGTTATCACAACGACCGTCAGTATCATCAGTGTTCTTAATATGTTATTTATATGGAGTTTCAAGGATCTGCATTTCTGTTTGGAATGCAAATTTACAATTTTTTTGCGATTTTTTACCCCTTGAACCATATTTTATCTTCCCTTTGCGCTTCTATGACCATTTTTGTCCTCTGCGCAGTGGGTTTTCTTCTATGTCGAGGCTCTTTATCCCTCCACATTTACAGGAAGTGGCTGATGCGCTTTGCGAAGCAGGTCGTTGACCGTCTTCACCGGATTGAAGGTCTGTGCCGGAACTTCCACGAAGATTGTGTTCCAGTCAGACATCGCTCCATTCCAGAGTCCCGGCAATTCGAGTGCCTTGATCTCTACTCCTTCGCGACTCTTCTGCGAGATGAATCCTGTGGCTTTGTCCACATAGCGGCGAAGATCATATTTCTCTCCTTTGTGGTCGGTCACCGATACTGCCAAGTCCACCGGATTGAAGTGTGTTGCCTCTTGAAGCATCTTCTCTGCCTCGGCATCGTTGTGATCAATCTGGGTCGATTCCAGGATCTGAGGACTCACTGTGCCGTCGCTGTTGTATACCATGAAGGGGCCTCCTCCCGGTTCGCCTTCGTTGCGCACCATGCCGCAGACTCGCAGCGGTCGGTGGAGCTTGCCATAGGCATAGTCGCATTTGCTCTCCAAAGTCGTTCCCTCCACTCCTTTGCTGCGGATGCTCAGTACGTCGTTCATGAAGGCCAAGATCTCTTCGATCTTCGCTTCGTCGACTTTCCCGCCTTCCAAGTCGGCACAGTATTGGTCGATGCGCTGTTTCACTGCCACCAAGGTGCCGCCGAGCACTTTCTTGTATTGGATCGTCGCTCCGCGATGGGTGTCGGGAACTACGTTGTCGATGTTCTTGATGAAGATAACGTCGGAGTCTAAGTCATTGAGATTCTCAATCAGGGCACCATGGCCGCCGGGTCGGAAGAAGAGTTCCCCCTTCTCGCGATAGGGTGTGCCGTCAAGATTCGACGCCACTGTGTCGGTCGAGGATTTCTGTAGACTGTAGCTGATCTCGTAGCATACTCCATATTTATGTCCAAGATGGGCTGATACCTCTTCGACCTTCTCTTTGGCGAGCTCCAAATGGTCGGCGGAGACGGTGAAGTGTACCTTTACTTTGCGGTCTTGTCCCGCTGCATATTGTGCCCCCTCTGCCAGATGCTCTTCGAGTGCCGTACGAGTGTCTCCCATGATCTTGTGGAATTGAAGCAGTGCCTTCGGCAGGTGTCCGTAGCGCATCCCTTCGTCACCAATCAGCGCCGATACCACATCTTTGTAGCGACCCTCTTCCATAAGACTGCACACACTCTTGCCATGCAGACGCATCACGGTCTGATTGAGTGTCGGAAAGAAGGCAAATTCTTCGATCTTACCGAAAAATTCATGCATGAAGGGGGTGTCGGGTGTACTGCTCTCTCCATTGACGAAGGAGAAGAGATTCTTGAACATGCGGGATGCCGCTCCACTCGCCGGCACCATCTTCATGACACGACCTCCGTTCTGTAGAAATTTCTCCCAGTTGACGATGGCGCCATATTCCATCTCGGGTGTCAGGCGGGTGATGCCGTTGTCTATGGTGGCTGCTCCCTCCAATTTCAAGTAGGGGAAGCCATCTTTTAGCATTCTCAACTGTTCTGCCAACTGCTCTTCGCTGATCCCTTTGCGGAGAAGCTGTTCTCTGTCGTTTGCTCCTATTTCCATAGCGATAGATTTAATTTTTTTGAGTTTTTGGTTTTGTTATTTTTTTATGACCTAAAGAAAGGTGTTTTGTCTTTGTTATTCGGTTTGACCTAATTCGTTAGGATTTGTTTTCCTTTTATACACATATACCGTAGAAGATTCCCGAGTTGCCGGATAGTGTCTTCCACGTTTTAAGTTTTCCACCCAAATGATAGCTCCGGTAGCCTTAGCTTCCGCCACTATCACATCCTCTTTCTCCCTTTGACTCAGCTTGTTGTCTTTCATGATGCGACTCACAAGCCTACTCCCTTTCATCCCCATCGGCTCGATGCGATCCCCTTCGCGATGTCTCCGAAAGGTGATCTCTGACGGACTCAACGGTGTCCAAAGTCGGTCTAACGGGGAGGTGATGATCTCTCTCAGGAGTGCTTCGCTCATCTCATATTCCCTGCTTTCCATCTCGATCGATTCTTCTTCCCGATCGGGCAGATATTCCAATGTGTCGCGTTCCAAGAGAAGTCTCCCACCGGCAACCCGCCATTGCTTCCCCGACTGATAGGGTAGGGCTGTCACACTCTTGGCGATCTCTTTGCTCTGTGTCACATTCCCCCCATATCGAGCGATAAATCGCCGTATTACCCATTCAAGATCTTCACATTCTCGAGCCTTCGCAAGACTCAGCTGAGTGTCGTCGGCGTCGAAGTATCTCTCTTCTATCCCCTCCAATATCCTCTCCTCTTGCTGAAGATTGCGGATCGTCGTGGTGATGCTCTTCTGAGCCTCGGGCCATACCTCTTCGATTAGCGGCAACACCCTGTTGCGCAAGAAGTTGCGCCGATATTCGCTCTCCAAGTTGGTGGAGTCGGTAACATATAGCACCTCCTCTTCTCTCTCATCCCTATCCTCACACTCATCCTCTCTCCTCCTCTCTTCGAGATATTGCAGGATCTCTTCACGGCTTATGCCGAGCAGAGGACGGATGATCTCCCCGGTATCCTCTTTCATGGCGCCTAATCCGCGGATGCCTGCCCCTCGCATGAGATTGAGCAGCAGGGTCTCGACATTGTCGTTGCGGTTGTGAGCCACTGCGATACGGTCGGCACCGATCTCTTCTTTGATCTCGCGAAATTTCTCATATCGAAGTTCGCGACATGCCATCTCGGTGGATAGTCCCCCCTCTGCCATGGCAGCTGACACATCGAAGTGTACTATCCTAAGATCCACTCCCATTCGTCGGCATAGACGCTCCACAAAACGCATATCCCGATCACTCTCCTCTCCCCGCAAATGAAAGTTACAATGGACAGCCAAAACTTTTATATCGGTGCTGATGCGATGCAAGGCTGTCAAGAGGGCGACGCTATCAGCTCCACCGCTGACACCGACCACAACTCGCCTCACGCCCGAATGCTCAAGCCGACGAGCCACAACACTCTCGATCCTATCGCCGATACTATGCTTGATATCCAATGTCTCTTTAATTTATTGCAAATATAACTTTTTTTACGCTCTTTTCAATTTTTTATCCCAATTTTGTTACTTTTTTTCGTTTTTGTTTGTTATATTTGCGTATGGTTTTCTCAAATACCACTTTTGAGAGCTCCATTACACTTGTGATTTCTATTAATTTATTTATCTAATACTTTCTAAAAAATGGCAAAAAAATGGATTTGCACCGTCTGCGGTTATATCGCTGAAGGTGACGCAGCTCCCGAAAAGTGCCCCCTTTGCAAGGCACCCGCTTCTAAGTTTAATGAACTCGTAGAGGATGACTCTCTTAAGTTTGTTACCGAACACGAGATCGGTGTTGCTAAAGGCACCGGTGAGGAAATGATCAAGGACCTCAATACTCACTTCAACGGCGAGTGCTGCGAAGTCGGTATGTATCTCGCTATGTCTCGTCAAGCTGACCGCGAGGGCTACCCTGAGATCGCTGAAGCTTTCAAGCGCTATGCTTTCGAAGAGGCTGAACATGCCGCTAAGTTCGCTGAACTCCTCGGTGATGTCGTTTGGGACACTAAGACCAACCTCGAAAAGCGTATGTATGCTGAGGCCGGTGCCAACGAAGATAAGATGCGCATCGCTCGCAACGCTAAGGAGCAGGGTCTTGACGCTATCCATGACACTGTGCATGAAATGGCTAAGGATGAGGCTCGCCACGGACGTGGCTTCGCCGGCCTCTACGCTCGCTACTTCGGCAAAAAGTAAGTTTCCCGTCAAATCAAAAAAAGGGGTGTGTCAATTCTCCTAAATTGACACACCCTATTCTTTAAGCGTTAACCCTCTTTCTGCCTCTTCTCTCTGACTCTAAGAGTTTGTCTTAGGGTGATTCTGCGTAGCCATTTCCTAATTCCTATCTCCTAATTCCTAATTCCTAATTCCTAATTAATCATGCGTGTCCTCGCTATCGATTATGGCCGCAAACGTTGCGGCGTCGCTGTCACCGATCCTCTCCAGATCGCCGCGAACCCCCTCCCGGTGGTCCGCACTTGCGACCTCCTGAAGTTCCTCCAAGAGTATTGCGCCAAGGAGCAAGTAGAACGTATCCTCATCGGTGAACCACGCCAAATGAATGGCAACCCCTCCGAGTCTATGCGCTATATCAAGCCTTTCGTCGGACAACTCAAAAAACTCATCCCCGACATCCCACTCGAGTTCGTCGATGAGAGATTCACTTCCGTCATCGCCCACCGTGACATGATCACAGCCGGATTCAAAAAGTCCGACCGACAACGTAAAGGCCTCGCCGACGAAATGTCTGCCACTATTATCCTCACCACATGGCTCGAAGCTAAAAAATAAAGTCTTTAAAGTCAAATGCGACTTTAAAGACTTTTTTATTACCCCTTTAGAGAGCTGTATAACTCTCTCTCTTACAGGAAGCAGAGGATGATCAGCTGAGCTGCAATCACGCGCATGAACATCGTCAACGGATATACCGTCGAGTAGGATACTGCCGGTGCATCGTTGTTGGCAAGCTTGTTGCAGTATGCCAATGCCGGCGGATCGGTGTAGCCACCCGACATCACACCGCAGATCGTGAAGTAATTCATCTTATATTTCGCTCTCGCGATGATGCCCACCACCAAGAGTGGTATCACCGTAATCGCAAATCCGTATGCCACCCATGTGGCTCCCTGTGCGTTGAATACTGTCGAGGCAAAGTTCTTGCCGGCTGCTATCCCCACCGACGCCAAGAAGAGGCAGATGCCGATCTCCCTTAGCAACAGGTTCGCTGATGAGTTGGTATAGGTCACCAAGTGTATCTTATGTCCGAAGGCACTGATCAAGATTGCTACTACTAATGGCCCTCCCGCCAAACCAAGCTTCATCGGTACTGACATACCCGGGATAAACAAGGGGATGCTTCCCACCAAGATTCCCAAGAAGATACCGATAAACATCGTAATCAAGTTTGGCTCGTTGAGACGCTTCATGGAGTTACCCAAACGTTGTGCCAAGTTGTTGATATCCTCCAGCTTACCTACCACAGTGATGCGGTCGCCCATCTGAAGGCGCAAGTTGGGCGCGGCAAGAAGGTCAACGCCGGCACGATTCACGCGGGTCACATTCAGCTGATATGCCGAGTGGAGACGAAGTGATCCTAATTTCACTCCATTATATTGTGTGCGGGTCACCAAAATGCGTCGTGACACCACCGGACCGCGCTCCATCTCCCATTTCTTCTCTACCTTCGGACCTATGAAGCGACTGAAGATCTCTTCATCCTGGATCGAACATACCACCAGCACCAGGTCATCTTTCTCCAATACATCTTGCGATGTCGGGATAATCACTTTGCCATCCGGCTTCTCGATACGGGAGATCACATAGTCCACCGAGATGATGGTGTGCATCTTCATCATGTTCAAACCATCGATCATGTCGTTCGTAACCTTGAACGTACAGATATGGGGTGCCAACACCGATGATTTCTCATCGCTCTCAATCTCGTTTATCTCTTTCTCTGTGTCGATCTTGAAAATCAGTTTGAGCACAATCATAGTCAGGATGATACCCACTACGCCAAGGGGATAGGCTGCCGCATATCCCATCGACATCTGTTGCTCTACATCCATCATCTCCGGATGCACCTGGATCAGTGCCTGCTGCGCCGCACCAAGTCCCGGCGTGTTGGTCACCGCACCACTCATAATGCCGACCATCTGCTCGATCGAGGTGCTCCCTTCTGAACCCCCTTGCAGAAAGTAAATCGTAATCATGATGCCTACATTCAACGCGATGCCGATGATCGCCAAGAGATTCATCTGGATTCCACCCTCCTTGAATGAGGAGAAGAAACCGGGACCCACCTGCATACCGATCGAGAATATGAAGAGAATTAATCCGAATTCTCTTAAAAAATTTAAAACATCCGTCTCCGCTGTATATCCGAAGTGCCCTAACAGGATACCAACAAAGAGAACGAATGTCACGCCAAGCGATACGCCGAATACCTTAATTTTACCTAAGTAGATACCCGCGAATATTACAAAGGAGTACAACAAAATCGTACTCGCAAGTTGCATATTGCCGGGCTTAAAGAGGTCTATCAACCATTCCATTTTATAAAAGCGTTTTTTAAAACAACGAAAGAAATGTCTAAATTACAGGCTTTCAGATCTCTTGACCTGATCTCCATCCCCATCCCTCCAATTGTTCTGCAAAATTACAATTTTTTTCTCATTTACACCCCCTATCACCCCTATTTTTTGCCATCTCCCTATAATTTTTTTACACCTCGCCAAGTCCCGTTCTGTCGTCAATCTTTGTTTCGACATAAAAAAGGGGCACACCCGAATATGGTATGCCCCTTAAATTCTAATACTAAATTATTTATTTTACAAGCACTTTCTTGTCTCCTACAATGTAGAGACCTGATGGAAGTCCTTGTGTTGCTGTCGTCTTCTCGACGTTGCTTGCTACTTTAACACCCTGCATGTTATATACATTCACTATCTCGCTATCCGATGTGGTGATCTTGACAACTCCGGTCTCGCCATCGTTGCGAAGCGCCACAGCGCAGATGTTGAATTGGGCTCCACCCTCCGGGTTCATCTGAATCATCATTCGGTCGCTTGTCAGCACTGAAGACAGATCGATCCCTTTTTCTGTCAGGTCTATTGTTGCCACATACGGGTTGTGCTGGATATCTTCGTTATTGGCGATCAAACCGCTATCTTCCCATGAGGTCATCACTTTGATGAAGTAAGTGTCGTAGTCTGCTTCTCCTGAGAGATAGATGTCGAGATATCTCTCACCATTGTACGCATTGAATGCCTCTTTGAAGAGCTCGAGAGTTTTCCACTCATCTACCCAGAAGTAGCCGCACCACACTGCTCCGGCAGGGGCTGTTGTGCCATCTGAATAAATGCCAACTCCGGTTACGCTGAAGTTCGCTCCACATAATTCTACGCCATTTGCTTTAATGGCACTGATCATATCTTCGGTGAAGTACACTTTGAGATCTGTTTTCCCTTCGCCAAGCCATGTATAGACTGTGCCGGGCAGTTTCTCACCGTTGGATTTCAACTCGATCACGTCAGTCGTAGCGCTGAAGGTGATGTAGAGGTAGTTGCCGGCTTGTATTGTAGCATCGGCAAAGTCTTCAGCGGGAAATGACAATGTCGCATTCCATGTCACGGTTTGACCCTCTTCCGAAGTGAAGAGTGTTTTTACGAGTGTCGGTTCTTCTGCCATCGTTGTTCCGGCGATGGTCGCTGCCATAAGTGTAGCTAATGCAAATTTTTTCATGTTTTTTGATATTTTAAAGTTTTACCTGTTATTTTTTCTGTACTTTGATGTCGGAGATGGTGATGTTGCCTCCGTATGAGTTGATACTCCAGCAGTTGCGTGGTGTCGTGTATACTCTGCCTGTCCAGGAGGCGATGTCGTTGATGTATACTGTCACCACCGAGTTGTCTGTCACGATGGTAATGTCATATACACCATCTGCCGGAGTGTTGAAGGGATAGCCATCGGTGTTGCCGATGAATCCTACGCCACCCTCTTCTTCGAAGTTGATCTTGCGGCGAGTATCACTCTCCGGATTGATCATCACTGTGTAGTATTGCTCGGAGTCTGAGCCACGCCCGAATGATATACCGAAGCGATCGCTTGCACTGCTTGTGGTCACCCGGAAACTCAGTCGGTTGCTATAACCGAGGCGCGGTAATAGTTTGTGGCTATCTCCCTCCAATTTGAATCCGGATATCGTGGAGACTTCCCCAAGTTGAGAGGCTATGGCAGGTATTTCGCCCAGTGTAAGTGTGCCATCTTCATGCTGTATCAGCTTGTGTGCCACAAGGTTGCCTCCCCAGTCAGGCGTGCCGGTGTTGCTGCTGCCAGCTTTGGTGGCACACCAACCCCAGATATATCGGTCGGCACCGTTGCTCGCTGTCTTGCCGGCATATAATCCGCGTGAATCCAAGAACCCTTCATGGTCGTCAGGCCAAAGTCCGGCATCGCCCTCGGTGCATTTCTTGAGCCCCTCCAAGCTCTCGGCTTTGAAATATTGTACGCGTCTTATCGCATCATGTTGCTCGGAGTATACCAAGTACCACCATGACCCCATCTTGAAGACATCGGGACATTCATAGAATCTATCCCACATCATGGTCATAAATACTCCGACTGATTGCCACTTCAGAAGGTCGGTGGATGTGTATTCAGCCAAGACTCCTTTGCCACTCTTCTTGGTGGAAATAAGCATGTGATAGAGACCGTCATCTCCTTTGAACACGAAGGGGTCGCGGAAGTCACTGTTGCTATATTCTTCACCTCCGGTCACGAGCATAGTGTGATTCTTGCTCCAGGTGCGGAAGTCGGTTGAAGTGGCTACCATCACGGCCTCATTCACCCCTCCGGTCGTTGCCGGATTGGGGGAATGTGCCGTGTAGAAGGTATAGTATACGCCATCTTTGTAGATGGTAGAGCCGGTGCCGAGGGCTGCATCCAACTCTGTTGCAGCGCCACAACTTATCAGCTCTCCAAGTGATGTGTAGCTCGCTCCATCTTTGGTCGATACACACCAGATAGGGTGGTAGGTCACCGGCTGGTTCGGTCGGTAGTCTTGAAGATACATCACCTTGAAGTCTCCCTCCACCGGGTCGTAGAAGGGCATCGGGTCGCCTACATAGCCCACTGCAGGCTTGTAGTAGATATCTTGCTTGTTTTGGTCGCTCGACGCATAGTAGAGGTCGCTGCCGTCAAGATTGCGGTCGGTGATCACAGGTTCGTCACTGCTGCATGCCGTTATCGAACTGAATATTCCGGCCAGCAGTAGATATGTTGATATCTTGGTTTTCATCTTTTTCTTGTTTCTTGTGATTGGTTATATGTTTTACCTTTCGTTATTGGCATAGATAGTTGATGGCATTCTTGGTCAACTTAATCCGGTTGTCGCTATAGGGATTGTTGTTGCCGCTCGGGTCATACCATTCGTATGCCGGGCTGCCTATTACTATCACTCTGCCACTCATGTATCCCTTGAGGGCTTCGTAAGGTTCAAATTCAGCCACTGTGATGACATTGGCATCGTAGGTGTCGCCCGAACCAAGTGCCACCGCACCTGTCTTCTCCATCCAGTCGTCGAGCGAACTGTAGGCGCTGCCTATGGTCCATTGCAGGGTGCGTCCCGAGTTCTTGCAGCCGCTTCCCACCATGAGGATTCTGCCACCTTCTGTGGCGATGCCGCTGTAGAGTGCATGACTCTCATGGCCGGTGATGCTGATTCCCATGTCGGCTGACAGTGTGTTGTATCCGTCGCCACCGAAGATGTCGTTGGGCGATTGCTGATTCTTGGCGATGCGCCATACGTCGTTGATATATCTTGCACCATCGCGTGTGGCTAGAATGTTGCCTCCTCTCAGCCAGTAGCTATTGAATTGGTCGCGAGTATCCCACATCTGTGAGGGCCAGTCGGTGAAGTCTAAGTGTGCCCATACCATCTTGTAGTCGTCGAGCTTCACTTCGCCGTCGATGATCTGCTGAAGGCTCACGTAGGTTGTGCCCGGCACATTGTCGCGCATCCATGCCCAGGCGGCTGCCGCTTCGGCATCAAGCTGGTCGGCACTCGCTTTGTTGCCGATGAAGGCCTTCGGCTCTCTCGACATGTCGTCTTTGATCACGGTGACTACATATTTCTCGGTCGCACTTCTCAGCGTGGCGGTAAATTCGACAGGACTGCTGAAGTCAAGCACTGTTCCCGACTCAGGTGTCACTGTGGCTCCTTCGGTCACTTCGTAGGTGACTACCATCGAGGTCTCGTCACTCTCCATTGGCACGAAGACATTGATCGCATGGAGCGTGTTATCGATCACTCCCTCATATTCTCCATTAAGCTTGAAACTGAGGAACTCAACACGGTCATGGCCGGTGTAGAGGGTATAGGTGTTGTAGACGTTGCCGTTGAGCACGCGAATGGCGCGGGGCATGGTGCCGTCGAAGGTCGTTCCCACCGGATAGTCGCAGGTTGCCCCTTCGCTCAGGGTGATCGCATCGACACTCAGCTTGGTCAGATCTTGACTCACCGGAAAGTTCACTACAATGCTCTTGGCGGAGTGATCGATCTCTCCCTCCATGCCGCTCACGATGATCGATTCGATGCGTGTATTGCCATCGAGTCGCAACGTGGAGTCGTTGTCGTCTGAACAGGAGGCCATAAGCCACCCTCCGACCATCACCAGCATCAGATATATGATTTTATCTATTCTTTTCATGATTTTATTCCTTTTTCATGTTGTTATTACCAGTTGCCGATGTTTTGCTTGTAGTGCCCGTTCGATGCACTGATCTGCGAGAAGGGTATCGGCAGGTATTCATTCTTGTTGGCGGTGAATTGTGCTCCGCTGTAGATGGTGCAGTTGTCGGCTTCGTCGGCAAAGTATTTATTCAGTGTCTCGGAGGCTTCGCCCCATCTCACCAAGTCGAAGAAGCGTTCGCTCTCCATACCCAGCTCAAGGCGACGCTCGAATTTCACGATCTTAAGAGCTTCGTCTTTCGAGTAACTGCCGTTGTAGTTGCGGATGTTGATCCTTACACCATAGAGCTTTTCGTAGTCGGAAATCATCGATACACTTTGGCGAGCTCTTGTGCGCAGGCTGTTGACGATGGCTATCGCTTCGGGGATTCCTTCGCCCAGCTGCACGAGTGCCTCGGCTCTTACCAACTGTATATCGGCATAACGCAGTACGATGCGGTTCATCGGTGACCCCCACCAAGCACCCTTCACCAAGTAGCCGCTGTCGGGATCCACATTATGCTTGAGCGATACATAGTATCCATAGAGACCGTTGCTGCGGCTCCACACTGCAGTGCGATCCATTATATAGTTCTTGTTGAACATATAGGGGAGTCCCGGCATACCGATGGTTAGGAAGAGACGAGGGTCGGCATAGTCTGATCCTTTGTCATAGTCGGTGGCATTGAAGGTGTCGAGGTAGGGGAGTCCATCTGCGTTGGTGCGGAAGGCGTTGACCAGGTTTTGACTCGGCTTGTAGAAGTCGCAACCGCCGTCGGTGACACCCGGGATGTTAGGCACGATCAGTCCGTATGCCCAGTTACAGTTGCCATTTGCCGTACCGTCGTTGAAGGAGTATTGCATAGCCCAGATTGATTCCGGTCCATTCTCATATTGGGGCTCGGGACGGAAGTTGTCGTGGTAGTCGCCGGCAAGTCCATACTGTCCATAAAGCGCCGGATCGGTGTATTCCACCACTTTCTGAAGATCTTCTCGGTTGATTTCGGTGACCTTATGACTCGTCGGGTCGTCCTGACGATAGGCTTTGTAGAGATAGACTTTGGCAAGGTAGGCGGCTGCCGCACTCTTGGTGGGGCGTCCTACATTGGCTTGAGTCTCGGGAAGATGTTTGTAGGCATATTCCAGGTCGTTGATGATCTGTTGCCACCCTTCGTCGTTGGTATAGGTCTCGTTGCTCAGATTGTTGTATTCTTCGGGCGAGAGCATCTCGTCGTTGGCAAAGGGTATCTTCTTATAGAGTCGCTTCAGGAGGAAGTGACCGTGAGCTCGCAGGAATTTCATCTCGCCGATGCGGGCATCGCGCTCGGGATATTCCTCTGTGCTCATGTTGTCGAGCACTTGAAGTGCCGCATTCGAGCGGGAAATGGCGTTGTAGAGGCGTTGCCACATGTCGGAGATGTTCCAGTTGGTGGTCATGATGCCCTGCTCGATCTCAAGGGCGTGGAACACGTCGCCATCTTCCGTACCGTTGCCTCCCTTGTAGGCATCGTCGCTGCGTACGTCGAAGTTCCACATCGAGAAGGAGGAGTTGATATCTTCGGCTGATATCCAGATCGCGTAGGCGGAGATCACTAAGTTGTCGGCATTCTCCGGGGTCATCACTTGGGCGTTGTCGAGTACTCCCTGTGGTGCCGGCTCGTCAAGAAAACTGTCGCAACTTGTCCCCAGAATCGCAAGTGCCAGAGCCGTGCCATATATTATCTTTTTCATTGTGTTCTGTTTTAGACGTTAAGGATTAGAATACTAAGTTTACTCCGAAGGTGACGTTGGTAGCGATCGGATAACCATAGTTGGGATTCTCCGGGTCTACTCCTGTGAAGTTCTTGCTCTTGATGGTCAGCAGGTTCTGTGCGCTGACATAGAAGCGGAGTTTGTTGATATGAGCTTTGCTCGTAATTTTCACCGGCAGAGTGTATCCGAATTGGATGTTGCGAAGCTTGAGGAATGACCCATCTTCTACATAGTAGGTGGAGACGCGCTTTTCGTTGTTGACATCCGAGCGGGTCAGTGCCGGTATGTCGGAATTGGGATTCGATGGTGTCCAGGCATCCAAGAGTCTGCTGCCCTTGTTGAGGAAACCGATGTTAAGTCCGCTCCAGAGGTCGGTCTCTTTCTTGAGGTCGGAGATCACGTCTGCACCCTGCGATCCTTGCCAGAACATGGAGAAGTCGAAGTCTTTATATTGCAGGTTGACATTCAGACCATAGGTGAAGTCAGGGGTCGGATCGTAGATCCATTCTTGGTCTTTCTCGGTGATGGCACCGTCGCCGTCAAGGTCGCGCCAACGGATGCGGCCTACTCCGGCACCCTCTTGCAGGGCATGCTGATCCACCTCTTCCTGACTCTTGAAGATGCCGTCGGCGATGTAGCCTACTTGTGATCCCATCGGGTGGCCGATCACACTATATACTCCGTTGCCTCCGAAGGTGCCGTTGGCGGCTACTGTAGCGGGAAGCTCGGTGATCTTATTGCGATAGGCGGCAATGTTGCCGGTGATCTCGTAGGTGAAGCCGTAGGAGGTCGTGTTGCGGAAGCCGAGATTCAGTTCCACTCCTTTGTTGTCCATTCCGCCGGCGTTGATCCATTGTGAACTTCCTTCTCCCATGGCGCCGATGCCTGCCATCTGCACCAAGATGTCGCTCGTCTTCTTGTAGTAGAGATCCAATGATCCGTAGAGACGTGAGTTCAAGAAGGAGAAGTCAAGTCCGATGTTATATTGTGTTGTGGTCTCCCACTTGATGTCGGGGTTGCCGATCTGGTCTCTCTTGAAACCGGAAGGGAGGATGCTGCCACCATTTGTGCCGTCGATGTCGTAGGAGGTGCCATAGCTCTGTCCTCCCGATTCGTTGACACCATAGTTGGGTACATATACATAGTAGCGTGCCAAGTTGCTGATCTGCTGGTTTCCGGTCGTACCCCAAGAGAGACGAAGCTTTAGTTCGTTGAGCCAGCTTTCGTCTCGAAGGAAGCTCTCGTTGTTGATGCGCCATCCTAATGATACGGAGGGGAAGGTGGCAAAACGATTGTTGGCGCCGAAACGTGACGAACCGTCATGTCGCACCGTTACACTTGCCAAGTAGCGACTGTCGTAGGAGTAGTTGGCTTTCGCAAAGAAGGATACCAAGGAGTAGCCGTCGCCCGATCCGTAGGCTTGCGCTGTGCCGATACCGGCATCAGGCCACATATAGTCGGGATTCAATACCGAGAAGTCCTCTTTGTAGGCGGAAAACCATTCCGAAGTCTCTCTGATCAATTCGACTCCGACCAAGGCATCTACATGATTCTTGCGTGCATCGATATTGTAGGAGGCTACGGCATTCCACATCCAGCGATTCCAGTGCTCTTGCTTTGCCTCGACACCATTGGTGGAGTTGGCTACGTTGCCTTCGGTGATGGGATAGGTGAAGATGCGTTGCTTCTTCTGCGAGTAGTCCAAACCGAAGGTGCTGCGGATGTTGAAGCCTTTGAAGGGGGCTACGTTGATATAGGCATCACCGAAGTAGCGCCAGTAGACGTAGCGATTGTCTTTGTTGCGATCAAGTCGTGCCACCGGATTCTCGCGGTCGGGATAGCCTCCCACAGGTCCGGCATATTCTCCATCTGTGGTATATACCGGCAGGGAGGGATTGAATTGCAATACATTCTGTAAGAATCCGCCGGGTGCCAACACTTCGTCGGTGCGACTCAAGGTGAAGTGCTCGCCGATGGTCAGAATGTCGCCGAAAGGCTTGTATTCGTTGTTCAAACGTGCGGAGAATCTCTCGAAGTCGGTATCTTTGATGATACCCAAGTTCTTGTAATAGCCGAAGGAGAAGAAGGATTTTACCCTGTCGCTCCCTCCCGAAATGGTGAAGTTATAGTTCTGTATCAGACCGGTGCGTGTGGTCTCGTCAAACCAGTCAGTGTCCGATGCCGGGGTAGTGCCGGCAGCATCGAGATATTTCGCCATGTTGATATTGTAGAGCGTCGGATTGCCCGAGGCGTCATATCCCCAGTTGAAGTTGTAACCCAAACCATTGGTGTTGGGGTCTTGTCCGTCGTTGACGTAGGCTTGCCAGAGTGATCTGCCATAGCCTTCGGCGTTGAGCACATTCATCTTGTTGACATAGAATTGTGCCGAGACACTCGCATCTAAGGTGATTTTAAGGTCTTTGCCTCGCTTGGTGGTGATGATGATCACTCCATTCGCTGCTCGCGATCCATAGATTGAGGCGGAGGCGGCATCTTTGAGCACTTGGATGCTCTCGATGTCGTTGGGGTTCAACTCATGCATGCCCGATTTGGTCGGCACCCCATCCACGATATAGAGTGGGTCGTTGTCGTTGAGCGTGCCGATACCTCTGATTCTTACGGTGGCTGCTCCCGAGGGACCGCCATCTGCCGTGATGTTCATTCCCGGCACTCTCCCTTGCAACGCTTTAATAGGGTTGTTCTCGTTCTGCTTCGAGATCTCATCCACATCTACGGCGGTGATCGCTCCCGTCACATCGACTTTCTTCTGCGTACCATATCCCACAACTACCAATTCGTTGAGCACTTGCGAGGATTCAACAAGCATTACTTTCATCCCGTCGACAGCCTTGACCTTCACGGTCTCATATCCGATGTAGGATATCACCAAGCGGCTCCCTTCGGGCATTGTGATTGTGAAGTTTCCATCCAAATCTGTGGATGTTCCTTTACTCGGGTTTTTCTCTAACTGAACAGTCGCTCCGATCAGTGGCTCGTTGTCGCTCTTGCTATATACAGTCCCATGGATCGTTACGTCCTGTCCTTTCGCCATTATCCATGTACTCAGGATAAATAGCGCAATTAGGATCGCTTTTCTCATGATTTTAAGGAAATTTGAATTTTTGCAAATTTACATATTATGCATTCCTACCTGTTATAATTCATGTTGCAATCATTACAATTTTTGTTGCATTGTATCAATTTTTTTGATATTTGTTAAAAATTTACATTATTAAATTTATAATACAGCTTGAAAAATACAAGAAAATACATGTTTGTTTGAGTGCAAAAAAGTATAGGAACAAAGCCGGTAAAATAGGCTTTGTTCCTAATTTTTTAATTATTAATTCCTTATTTTTTATTTGATGGAGAGCTCTTCGCGCAGTTCGCTCGGTGTCTTGCCATATACCTCACGGAAGCATTTTGTGAAGTATGCCGGATTCGAAAAACCGGTGGCGTAGGCAATCTCACTTACCGATTGCTCAGTGCTCGTGAGCAGTCGTCGTGCTTTCTTCAGCCGGATGTGGCGGATCAGCTCGTTGGGGGAGTAGTTGGTCAGTGATTTGATCTTCCGGTAGAATTGTGTCCTGCCCAATCCCATCTGTCCGGCTATCTCTTCGACACTCAGATCGGAGTTGCCAAGTTGTGGCTCCAAGAGTTCGAGGAATCTTCGATAGAAGTCACTGTCGATATCTCCACCAACGCTCTTGATCGCTTTGCTCGATTCTACCGGCATCTTGGCATCTTTCTTTTCAGCGTCTGCTTTGACACCGGTGTCGGTCTTTAATTGATTGTCGTAGAGCTCGCGGATGCGTTTGCGGTTTTCGATTAGATTGGCAATTCTTGATTCCAACACCTTATATGAGAAGGGTTTGGAGATATAGCCATCTGCTCCCGAGTCATACCCCTCGGCTCGCTGCTCGTCAAGCGAGCAGGCTGTCAATAGCAATACCGGGATGTGGCTCGTCGTCACCTCTCCTTTGATGCGGCGACAACATTCGAATCCATCCATCTTCGGCATCATCACATCGCATATGATGATGTCGGGAACATATTTCACACTCATCCGAAGTCCCTCTTCGCCATTGCTGGCGCTGATCACTTGGTAGCGGTCGCGGAATTGCTCTTTGATCATCAGTCGGATGTCGGCATTGTCGTCGATGATCAGCATCACCGGCTTCACTTGGGATTCCGCTTCTATTGACCCTTCATCGTCTGTCGTCTCGAGAGCATTGATCTCGTTGATCGCACCTTCCAAGAATATGCCTTTTACTTTCTCTTGTTTCTGCTCGTCACTCTTCGAGATTTCTTCTTGTCGCTCTTCGCTATCTCTATTTGTGCTTTCTGATATGTGGCAGATAGGTATAGTTACGGTGAACTGTGCTCCTTGTCCCGGTTGGCTCTTTACTGTCAGCGTGCCTGTGTGCAATTCGACGAAGGCTTTCGTTAAAGCCAGACCGATGCCCGAACCATCCGGATTTACCTTATCTACCTGATAGAATCGTTCGAAAATCTTGGTGAGATTCTCTTCACTTATTCCCACTCCGTCGTCGATGACACTAAACCGTAGTTTCCCATCTTCAATACAGCTCTCGAAGGTGATGTGCCCATTGTCGGGTGTATTCTTGAAGGCGTTGGAAAGCAAATTGAAGATGACGCGCTCTATCTTCTCTTTGTCGATGGCAAGTCGATAATCCTCTCCCTCCGCCATCTCGATGTTGAGCTTGATGTGCCGACGTGTCGCCACTGAGCGGAAGGATTCCACCCATTCTCTTGCTTCGACGCCAAAGTCTACCTCCTCACGATGGAGTGTGAGCTTCCCATTCTCATATTTGCGGAAGTCAAGTAGCTGGTTGATCAGCCTGTTGAGGATCTTGGCATTCTTCGCTGCTATCCGCAGGAGGGTGTTCTTTCGCTCTTCTCCCATGTCCGGCTTGTCGAGAATCTGCTCGATAGGATCGGCTATAAGGGTCAATGGGGTCCGCAGATCGTGCGATACGTTGGTGTAAAACACAAGTTTGGAGTTGGTGGCTTGGGTCAGTTGTTCGTTCAGTATCTTCTGTCGGTCGCGCTGCTCTTCGAGCTCTCGGTTCTTCTCTTGAAGTTGGTGCCGATGCTGTTGTGCCAGATAATACCACCTCCATATTATATATACTACTACAGCCATCAGCACTATCACTGCAATCATGGCATATAGGAAGGCAGTCTGTGCCGAGTGCTTCTCCCAGTAGACATCCACCTGCTTCTTCAGTTTTTTCATCTTGTCTGTCTCGTAGGTGAGTTGCTTGTTTTGCAAGAGCAAGATGCCGGCATTGCTCGAATCGACTGCCGAGGCTACCGGGAGGTATTCATCTCGAGGGTATGGACGCCCTTCGATTATGTCGATGGCACGATTGATGATGTGTTGGCCCTCGGTGGGGTAGAGGAAGGTGGCATCGATCACTCCATCTGCCACGGCTTGTATACCAATCTCCGGCGCTGCATCTATTCCTATTATTTTTATGTCATCTCGTCCTATGGCGCGCGCCGATTCGGAAGCTCCGATCGCCATACGATCATTGTGTGCATAGATCAAATTCACCTCCGGATGCTCCCGAAGCATGGAGTCGACCACGATCTTCGCATCTTCTTTGTTCCATCTCGCACATGCCGAGGCTATGATGTCTATCCTCCCTATGCTGTCTGCTCCATGCTTAAAGCCTGAACGCCGATCGTCGGCAGGTGTCGACCCGTCAAGCCCTCGTACTTCGATCACCTTGATATCGCCCTTCACCAAGTTGCCGGCATATTCCGATGCCATCTGACCGATGCGATAGTTGTCTACTCGGATGTTCGCCGTATAGCTGTCGCCATTGACATCTCGATCGAACAGCACCACCGGAATGCCTCGTTCATACACCTCTTTTATCTTTGGTGTTAGTCCGTTCGCTTCGTTCGGTGCCACGATCAGGATGTCTACTCCTTCCTTTATAAAGTAATCGATGTCGTCGATCTGCTTCTGACTGTTGTCATCGGCCGAGCGTATCTCTACATCTATTTCGTTATGAAACATCATCTCGCGCTCGATCTCGTCGTTGAGTTTCGATCGCCAGTCATCTTGGCTGCATTGCGACACGCCAATCTTGTAACGCCGCTCCGACTTGCTGCAACCGATCATTAGTGCCCCGAGAATCAAGGCTACGAGTAGGGGAATGAGTCTTCTCACGATAGTTAGTTCTTGTTTGTATTTTTTTTACACCTACAAATATAGTGATTTTTTGGTAACTTTGTTCCATCGCTTACACTTTTTGTTGCATTATTTGACATTTATCAGTTTTTGTATCATTTATTATATCTATTGCAACATTTATATTCATTTAGTTTGCTCTTTTATTGTAATTTTGTGGCGTAAGTGTTTTAAACGAATTAATTATCATGAATACTCGTTTAGTTTTTTCATCTCTCTTGGCATTGTGTGGGCTGTTCCCCGCTTTCGCCGAGTCGACTGTTAAGGTCGAACATTTCAGCGTCAATAATACATTAGTGCGCGTTGAGGGTGATGGCAAGTATCTCCTCCTCCCGGTCAGCGAGGCTTCTTCGGAGGCTTCGGTCAATGTATTGGTCGATGGTAATCTTGAGCGTACCATTTATGTGCGCCTCGCCACTTCGGCTGTCGATTATATGGTGCCCTTCGACCTGACACCTTATAAGGGTCATAAAGTCGCCCTTAATGTCGTTACGAATAATGGTCTCCACTCTGAGTCGGATCGCTGCTGGTCGGATCTTGAGGTGGTAGATGAGTTCGATACTACCAATCGTGAAAAGTTCCGCCCTCTTTTCCACCACACTCCGAAGTATGGCTGGATGAACGACCCTAACGGTATGTTCTATAAGGATGGCGAGTGGCATCTATATTATCAATGGAATCCATACGGTTCGAAGTGGCAGAATATGACTTGGGGTCATGCCTCTTCTCCCGACTTGGTCAATTGGACTGAACATGACGCCGTCTTAACTCCCAATGGCTTGGGTGCCATCTTCAGCGGCAGTTGCGCTATTGACCATAATAATGATGCCGGTTTTGGCAAGGATGCCGTTATCGCTTTGTATACCTCTGCCGCCGCAAGCCAGGTGCAGAGTCTCGCTCACAGCCTCGATAATGGATATTCTTTTAAGGTGTATCCCGGCAATCCGGTGCTCTCTCTCTCGTCGGAGGCTCGCGACCCTAATTTCTTCTTCGATCCTGTCGCCAAGAAGTGGAATCTGATTCTCGCTCATCCTCTCGACCATGAGATGCTGATATTCTCTTCTACCGACCTTAAGGAGTGGAAGTATTCTTCTTCTTTCGGACGTGGCGAGGGTGCCCAAAATGGTGTGTGGGAATGCCCCGATCTTTTCCCTCTTAAGGTGGATGACTCCGACCAAGAGAAGTGGGTGATGATATGCAGCATTAACCCCGGTGGTCCTTTCGGCGGTAGCGCTACTCAATATTTTGTCGGCGATTATGATGGCAAATCGTTTACTCCCGACCGCGATGCCGATGGCAATGTCCCCATTAAGTGGATGGATTTCGGTAAGGATCATTATGCCACTGTCAGCTGGAGCGATGCTCCCTCCGGCCGCCGTTCCATTATCGCATGGATGAGCAATTGGCAGTATGCCGATATCGTACCTACTCTCCAGTATCGTAGCGCCAACAGCCTCCCGCGCGACCTCTCCCTCTTCACCGCCCCCGATGGTCAAGTATACCTCAAGACTATCCCCTCGCCTGAAGTCGAAAGCATCGTCGGCCGCCCCTCTCTTAAACGCAGTAATGTCAAGATATCTGCTCGTCCTCAGTCTTTCCAACTCCCCACTGCCAATTCAGGTATCTGCGCCATCGATCTTACCATCGATCCCAAGGAGGCCTCTAAGGTGGAGTTGACTCTATCAAATGCCGGCGGCGAGTCTGTCGTGGTCTCTTACGATGTGGCTGCAAAACTCGTGTCGTTCGATCGTAATAAAAGCGGTATCGTTGAGTTTAACAAGGATTTCTGCGTGGTGTCGAAAGCTCCTACACTCTCTGACTCTAAAGTCCTCTCCCTCCGATTCTTTATCGATCGCTCAAGCATCGAGATCTTCGGTAATGATGGCAAGTTCGCATTGACCAACTTGGTATTCCCCCAGTCTCCTTATACCACTCTCTCGGTCTCTGCCGATCGTAAGTGTAAGGTCTCTTCGATCAGTGTAGCGCCCATCTCTCCCTCCTCTCCCAATTAAAATAGTTTAACTCATTTGTTTGATCTAATATTTTATTAATCATGAAATCTCAAACACAAAATTCCGGCAAGAGCTCTATGCTTCAGATCATCCCGGTGATGCTCTGCTTCTTCGCTATGGGCTTCGTCGATCTGGTTGGCACTGCTTCCAATTATGTGCAGAAGGATTTGAACCTTCTCGATTCGCAAGCCAATCTCTTCCCCTCTCTCGTCTTTTTCTGGTTCTTGATTTTCTCGGTTCCGACCGGTATGCTTATGAATCGTATCGGCCGCAAGAAAACCGTGCTCGTGAGCCTCGTCATAACTTTGGTCTCTCTCTTCGTGCCTCTCTTTGGCGATGATTATTATACGATGCTTATCGCTTTCTCTCTCTTGGGCATCGGTAATGCCGTGATGCAAACTTCGCTCAATCCCTTGGTGAGCAATCTTATCTCTTCCGATAAGTTGGCTTCTACTTTGACCTTGGGACAGTTCGTTAAGGCTATCGCTTCGTTCCTCGCGCCGATCTTGATGGCCTGGGGCGCTACAACTCTTTTCCCGGTGTTCGGCCTCGGTTGGAGAGTCCTCTTCTTGATCTATGCTTTGGTCTGCCTCCTCTCTGTGGCTGCACTCGCTGCTACTCCCATTCAGGAGGCTCGCCCCGATAAGGCTTCCAGCATCAAGGAGTGTCTTAAACTCTTGAGCAGTCCTTTCGTTTTGCTCTGCTTCCTCGCCATCGTTTGCCATGTCGGCATCGATGTCGGCACCAACACCACCGCTCCCAAGATCATCATGGAGCGCCTCAATCTCCCTCTTGAGGAAGCCGGTTTCGCCACAAGCGTCTATTTCATCTTCCGTACCATCGGTTGCTTCCTCGGCGCTTTTATCCTTCGCAAGATCTCTTCGAAGCTCTTCTTTATCATCAGCGTGGCTTTGATCGCTGTTGGTTTGGCTCTCCTCCTTTTCGCCGATTCGCTGGCGATGCTCTATATAGCTATCGCTTTCGTCGGTTTCGGTAATTCTAATATTTTCCCCATTACTTTCTCTCAGGCTCTTATCGATCAGCCCGACTATCGCAATGAGGTTTCCGGCTTGATGATCATGGGTCTCTTCGGCGGTACACTCTTCCCTCTCGCTATGGGATATGCCGCTGATGGTATCGGTGCGCAGTGGGCCGCTGTGGCTGTGATGCTCGTAGGCGCTGCTTATCTTGCTGTTTACTCTCTTAATATTAGAAAGGAAAAGTAATTTTGTTAACAGATTATAGTCTAATAAAAACTCAATTTCATTTAGCTATGGATGAAAAAAATATAGTAGTCGGTATGGGTGAGGCGCTTTGGGATTGCCTCCCCGAGGGCCGCAAGATCGGCGGAGCTCCCGCCAATTTCGCTTACCATGTCTCTCAATACGGCATCGAAAGCCGTGTCATCAGCGCCGTTGGCAAGGATGACCTTGGTCGTGAAATCTTGGATACCTTCACCTCGATGGGACTTAACACGGATTATATCCAGACTGTCGATTTTCCCACCGGTACTGTCGATGTAACTCTCGATGAGAAGAAAATTCCTCATTATAACATCGTGCAGGGTGTGGCTTGGGATAATATCCCCTGGACTTCCGACCTCATGGAGCTCGCTAAGAGAACTCGCGCTGTATGCTTCGGTTCGCTCGCCCAACGCAGTGAAGTGTCTCGTCGCACTATCCTCAATTTCCTCGATGCCGTGCCCAATACTCCCGACACTTACAAGGTCTTCGATATCAATCTGCGCCAGAATTTCTTCACTCCCGAAGTGCTGACTGAGTCGATCTCTCGTTGTAATGTCATGAAGATCAATGATGAGGAACTTGGTCTCGTTAGCCAGATGTTCGGTTATCCCGGCATCGATTTCAAGGACCAGTGCTGGATCATCCTCGGCAAGTATGCCCTCAAACTCTTGATCCTCACTTGTGGCACTGATGGCAGTTATGTCTTCACTCCCGGCAAAATATCTTTCCTCCCCACTCCTATCGTGGAGGTGGCAGACACTGTCGGTGCCGGCGATAGCTTCACCGGTGCTTTCATCGCCTCTCTGCTCCATGGCAGAAGCGTCGAGGAAGCTCATGCTTTGGCTGTCGAGACAAGTGCTTTCGTCTGCACTTGCAATGGCGCTATGCCTCGTCTCCCGGAGTCTCTGATTTCTAAATGTAAATGTTATATCAAGTAAAATTTCTTCCGGTTTGAAAGATTGTTCAAATTTGTAGGTTCTTCAGTTTTTTAGTATTATTTGTACTCATAGGATTTTAGGTTAAGTTAAGGGCTGTGTCACATGTGAATATGACACAGCCCTGTTCTTTTGCCCGTTCGTTCAAGGGGGACTCACCAACGATGGTTTATGAAAAAAATAAAAGGCAAGCGTCCATGACGCTTGCCTTTAGCATATTCAAGATTTTGTCAGATTATTTACCTGTGGTGATGCGGATTGAGATGCCTCCGTCGGGAGATACATTGATCTCGAGAGTTGTGCCCTCGCCGAGTTTGAGGGTAGGAGTATTCTCTTTGCGACCTGTGGGGAGTACGCTCTTCGCTGCCGTACCACCCTCTACGGGTGACAATGCTTTGTTGATGTCGACGGGATTTACACTCTTCACTTCAGCCTTCGGTGCGGGAGCTGCTGCCTGCTTGGCAGCGGGTGCAGGAGCAGGCTTGGCAGCGGGAGCAGGAGCAGGCTTGGCGCCACCCTTCACTGCACCGAACTCGATGATGGGCTGGTCGGTTGCCATTACTTCACCCTCTTCGATCAGGAGTGCAGCGATGGTGCCTTCACGATCGCTCGTGAGGTTGTTTTCCATCTTCATGGCTTCGTATACCAAGACTACATCACCCTTCTTCACGGTGTCGCCCGGTTTTACCTTGAACTCAAGTACGGTGCCACCCATAGGTGCTTTCATCACTTCGCCGTTGCCCTCTACGACTACTGCCTCGGGTTCTGCCTTGGCTGCAGGTGCGGGAGCTGCGGCTACAGGAGCTACGCTTTCGCCGGCACCGGCAAATTCGATAAGCGCCTGTCCGGTGCCCATCACGTCGCCTTCGCCGATGAGGATGCGCTTCACTACGCCTGCCTTGTCACATGCAAGGTCGTTCTCCATCTTCATGGCTTCATACACGAGCACTACGTCGCCCTTCTTCACTGTGTCGCCTACTTTGACACGAAGCTCAAGCACGGTGCCTCCCATTGGTGCGGCAAACACTTCGCCGGTGACAGGGGCGGCTACAGGTGCTGCCGCTACGGCGGCAGGTGCGGCGGCTTTGTTAGCCTCGTATTCTGCTTTGCGCTTGTTGGTCAAGAAGGTCTTCGCTACTGTCGGAAGAAGTTCGAGAAGAAGGAATTCTTCTTCGTTGACTGCTAACTTCACGCCACCGAATTTATCCAATTCAGGATTGGCGGGTGTCTTGTAGCTGCTTACGTCGTAGGGCTTCTCTTCTGCCGAGCCTGTGATCTGCTCACGGAATTTAGGATCTACTGCTATTGGTGTTGTGCCATATTCTCCCTTTACCAAGGAGATGAATTGGTTGTTCTTGTTGGTATAGTCGGGCTTGCCGGCACGACGGTCCATTGCCAAGTTCACTGCCTGTGATCCTACGATCTGGCTGGTCGGCGTTACCAAGGGTACAAGTCCGGCGTCGCGTCTTACCTTCGGAATCAATTCCATAGCCTCATTGAGCACATCCTCGGCGCCGAGCGAACGGAGGTTCGCTACCATGTTCGAGTACATACCGCCCGGTACTTCGGCATTCTTTACCAATTCGTTGGGCTTCGGGAAACCAAAGTATTCTTCGATCTTGTGACATGCTGCCAAGAGTTCTTCCTCTTTGTTGGCTTTTGCTGCCTCGATGGCTTTGTCGAATTCGGCATCGATCTCTTTGGGCATAACTTTGTATGCCTCGTCGAAGTCTTTCGGCCATTTGTCTTTGTTCAAGTCGAAGTCTGCCAAGGCTTTGCGTGCTTCCTTCAATTCGTGACGAATCTTCGCTACGGCTTCCATGTTGACCTCAAGTTCTACACCAAGTTTGCGGCAGAAGATGTCTACCAATTCGATAGCCGGTGCTGCCGAACCGCCGCCAAACCACCAAATGTTGGTGTCGACGATGTCGACGCCCTGGATGATCGCTGTCAATACTGATGCCAAACCATAACCGGGTGTACAGTGGGTGTGGAAGTCTACAGGCACCTTAAGTGCTTTCTTCAGCTTCGGCATAAGGCTGTAGATGCGGGCAGGATTTACAAGGCCTGCCATATCCTTCACTGTCACCATCTTTGCACCAAGTTTCTCCATCTCAAGAGCCTTGTTGACAAAGTATTCGTCGGTGAACACTTTCTCTGCTTCAGGTGTGCCCTTCGGATCGACTGTGTAGCATACTGCTGTGTCGGATACGCCTCCAAGCTTGTTGATCATTGCGATCGAGCCTTTGATGTTGTTGATGTCGTTGAGGGCATCGAAGATACGCATTACGTTCAGTCCATTCTCGATGGCTTTATTGTAGAAGCCTTCCAATACGCTGTCGGGATAGGGAACGTAGCCGAAGAGGTTACGCCCTCTCGAGAGGGCTGAAAGGAGGGAGATACCCTTCATGGCTTTGCTGCATGATCTCAGACGATCCCAGGGGCTCTCCCCAAGATAACGCATTACTGAGTCGGGAACTGCTCCTCCCCATACTTCCATAATATAAAACTTTGCATCACGATAGAGGGGAAGTAGTTTGTCTACATTCTCCTGCTTCATGCGGGTGGCGAAGAGAGACTGCTGGCCGTCGCGCAGCGTCAAGTCTCTGATTTGTAATTTCTTAGTCACTGCCTTTTGGTTTTTTATTGTGTTATGGTATTTGATTGGTGTTTATTCCAATTTTTTTTCAATCTCCAAATATAGCACTTATTTGCCAATAATTAAAGAAAATTTTCTCTTTTTTTCAAATTTTCCAAAAAAATATGGCGATGCCTTGATATTCGACATCGCCATTGATTATTCTTGTCGCGGTTTTGGGTGTTATTCTTTCCCTTTTTGTTTTACTTTAAAGGTGGTGTAGAGTGTCTCATCAAATCCACTAAACAAATTCTTATAATATACATCGACTATCGCTTCGCGGCTCTCTTGCGAGTCGTTCCTATTTACTCGCAAGTAATAGTAATTATGACCATTATAGTTATTATCTATCTCGCACCATTCCGAGCCTTCTCTTACTTCATATCTAAAATATTGACAATTTAATGTATATCCTTTGCTCGAGTCAATATAGATATCTTGGTATTGCCCGGTTATGCCCAATGCATCAATCTCTATATCCGAGAATGTAGGTATGAATGCAAATCCCTCTTGCTCTACATCGATTGTCTCTGAGACGCTTTGGTAGGAAAGTGTGATTGTCCCTTTTCGTTTTGTTAAGGATGTATTGCAGGAGTTCTTGATAACGATTGTGTTGCTCTGAACCTCTGCCTTAAGCCAATCTACAGATGTCTTGACGCTAATCTGAGAGCGATCGATATTTGTCATAAACTCAATTACACGCGGATCGTTGTAATAGTTATTGTAATTGGTTTCATTTGGCTCGAGCGTAATTTTATTCTCAGGTATTGAAATGAAATCGCCTACACCCTTGATGGTTACGTTGATAGTTGTCACATCGCCATTGCCGGTTTTCAACTCTATTGTGCCTTGTGTGTCTTCTCCCGGCCATAAATCCGGATTTGTCGGCATACTAAGCCTTACACCTGTTTTGATGAATTGTGCTACATCGTCTTGTATAGAAGTTACTTCTGCCAAAGATTTGTTGACAACACTGAAGTTGGTGAAGGATTTGTTGGTAGTCTTGACTTCTACTGTCGGATTATCTTTTGATAGTACGACATTCTCGTTCTCAACAGAGATAGGCACCTCCGCGCCGGCAAATGGAACCTGATATTTGATGTCAAAACCGATCACTCCATTTGTTACAGCCTCTCCGATATAATCCTCTACATAAATCCGATAAAACTTAGGATTGTCGTAATCGTAGCCAATTCCATAAACATTATTTATCCTAGCTGCTACATATCCATGTCCAGGTATTACCTTGACTCTTCTTGCCCATCCTGATGTCGGAATTATGGTAACATTTCCAAGTCCTTTTACCATACCGAGATCTACAAAGAAATATTGCGTACCATTTTCGGTACAATGAAAGTTATTGTCGGAGCCAATGCCAAATCCATCTAACGTCGTGTCATCTCCATTGCGCATCGATAGAGTTACTGTCCCTTCAGGGTCTGCTACATTTTTGTCGGCATCAATTTTACCGGTATCCTCCGGATCATCTTTGCTGCATCCCATCATGCATGCCGTCAGCAATGCAATCATTAGTAGTTTTACTGTCCTTTTCATGTCGGTTACTTGCCGTCTCTTCCATCACCCTCGAAGAGACTCTCTTTTGTAGTTAGTTACTATTATCTACAAAGAAGCGTGGGGATGTTTCTTGCTTATTTTACAGAGGCATCGCCAAACGCCCAACACGAAATAAACAGTCCACCCTCACGCCTTTATCGCTATCTTCCCCATGGCGGGACGTGGATATACGACAAGCATGAACGTTATCGACCGCTTTTGCCTTCGTGTTTATGAAATTGGCGATTTCCTGTAAAGGCATAAGCTTGATACGCTTCTTCTTTATATGTTATTTACAGCGGTCTCCACCGCATTGCAAATTTAATCTTTTATCCCCATATTAACAAATTTTATCCCAACATTCCGAAACTTACAGCGGGCGCAATGCGTACTTTGTAACCGATGTTAGTTTCAAAATCTGCTCAAAATTATACGCCTTTACGACCCCAAAAGTTTAAGGAAGGCGCTCTTGGCTCGACGGTAGGGTGACGTTATGGGCAGTGTTATAATGGGCGTTAGTCTATTCTGACGTATTTTACCGGGCGGAGCATGAAGCCGGTGGGGCGGCCTGCGGTCGGTAGCATTTTTTTTGCTTTTACTTGCAATACGTAGACGGTATAGGGCTCCGTGAGATTGCTCCCTTTGGTGCCGATTGTGCTGCTCTGTAGGTAGGCGTCAGATCCCCATGTCTCTTCATTATCTTTGTTGTCGACATAGCCGGTGGCAGGTATCATGATGCTGCTACCATCATATCCGTTTTTACCCGTCAATTTGAACCATGTCTTACCATTGATGGACTGTGTCTCTATCGTCGTGTTTGTTACCAATAACTGCAGATCATTCGCCGTCGGTATATACCACCCCTCCGGCCAGTTGAGCTGCACGATGTCATCTTCTTCTTTTAAGTCGCGAGTGTCCAAAGAGGTCGTCGATTCATTGTTGTATGCATACTTCGCAGCTATCGGACTGCTCATGTAGTCGTTATAACTGAACTTTGCCGGCTCTTCTGTATCTCCCCACGCAAGCCTTATACCGGGACTACCGGTGCATGACGACAAATATCCATCTTCATCGATGGCACTTCCATTGTATGTATGCAATTCTACTTTCGACTCAACCCCATAGTTGAAGGGACTCCATAACACCTTGTAGGTTACCTCCCGACTCTCTCCCTCGACCTCCTCTGTGACTGTCTTGGTGATTCCCAAGTCTATAGCCAGTTCATCGATATGCTTCGTCACAATCTCTTTCTTATCTTCGGTCGTATAGGTGTACATCTCCTTCAGCACCGGACGAATATTATACCCCAAGTAACGATGATTTCCGGCTCTTCTAAGTGACGGGTTATTGGTCAATGTGTAGCAATAGGCATAGCCTCCGATGCTCCCTGACATATAGTAGATGTAGCTCCCGGCAGTCAATGTCGAGTTATTGATGTAGCCATTGCTAAGCATCGAAATCTCGTTGCCATTAATCTTGCTGCGGAAGGTGACCTTCGATACATCTTTGTTCAACTCTTCGCAATAGACAGTCTCGGTATTCACCACTTCCGTATTGTCGATAAATTCCTGAAGATCATCCGAACTCGGCATGGTCCAATGCCCTCCCCAGTATTGATAGACCGGATCGTATGCCGTGCCGGAGATATTCGTCGGCAACAACGATGCCCCATTCTCCTGGTAGGGATCGTTGATATATGTGCTATAATTATAGATATCCTTCTCAAACAATTCTCCCCACGCCAAACGACGCCCGAGCACGTTCTGCACACTCGCGATCTCCTCTGCATCCATATATGAGTCGCTCTCCGCACCAAAATTAATCGGACTCCACTTCACCCCTGACGGCAAACCAAGATCCACGGCACACCGCTCATCAACCCGATAGGTGTATATGATGGAGTGTGTGCCATTGACGATGCTCACATCATCCCGCTTGTAGGATAACTGCTTCATCCCCGTCAGGCTGTTGCCTATCGAATATTTACCCGATATCGGCAACGCCACCGGACTCTCCGCATCGAGGATGTAGCGATAATGCTCCACATTGTTCTCGTCTACGGTCTTGGTAAACTTATATGCTGAAGCCCAGTCGCATACATGCTCCTGAAGATAGGAGTTGTAGATGTCGATCTTGGCATATTTGTGCCTTAATATCAAGGTGGTGACGGCATTCGTGCCGGGGGAGGTGGGCTCGGTTACAAGCCAGTCGGTGGCTGCCTGTAGACTCTGATCCTCTGCCGGCGGTGTGAGAAGCGCCGCCACATCTGCCGGTCCGTTACAGCCGTCGAACGCCTCGGAGTAGGGATAGTATGCCATATACTTGTAGCCCAACTTATGCACCACTTCTTTGATCTCGGAGTTCAGATTCCATACCCTCCCATCGGGTGTCGTCATCTTAATGTTCCTGGCATTCTTACCCTCGATTTCGGTTACGAATTTTCCTGTCGTACCGTCGATGATAAACATTCCGAAGGAGTCTCCCGCTTTGATGTCTTTGGTGATCTTATTGTCGCTCACCGACAATACATCCCCTCGCGTGGCTGCCTGATCGGACACTTCGACCTCAAACCGCATCACATGCCCGACTACTGCGTCCGACGGCAGATAAATGTCGTCGCTACATGCCGCCATTATAAGGCATATCGTCATGTATGTCAAGTAGATCACTCTCTTCATCGCTCTTCTATATTTATGCGGATCACATCGCGGGTAGATTCGTTTACGTTCCAGTTCTTGCCTCCATACACCGGACGCACCAGCATGCCGGTGTAGCGGTGACCATTCTGCGTCAAACCCATCAAAGTCACTGTCTCGCCGTTATGATTGACGTATGAGGATTGCTTCTTTATGGGAGCAACGTTGATAATTTTCCCGGTCCCATCTAAAGTATGCTTTACCTCCATCTCCATATAACTCGAGCAGTCGATATGGTCGTGCGATGCCGAAGAGGCAAAGTAATACATGCCGCCATAGTCCTCTTTCGGAATACCACCGGATATCACTCCATTAGAATTGCGTGATGCACATGCCATCATATCTATGCTCCAGTCACTCCATGTCCCGCCAGGAAAGTAGAGCACTTCGCCATTGATAATACTCGTGAATTTGAATATCACCACCAAGTAGCGATAAGGCCTTACATCCTCCGTGCCATAAAACTCGGAGTTGTAGGCATGCAAGTTGATATAGTTGCCATCTCCGTCGGTAGCCGCTATCCAGGGTGCATAGCGCACATTGTCCTCATAATACCAGTCATACACCTCAATCGTGCAATTACGCATCAGCTCATCCACCTCATTCTCATTGGGCATACGCCATTCCCCTTTCCAGAGCTTATTGCGCACCACGTCATATTCCGTGCCGGCGATGTTGCCATCGATATTGGCGTAGGTGTAACCGAGATCGATATATGTGCCCGGATAATATCCCTTCTTCGATCCGGATATCAATGGCGTCACTCCACCGCTGCCATTCAAGGCGTCGCCGGTGGAGGTAATTACCCCGCTATCATTAAGGATTATCGCCGGTTGTTCATATTTAGTGTCCAATTCTCCCCAAGCATAGTAGTCGCCTCGATCGAAATTCTCATGCAGTTCACTCTCCATAAGATCGGTCCTTATATTGCCGTCGGCATCATACCAATTTCCACCCCTCGCGGCTTGCTGCTTGGCAGTCTCAGTGCCGAAGTTATGGCTCGCCCAGATACACCCCGATGGCAATCCCATATCCACTCCCGATGTCTTGTAGGATACCAATGGCTGGGAGGAGATGGTGACATAGTGTGATCGGTTCTCTTTCAAGTCTACGTAGGCATGCCAGTAGGAGTACCCAATTATCTCAGTTTCTTCATCAGTAGTCGTCGCAAGTGCCCTCCCATATACCTCCACGTTGTCGCGTGGTATGGCAATGTAACTGTAGGTCACTTCTCCATCCGGTTTATACATCTGATCAAGGGTCACCGGACTCTCTAACTCCAAGTCGGTATCTTCGCCATTATAATAGATCTTCAGCCTGCTCATGGCGTGGGTGAATGTCAGCTTCATGGTCACTCCCGAGATTTCCGCATCTCGGCAGATCAGCAGATTGGCGGCATTATACACATCTTCGCTCGATTGGTCGGAATAAAGCGTTGGAAACAGCTCTTTGTGCTTCTCCACTATTCCATCGATTGATGTGTAACCATCATATCGAGCGTTATAGGGAGAGTAGGCAAAGTAGCGATAGTTCTCGTCGTAGTAAACATCGGAGGTAATCACATTGCCGGCATCGTCGACACGATATACATGACCGGTCTTCTGAACTTTATATCTGTAGTTGTCGGCTATTACTTCTCCCTTTTCATTCACCACAAAGAGTCCTATCTCATCGCCAACGGCAAAGGTGGTGTAGATACCATTGATCGATGCGCGTGTTGACACATCTTTGACATCTTGATTGTATGCCACCACATCCACACGTATCTCGAGTGGAGTGCGTGCCTCTTCCATCAGAGCCTCCGTGGCGCAGGATGTCAGACATATCAGCGTGAGTAGCAGTATGATGTTTCTCATATCTTAGTTCCTTTCTTTCAGCAATATGGGTCTGATTGAATATCCGTTATATCGCTCACATTCCACCATCGCCGGGTCGCTCATGTGTCCATTGCCTCCACCTTCGGTGTCGATATAATATGATGTCGAGAATGCCCATGATGTTTCTGTCGCTCCGGAGCCTGATCCGGTGGATGGTGTCGATGTCCAGTAGTAGCACACTGCTTTGTTTACCTTCTTGTAGGTGCCGCTCTTGCTGTCAAGACCCGAATAGCCGGTGATGGGCAGATAGATCACCCCCACGATATTTCCCCCTTCATCTTTTTTGGTGACTTTCCATACGGATGCATCGAAGTTGAGGTTGTCTTCGGAGTCGGGTGCATCTTCCGATATCTTCACCGATTGCCACTTCCATTCGCAGTTGTTGATGATGTCATCCCACATCTCTTTGGTGGGCATGGTCCACATCCAGTAGCTTTCTCCCAAATATCTCTTCACGGCATCATAGTCGGTGCCGCGTATATCGCCCGACACTGTCCCGGCTGTGTACCCCTCGGGGGAGTAGAGCGTTTCCGATTTCTTCTCCACCTCTCCCCATGCATAGTGATGTCCGGTCTCTATCGGTTCTCTTGCCCCGATGTTGCTCGTTGCCCAGAGCACATCATATTCTTTGCCATCGATTTCAGTGGTCATGCCGAGGCTTACAAATACCATCTGCGCCGGCGTGTCGTCGGTCTGATCCCATTCGGAGTTCGGGGTGATGACTACGCTTAGCGATTCGGTGTTGTCGATGTTGTAGGTCGTACATTCGGCGATCTCTATCGTGTTGAGCTTTACCTCTTTTTCTCCTAAATCGAAGTTGAAGGTGTAGATCTTCCCGGCCTCAAATTTGTGATTGGTGATCAGGTCGCTGTCAAGCCGCAGTTGATAGGTGAGATAGTTAGTGTCGATGGTAAATTTCAAGGGCACGCTGTTGAAGTTCCCATCTACCGGGAAACAAATATTATAGAACACACCCTTCTCTCCTCGGGGTATGATCACAGAGTTGATCTCTGTGGTAAGTCCGCTGAAGTAGCCGGTCTTGTCCGACTGCTCGGTTATGTCTCCGGCTTCGAGTCTGACTACATCGGGGAAGAGGGGAGTCCGGTCGTTCGATTCCATCCGTATACCGGTGATTATGATATCGGAGGTTATGCTGTTGGTGATGTTATACCTTATTATCGCACATGCTGAGTTGAAGTGCGAGGTGTTGGCTATTACGTTATTGTCGTTAACATCCTGTAGGGTAGTGGCAGTGTAGACGTAGGAGTAGTCGGCAAGCGATGTGAGGTCGTTGACTCGATCTTCGTAGCGGAATGTCCCGGGTAGATGCATGTCGACCCGGACTCCTTCGGCTGTGCCGGTTATCTCGGTTTCGTCGCTGATGGGATGACAACAGTACATGGCATCCCCCGCCGCCACCGGATAGACGTAGTTGCCATCTGCAAGATCATATTTCACTCCATAGAGGGTCTGCAGTTTTATCTTCGATCGCTCGGCATCGACTGTCTCGAATTGCGTCATAGTGTGGTATTGCCCGGCTGAGGTCAGTGCCTCATAGAAGGGTACATATTGCGTGCCATGCTTGATGGCTGTCAGCATGTTGCTGTTGTTCTCCCAAACATATTTCACATTGCCATCCGTGTCGGTCAGATCACTCCAAGAACTCCGCGTTGCGGCGTCGGCAAAGGTGATGTTAAGCCGATGCACATCCCCATCCATCACCACCTCTTCTCTACACGAGATGAGTAGCAACAACCATGGCAATATGTATAATATCTTTTTCATCTTCCCTCCTTAACTATTCGGTCATGTCGGTTATAGAGAATTTATCACCCGGGATTATGTCGTTGCAGTCAAAGTAGGTGTCTTGTGTGATGATATCCACAAGTTTCAGCACCTTGTTCTGCCAGGAGAATATGTATATATAGTTCTTGCCGCTCTCCCATGTTTTGGCGTTGACGAAGCTGAAGTTTTTCGCTTCGCCATCGATGGTGAGGGCTATCTGCCAATCTGTAGGGTTGGCGGCATCGGGCACGCAGTAGTAGCGCGTGTCGGAGAGGTTGGCATCGTTGCTGTTGGCAGGTATCGTGACATCGGCATATACCATGGGTGTGCTGCTTGTCTCTGTCGAAGTCAGCAGGGTAGTGGTGTTGCCACTCTCATCGTAGGTGTAGGTGATTGTACCTTTGGAGGTGATCGGTGAGGTCGGAGTCAGTGTGATGTCAGTGATGGCTGTCGAAGCCTCGGCGTTGTTGACAAATGCCACCCTGACCATGCAGTGGGAGTAGGTGAAGTGGAGGTTTACGGTCTTGCCAAATTCCGGTGCGCCATTCTCGATCGTAATCGGCTTGCATGCCATGGCGGAGTATGAGTCGTTGTTCTCAAGTTGCAGGGTCATCCCGTTTTCATCGATTGAGGTCACGGCCTCGGTCGGTGCACCGGAGGTGAAGGTGTAGTATTCGGCATTACGACTCCAAAATTTCATCGTCTGGGTCTCACTGCCGTAAGTCCAATTGCCATCTATGTATTTCACCTCATAACCATCCATCACGATGACTCTCTCTCCTCCGATCCGGGCTGTGGTATATACTTTCAATCGATCCGGCATCCCCGGCGACAATGCCGATCGTGTCGACGGAATTTCCGCTTCGGCTGATACCAAAATAGGAGCATCGCCCGACGGACTTTCCCCCGGCGTCTCATTGCCATCCTTGCAACTGACAACGATCAGCATGAGTAGCAAAAGTATGTAAATGTGTCGATAATCCACTCTTCGCCTTTCGAGAAAGTAATGTTAATTAAAAAGTAATGTTAATTAACAGGTTATGGTTTAATTACAAAATTAACGATTGTGAGGCAATTATGGATAAACATTGATTTGGGATTAACGGATTTTAACATATTTAACAAAAAAAGCAGGGTTGACGCCTTGTGGTGTCGACCCTGCTTGGTCTGTTGCTTTTCCTCTTTTTTACTTCTTGGTGCGGTTGCCGTAACGGCTGCGGAATTTGTCCACACGTCCTGCGGTGTCGACGAGTTTCTGCTTACCGGTGAAGAAGGGGTGAGACGAACTGGTGATCTCAAGCTTTACGAGGGGATACTCTTTTCCGTCGATCTCGATTGTCTCGCGTGAGTTTACTGTCGAACGAGTGATGAATGTCTCATCGTTGGACATATCTTTGAAGCAAACCTCACGATAATTAGAGGGATGAATGTCTTTTTTCATTGTTCTTAACTGCAGTTTTTAGTTTAAATTTGGGCTCAGCAGGTCGCGATCCCACTGAATTGGCTCGCAAAATTACTAATTTTTTTGAATATACGCAAACTTTCGGCACGTTTCCACGCTTTTTCGCCTCTTTTTCTCGCTTTTTGTGGTCCAAAAATATAAGGAACGCGCTCTTATACTAATTTGCGATATCTGATGCGGTGGGGAGTGTCGGTCACGCCGTCGCGCCTCTTCTTGAATTCCTCATATTCGGAGTAGCTTCCCTCGAAGTAGGTGACTTGGCTATCACCCTCGAAGGCGAGGATATGTGTGGCGATACGATCCAAGAACCAGCGGTCGTGGCTTACCACTACTGCACATCCGGCGAAGTTTTCCAAGCCCTCTTCCAATGCCCGAAGCGTGTTGACGTCGATGTCGTTGGTGGGCTCGTCGAGCAGAAGCACATTGCCCTCTTCTTTGAGCGCCATGGCGAGATGGAGACGATTGCGCTCTCCGCCGGAGAGGACTCCGATCTTTTTCTCCTGGTCGGCACCGGTGAAGTTGAAGCGCGATAGATAGGCGCGGGCATTCATGTCGCGTCCTCCCATCCTGAAGCTTTCGACTCCCTGCGAGATCACTTCATACACACTCTTGTCGGGTAGCAGGTCTTTGTGGGTCTGATCGACGTATGCCACTTTTACAGTCTCTCCTACCTCGAATTCTCCACGGTCGGGCTGCTCGAGTCCCATGATGAGTTTGAAGAGGGTCGTCTTACCGGCTCCGTTGGGTCCGATCACTCCAACTATGCCGTTGGGGGGCAACATGAAGTTGAGGTCGGTGAAGAGTGCCTTTTCGCCGTAGGCCTTCGCCAAGTGCTTGGCTTCGATCACCTTGTTGCCAAGGCGCGGTCCGTTGGGTATGAAGATCTCCAGTTTCTCTTCACGCTCTTTCTGGTCTTCGTTCAGAAGTCGGTCGTAGTTCGAGAGTCGGGCTTTTCCCTTGGCTTGACGTGCCTTGGGTGCCATCCTTACCCATTCGAGCTCACGCTCCAATGTCTTGCGTCGCTTGCTGGCTTGCTTCTCTTCGAGTTCCATACGCTTGGTCTTCTGCTCGAGCCATGAGGAGTAGTTTCCTTTCCATGGAATACCCTCACCGCGGTCGAGCTCCAAGATCCAACCTGCCACATGGTCGAGGAAGTAACGGTCGTGGGTCACAGCGATCACCGTGCCCGGATATTGCTGCAAGTGCTGCTCAAGCCAGTCGATCGATTCGGCATCAAGATGGTTCGTCGGCTCGTCAAGTAGCAGTATATCAGGCTGTTGAAGAAGTAGTCGACATAACGCCACACGACGACGCTCTCCTCCGGAGAGTACTGACACTTTCTGATCGTCAGGCGGACAGCGCAAGGCATCCATCGCTCTGTCCAATTTGTTGTCGATGTTCCATGCATCGGTGGCATCAAGCTTGTCTTGAAGCTCTGCCTGACGCTGTATCAGCTTGTCCATCTTGTCGGGATCTTCCAATACTTCCGGATCGGCAAAGGCATTGTTGACGTCGTCATATTCTTTGAGTAGTGACATAATCGGGGCTACTCCCTCTTTCACCACCTCTCTGACTGTCTTCTCCGGATCTAACTGAGGCTCTTGCTCCAAGTATCCGATGCTGTAGTCGTGGTTGAATACTACATTCCCTTGATAACTCTTCTCTATTCCGGCGATAATCTTCAGTAGGGTCGATTTACCACTACCGTTCAGACCGATGATACCGATCTTCGCACCATAGAAGAAACTCAAGTAGATGTCTTTAAGTATTTGCTTCTGCGAGGAGGGGATGATCTTGCTTACCCCCACCATCGAGAAGATGATCTTTTTGTCGTCCGCCATTTCTTTTGTTGGTTTAAATGGTGTTGCCCGGGATTCCCCGGCTTTTGATTATTGGGTTTTTATTTCAGTCCGTTCTTTTATACGATCTCAAGAACGCTTGATTATTTGGCTGTTACTACACGGTAGGCAACGTTGACTTTGCCTCGCTCCATGTTGTGCAATTTGTTGCGTATCATCTGCTTACGCACACCCGACACATGGTCGGTATAGACTGTGCCGAGCAGATGGTCATATTCATGCTGAATCACTCGCGACATAAAACCGGTGAATTCCTGTTCATGCTCTTCGAAGTTCTCATCGAGCCAGTTGAGTCGCACATGCTCGTAACGTTTCACATTCTCCGAGAGCCCGGGAAGGGAGAGACATCCCTCTGAACGCGACACGAGGTCGCCATCTTCGATCACATCCATCTGCGGATTGATCAGCACCATCTTCGAGTTGGCACATTCCGGGAAGTCTTCTGCCAGGACGCTCGCATCGATCACGATTACGGCTATCGATTTGCCAATCTGTGGCGCTGCCAAACCAACTCCCTCGGAGTTGTACATGGTCTCAAACATATCTTTGATCAGTTTCTGAAGCCCGGGATAATCCGGCTCGATATCTTCAGCCTCCTGACGAAGCACCGAAGTGCCATATAAATAAATTGGTAATATCATCTATCTGGTTTTATTGATTTTCTTCTTAATAAGAGTAATGGAGCCAATAGGGCTGCTAATAGGATTTTCCTAATTACCAAGTGTAGAGGTAGTAGCCGCCGGGAGTGAGAGTGATGTTCTTGCTGTTGTCTTTCGATACTTTGCCGTTAGATTTCACTCTCTTCACGCCGGCATCTTTGCTGACTGTGACTTTCTGTTTCTGCCGGAAGTCGCGATTTACTATCATCAGAAAGTTCTTGTCGCCATTGGTGAAGTGGCTCACCACTACACCCTCTCCCCAGGATTGGATGCTCTTGATCTGCTCGGGAAGTTCTGAGGCATCGATGCGGCGTGTGCCTTGGGGGATGCTCCCTCCGGTGTGCCATACATTCTTTACCTTCGCCCCGAGGAATACCCATGTCAAGGCATGTATCTGTTTATTTATTTTCTTACATGCTTTCCAGACGTTGGTGCGCTTGCCGTTCAGTAGCATCGGCGCATCAAAGAGCTTATCTTCGACTCCCGACCATGGAGCATATCCATAATATTGTATACCCTGCGAGCCGTATGCCAATGAACCGAACACCTGGAAGGAAATCTGACCCTCGTCGGGCGAGGGATAGTTCAGGTGTGCCGTACTCATCACAAAGGTCCAGAAGGGTATGCCTCGCTTTTCCGATACCTCTCGCGCTATCTCCAAATTCTCGAAGAAGTTCTTGCGTAGAAATAGTTCTCCATCTTTTTCGTAGATGCAGTAGTTGTCGTAGCTGATGAATTGGGGATTGACTTGCTCTACAAAGCTCTCAAGGTAGTCCTTGTAGTCTTTGGCTCCAAGTTGCTCGGCGGTGGCAAAGTTGGGAAGCAGGTTGACGTATGCCAAGATGTCGCTACTTGCCGACAAGACTCCCTTGTTGAGCTTGCTGATCATGCTGAATTTGTCGGCTTTCGGCTCGTCGAACACCAAGATGCCTCCGAAGGCTTTGTGCCCTTTGTATTTCTCGGTCTCTTTCTTGATCTTCGCTTGGTCTTGAATACCCCAGCAGTTGGCTATCAGTTTCAAGTCGTTAGCCTCGCAATAGTCCAGCATCTGCTTGATATGTTTCTCAGGATAGAGGTTGCTGAGTGCAATGGTGAAGCCTGCATCTTTGACATAACGATAGTTTTTCAGCGTGATCAGGTTGGTGTCGTTAAATGCATGGTATGCCACCACCGGGAATCGATCGCCAGCCGGATTTACATACTTGGGAGGTGCTGCTACCTGCTCACGTGCACATGCCGGACTGATTGCCATTATCACTGCAAGACTTACCATCAGACTTGCCAATATCCTGCGTTTGTTCATCTTTGTTGTTTGGAGTTTATGATTGATAGTTCGTTATTTTCTTTGTTTTTGTTAGTTAATTTTTTCGGTCTCCCGGTGGCTCGAGTCTCGGCTATCCGAAGATACCCTCCACCTCTTCACCTTGTTCCGGCTCTTCGTAGTTCTCATCGTAGTTCTCAAGCCCGTTGCAGAGGTTCAACCCCTCGGGGAAGATGAATTTTGTGCTCTGAGAGTAGGGAAGTTCAGGGTCGTTATATACTTTCTTCATATATAGGCCATAGACAGGCAACGCTGCTCGGGCACCCTGTCCGAATGCCATAGAGTTGAAGTGGATATATCGCTCTTCGCCACCGATCCAGATGCCGGTCACCAGTTCGGGGGTGAAGCCCATGAACCAGGTATCGGAGTTGGCATTGGTCGTACCGGTCTTGCCACCCATTTGCGCGGAAATGCCATAGCGGCTCCGGAGACTTGCACCCGTACCATGATCGATTACATCGAAGAGTATCGACACGATCTTGTAGTAGGCATCTTCGGAGGTCACCTCCGTGCGGTGGGGCACTGCCGAGTAAATCAGGTTTCCCTGGTTGTCTTCGATACGGCTCACATATATCGGATTGACGCGGATACCCTTGTTGGCAAAGGTGGTGTATGCCGCCACCATGTCGCCGACCGATACATCGACCGTGCCGAGACAGAGTGGCAACGTAGGCTCGATATAGCCCGAGAGTCCGAACATCCTCATCTTATTGGCAAGGTTGCCTGCCCCAAGTTCGTTGACAAGGCGTGCCGAAATCCAGTTGTTGGAGTGGGTGAGCGCCCAACGAAGATCCACCATATCGCCGATCCTTGCCCGGCTGGAGTTTCGCGGCGACCAGCCGCCGAAGGTCGGCTGGGTGTTGGAGAACATTGAGCAGGGTGTCAAGTCTCCTTGCTCCATCGCCAAGGTGTAGAGGAAGGGCTTGGCTGTCGATCCAATCTGACGCTTGCCTCGCGACACCATGTCATACTGGAAGTGTATGAAGTCGGGTCCTCCGACGTAGGCTTTGACATAGCCCGTCACCGGATCCATGCTCATCATGCCACATCGCAAGATCGTCTTCATATACATCAGGGAGTCATAGGGGGTCATCGTGACACTCTTCGTGCCCGGCACGATCCGTGTTACGCTCTTGCCATTCTCGCTCTTCGTCTCTTTGACGTAGGCAAAGACATCCATCTCATGAGGCGTGTGGAAGGCACGGTCGATCTCACTCTCGCTGCATCCCGCCTCTTTCATCCTCCGATAGCGATCGGTCTGCTTGATCGCATTCTTGATGAGTCGCTGCACATTCGCATAACTCAATTCTGCCGAATTCGAGGTGTAGGGCCCCGTCTTCGAGTGGCGCTTCTCGCTCTCAAATGCCGGCTGAAGATAACCACCAAGATGCTCGTAGACTGCCTCTTCGGCGTAGGCCTGCATCCGCAAGTCGATCGTCGTATAGATGCGCAATCCATCGGTGTATAAGTTGTAGTAGCTCCCATCGGGCTTAGGATTCTTCAAGATCCATCCATACATCGGGTCTTCTTCCCATTTCAGGGAGTCGGTGTTGTAGTTGCCCAAGGCTATCTTATACGCTGTCTGACTCTCATAGTCCGAACGCTTGGGTCGAACCGGCTTCTTGGCTGTCATAAGTCGGCGGATCTCTTCTCGTAGATAGGGTGCTACCCCCTCTTTATGGTCGACTTTGTGATAGTCGAGCTTGAGTGGCAGTTCCTTAAGCGAGTCTACTTCGGCGGCAGTCAGATATCCCGCTTTCTCCATCTGGGTGAACACCACGTTGCGGCGCTGGCGTGTCCGCTCTTCATGGCGCAAGGGATTGTAGTAACTCGGATTCTTCAACATACCCACCAGTGTGGCTGCCTCTTCTACGTTGAGATCGCGAGGCTCTTTGCCGAAATATACATTGGCTGCCGTCTTGATGCCTACTGCATTATTCAGAAAGTCAAATCGATTGAGATACATATTGATGATCTCATCTTTGGTGTAGAAGCGCTCTAATTTTATGGCAATCATCCATTCGATAGGCTTCTGGATGGCACGCTTCATCATGTTGGACGAGGGCTGAGAGTAGAGCTGCTTGGCAAGCTGCTGGGTGATGGTCGATGCGCCGCCCGCTGATTTGTCGCCCATAATCACAGTCTTGACTACACTTCGTCCCAAGGCGCGGAAGTCGATGCCGGAGTGTTCCAAGAAACGCTCATCTTCCGTAGCTACCAGGGCATCGATCACATGCATCGAGATGCTGTTGTAGTCGGTATAAACTCGATTGCCAGCTCCATAATAGTAGCGTCCCAGCTCTGTCGTGCCGTCTGATGCATATACCAAGGAGGCCAACTTGTCGTGAGGATCTTCAAGCTCTTCGATCGGAGGCATGTAGCCGATGACTCCATTATAGATCAATGTCAAAAAGAGAGCTATCGTAAAACCAATACTCAAGAAAATAATCCACAACCATTTCACGATGATGCGGTTGCGGCGATATCGCTTGGAGGGTCGCTTGGTCGGCTCTTCGAAGTTGTATATGTCTTTTTGCTTATCCATTTTGTTCGTTTTGTAGTTCGCGATAAGGTGTGTCCCGAGTGCCGAATGCAGTTATTTCCACAGCATGCCGTAGGCACACACCATAGCATTCTGCAAATTTAACTATTATTTTTTGAAAAATCAGTGTCGGAACTCTTAAATTTTGTTAGCAACACTCCGAAGATGGATTATTATCTCGCTTTGATATATATATATATGACTTTGTTTATAGTTAATCTTGATATATAAAAATAGTTAATCTTGATATATAAAATATGGGCTGTGACAATTTTTTCATTGTCGCAGCCCATATATGATCTATCCTGAGTTACAGGATTTTTTTGCTTATTTCACACCGAGGTCGGCGAGAAGCTGATCGATGTGTTTCTCTGCTTTAACCACAGTCTCTTCATACCGGTCGCGTGAGGGCATATCTTCTCTCACTTCGACATAGAATTTGATCTTTGGTTCTGTGCCCGAAGGACGTACCGAAACCTTGTCGCCCGCTTCAGTGAAGAATTGAAGCACGTTCGAGGTAGTGGGGAAGTCCATCTTCTCTGTCTCGCCGCTCTTCAAGTCGCGACAAGTCAAGTCGGAGTAGTCTTTGATCTTCACTACAGGGCTTCCTGCCAATTCTTTGGGAGGATTCTCTCTGAAGTTCTTCATCATAGCCACGATCTCTTCTGCGCCACTCTTGCCGGGACGCACCACGCTGACACCCTTCTCGCGCGAGAAACCATATTTCTCATAGATGTCTACCAGCACGTCGTAGAGGGTCTTGACCTGATCTGCTGCCCATGCTGCACATTCTGCCAAGAGGGAGTTGGTCGATACGGAGTCTTTGTCGCGTACGAAGGTCTGCGGCAAGAAGCCGTAGCTCTCTTCGCCACCACCGATATAACGCTTCTTGCCCTCAAGGTTACGGATCACGTCGGCGATCCATTTGAAACCGGTGAAGCAGTCGTAACATTCCACACAATTGGCATCGGCGATGCGCTTGATCGATTCGGTGGTTACGATCGTCTTTACGATATATTCGTTGCCCTTCAGAAGTCCGCTCTCTGCATTCTTGGTAATCAGATAGTAGATCATCAGCATGTTGATCTGGTTACCATTGACCAGCTGATAGTTGCCCGATCCATCTCTTACCACCACACCGATACGGTCGGCATCAGGGTCGGAGGCCAATACCAGGCTGGCGCCGGTCTCTTTTGCCTTGGCGATACCCATGGTCATCGCTTCGGCATTCTCCGGATTGGGTGATACGACTGTCGGGAAGTCTCCGCTCTGGATGTCCTGCTCCGGAACGTGGATCACATTGTCAAAACCCCATTTGCGTAGCGAGTCGAACACAAGTCGCAGTCCTGTGCCATGGATCGGGGTGTAGACGATCTTCATGTCGTGATGACGCTTGCAGGCCTCCGGATCAAGACTCAGACCATGGATCTCTTCCAAGTACATATCGTCGACATCTTTACCTACCACCTGTATCAACGCCGGATCAGCATCGAAACGTACCTGATCGACCGAAGTGATAGCGCTCACATATTCGATGGTCTTTACGTCGTGGGGTGAGATCATCTGTGCTCCGTCGCTCCAATATGCCTTGTAGCCGTTATATTCCTTGGGATTGTGGCTCGCTGTGATCATCACACCACTCTGACAACCCAATTTGCGGATCGCGTATGATACCTCTGGTGTCGGGCAGGGACCATCGAAGAGATACACCTTGATGCCATTGGCGGCAAATACGTTGGCTGTCAATTCGGCAAATTTGCGCGAGTTGTTGCGAACATCATGCCCTACTGCCACCGAGATCTGTTCCAGATCTTTGAAGGTGTCTTTCAGGTAGTTGGCAAGTCCCTGGGTAGCTGCTCCTACTGTGTAGATGTTCATACGGTTGGTGCCGGCTCCCATGATGCCGCGCAAACCGCCTGTGCCGAACTCCAAGTCTTTGTAGAAGGCCTCGATCAGTGGGGTCTTGTCTTCCGATTCAAGAAGTTTCTTTACTTCGTCGCGTGTCTCTTGGTCGTACTGTTCGCCCAACCACTTCTCTGCACGCGCCGTTACTGTTCTCAATAATTCGTCGTTGCTCATTTTCTATTTCTTAAAATTTTTGAGTTTTCATCTTTTTACCTTAATTATATGAAGGCCATTTTTACCTCACATACACTATATTTTGCAAATATAATATTTTTTGAATTACTTTTTATTAACTTACCATTTATTTTTTTTATTAATTTTGCAGTTGTATCGTTTTTAAATCAATTTTATCCATGAGTAAACAATCTTGGCGCCCCGGCACGATGATATATCCGCTCCCTGCTGTTATTGTCACTGTAGGCGCTTCCCCCGAGGAGTGGAATCCTCTCACCATAGCCTGGACCGGCACCATCTGCAGCGACCCTGCCATGTGTTTTATCTCGGTCCGCAAGGAGAGACATTCTTTCCCTATCTTGATGAAGAATATGGAGTTTACCATCAATCTGACCACTGCCGATATGGCTCGCGCCACCGACTGGGTCGGAGTCCGCTCAGGTCGAGATTACGATAAGTGGAAGGAGTCGGGACTTACTCCAATTCCCGGCGAAAAGGTCGCTTCTCCCACCATCGAGGAGTCTCCCCTCTCCATCGAGTGCCGTGTAAAGTCGGTAACCGATCTCGGCTCTCACCACATGTTTATCGCCGATGTTGTGAATGTGAGAGCTGATTCCCGATGGGTCGACCCCGAGTCGGGTAGATTCGAACTCGAAAAGTCGGGTCTCATGACTTACTGCCATGGTCATTATTACCACCTCGGCGAGATGATCGGCAAGTTCGGATTTTCTGTCAAAAAGGTGAAGGAGTAACCCCCTCTTCCCCTTCCGATCTGATCTCTCAGAAATATTTTTCCGCTCGATTATTTCCTCCTTCTTTGGAAGTCTAAAGATTAATTTGTAAATTTGTGACTATTCTTTATTATTATATTTTGTTCAAATGATTCTATCTATGACCGGCTTCGGCCGGGGTTCTGCAATATCCTCCTCCAAACGGTTTACCGTCGATCTAAAGTCGCTTAACTCGAAGCAGTTAGATCTATCTATGCGTGTTCCTCTTTCGTTCAAGGAGTTGGAACTCGATGCTCGAAGCATCATCGCCGAGTCGCTCGAACGCGGCAAGGTCGACCTCAATACGATAGTCGAACAGATCGTCGAGTCTTCGCATGTACAGATTAATGCCGAGGTGCTCGCTTCGTATAAGAGCCAAATTGAGGCTGCCGCTCAACGACTCGAGATCCCTTATCCTGCCGATTGGTATCAGGTGCTGATGAGACTCCCCGATGTGCTCAAAACAGAAGTCCCTTCTCTCGACCCCGAGGATAAGGAGGCTTTCCTCCAAGCCCTTAGAGCTGCCGTCGATGCCCTCGTGGAGTTCCGTATCGCTGAAGGTAAGAAGTTGCATGCCTTCTTCTTGTCCAAGATTCAAAATATCGGTGACCTCCTCGAGCAGGTGACACCCTTCGAGTCGCAACGTGTCGCCAAGATTCGCGCTCGTCTCGAGGAGCAGCTCGCTCGTCTCACTTCCATCGATTATGACCGCGGCAGATTGGAGCAGGAGCTCATCTTCTATATTGAAAAACTCGATGTCACTGAGGAGAAGATCCGCCTCCGCTCTCACCTGAATTATTTCCTTGAAACTCTCGGCGCTGTCGATGATGACCGCCCTCAACAGGGTCAAGGCAAAAAACTCGGATTTATCGCCCAGGAAATGGGCCGCGAGATCAATACACTCGGCTCTAAGTCTAATGATGCCGATATGCAAAAGATCGTCGTTAAGATGAAAGATGAACTCGAGCAAATCAAGGAACAAGTGTTAAACGTTTTGTAATTCAACCTTAGTTATGTCTAAAAAAGCTGTTATTGTACTCTCCGGACCCTCCGGCACCGGCAAGTCTACCATCATACACCGTCTTATGGAGATGCCCGAGTTGAATCTCGCTTTTTCCATCTCGGCTACAAGCCGCCCCCCTCGCGGCGAGGAGCAGAATGGCCGTGAATACCATTTCCTCTCCCCGGAGGAGTTTGACCGCCGCATAGCTGAAGGTGATTTCGTAGAGTGGGAGGAGGTCTATTCCGGTACGAAGTATGGCACGCTCCGCAGCGAGGTGGATAAAATGCTCGCAGCCGGACATAATGTTATCATGGATGTCGATGTCAAGGGGGCTTTCAATGTCAAGAATGCATACGGTGATGATTGCCTGATCATGTTTATCCTTCCACCCGATATGGAGACCCTCGAGCAGCGCCTGCGTGCCCGCAACACTGACTCGGAGGAGTCGCTCCGAAAACGCATCGAAAGAGCTCGCTATGAGATCGATTTAGCTCCCGATTTCGACCGCCAAGTCGTCAACGTAGATTTGGATGCCGCTGTCGCCAAGGTGGCGGCTATTATCCGCGATTTCCTCGTCTGACTAATTTCCCCGGATTTTCTCCCGATTAGCACCTCATTGTCGATATGAAGATAGGCATCTTTTCCGGTAGTTTCGACCCGATACATATCGGTCACGCCATAATGGTGAGTTATCTGTCGCAGTTTTGCGACATCGATGCTCTTTGGCTTATGCCGAGTCCTATCAATCCTCTCAAGGTCGATTCGACTCGCACCCCGGCGGAGCATCGCCTCGCTATGTGCCGTATCCTCGCCGATAAGTGCCCTGCCGTGGTGGTCTCCGATTTCGAGTTCTCTCTCCCTCGTCCCTCTTATACCTATCAGACACTCCGCGAACTGAAACGCTCCTTCCCCGAACATGAGTTCCATCTCATCATCGGATCAGACAATTGGCTCTTGTTCCGGCTTTGGCGCAATCATGAGAAGATCGTCGCCGAGTTCCCTATCATCATATATCCTCGTCCCGGATTTGATGTGTCTCTCCCTCTCCCTCCCGGAGTTTCGCTCCTCGAGCAGGCTCCACTCTCTGTTATGTCATCGACTTTCGTCAGGTCGGTCTTCTCTCAAGGGAAGTCTCCCCGATATTTCGTCGATGATGATGTGATAGATTATATCAATGCCAACCATCTATATGACTGATTCAGACCTCCATTCTCAACTGATCAATATCACCGCTCTCTCCACCGATTATTGCGCTTCTCTCGAAAATGCCACGGAGTTCGAGCGCCTCGATTTTATCACCAATATTCTGGGGCTGTTGCCCCGTATTTATTGGAATTTTTCCGATGTCGTGGTGGAAAATGTTTCTCTCTCTCCCGACGATGATTTCGATTTCCTCCCCTCTTATATCGATGAGGATATGTATGAGACGGTGCGACGCGGTGTCGCCGCTCTCCTTGGTGATGACGATGTCTATCTCGAGACTTTCGAGGAGGATATGAAGTATAGCGACATCCCTATCGCCGCTTCTATCTCGGAGGGCCTCGCCGATATCTATCAGCATCTCTATGATTTTGTGGCTATCGTCCGCGAAAGCAACGGCGAGCAGTTGCAGGATGCCTACCGTGAGTGCCATGACAGCTTCGTCGATAATTGGTCACAAACTCTCTGCAATGTGATGCGTGCTCTCAATCATCTGAGATATAATCTCTGAAGTCGCTATCCCCTCTTTTTTGATAATTAAAAATACCAAATATTTACTCTTTCTTCATTTTTTTACTATGGATCAATCTCTTATCAATCTCCGAGACAGCGAGGCTAATCAAGCCGCTTTCTTGGTGTCGATGCTTAATAGTTCGTCGTGCAATTTCTACGCTGTCGATTCGACACGCCGTGTGCTCGATGCAGCCGGTTTTCAATGCCTCGCCCAGGCCGATGAGTGGACTCTCGTGCCGGGCGGCAAGTATTATGTCGTGAAGAATGATACGGCTATCTTCGCTTTCATCGTCGGTAATGACCCGGTGGAGGCTGAGGGTTTCCGCATCATCTCGGCGCATACCGACAGCCCCTGCTTCAAACTCAAACCGAATTGTGAGATTTATGGCGATGGGGGAGTGGTGTCGCTCAATGTCGAGAAGTATGGCGGCGGTATCCTCTATACTTGGTTCGATCGTCCTCTCGCCATCTCAGGCCGCGTGCTGACTCGCGGTGTCTCCCCTCTCACTCCTCGTCAACACCTCGTCGATTCTCACCGCCCGGTGGCTACCATACCTCATCTCGCCATCCATTTTAATCGCGGGGTGAACAATGGCAACCCCCTCTCGGTGCAGAAGGATATGAAACCTGTGCTCGGGTGCTTCTCTCAGCAACAGATCGAGGAGGCTAAGAAGTCCGGAGGTTTCATCCCCGCGCTCCTTGTAGAGCTCATCAATCAGAATCTCCGCGATTGTTCTTCGCCGATCACGGTCTCTGCCGAGGATATCCTCGATTATGAACTTTGTCTTTATCCCGCCGAACCGGCTGCTGTAGTCGGCTTGAATCCCGACCTGCTACAGTCTCACCGTATCGACGACCTCTCGATGGCTTTCTCCGGTCTCGCCGCACTCCTGCTCGAGGCTGACCATCCCGCTGCCGCCACCCGAGTCTTGGCGCTCTTCGATAATGAGGAAACAGGCTCCGGTACAAAGCAGGGTGCCGCTTCGCCCGTGTTGAGACATATCATGGAACGTATTTGCCTCTCCCTTTCCGACGATAAGCAGGCGCTCTACCGTGCCCTCGCTCGATCGTTTATGATCTCTGCCGACGACGCTCATGCTTGGCATCCCAATTATAATGAGAAGTATGACCCCACCAATCATCCCGTCATCGGAGGCGGTCCCGTTGTAAAGATCAATGCCAACTGCAAGTATATGACCGACGGCAGAAGTGCTGCCGTGTTCCATGCTCTCTGCGATGAGGCGGGTGTCAATATGCAATATTTCGTCAATCATGCCGATGTGGCAGGGGGTAGCACACTCGGTAATATCTCCTCTTCACAGTTCGATATACCCGGCGTTGACGTGGGTTGCGCCATCTGGGCGATGCACTCCGCACGCGAGACTGCTTCCCTCTCCGATCATATCGATATGATAAAAGTTTTCCGCCAATTATTGAAATAAATATATTTTTTTGTAACTTTGCACTTCGTTTGCAGTAAGTTGCAAATTTTAATGTGATTTAATTAAATATCTATCATATCTATTTCAAATGAAAATCAATTACAATAGCCTCTCTGAGGTTACAGGCGAGTTGGTGATGGTCGTCGAAGAGTGCGACTACGCCGAAAAAGTCAAAAAGCAACTCAAGGATTTGGGTAAGCGCCATGCCGAGCCCGGTTTCCGCCCCGGCCATGTGCCCGCAGGTCTGATCCAAAAGAAGTATGGCAAGTCAGTACTCTATGATGTTGTCACCAACACCATCTCCGATGAAATGACCAAGTATTTCGCCGATAATAATATGAACGTTCTCGGCAATCCTATCCCTGATAAGGATAATAACATCGATTTCGATGCCAAGGAGTTTACTTTCAAGTTCCGGGTGGGTGTGGCTCCCGAGCTCTCTCTCGTAGTCGATAAGAATGTCAATATTCCTTATTATAATATCGAAGTTAATGAGGAGATGGTCAAGAAGCAGGATGACGCTCTGCGTCGCCGCTTCGGCAACCAAGGTCCCGCCGAGGAGTCGGATGCTTCCGCTCTGATCAAGGGCGAAATCCGCGAACTTAATGAAGATGGCTCTATCAAGGAGGATGGCGTAGCTGTGGCTGACGGTATCGTGGCTCCCCAATATTTCAAGGATGCCAAGCAGTCTGAACTCTTCCTCGGCAAGCATGTCGGCGATGAGGTGGTCTTCAATCCCGCTGCTACTTGCGAAGGTAGTGCCACTGAGATCGCTTCGATGCTCCACATCGATAAGGAAGTTGCCGACAATTATCATGGCGATTTCATGTTCACCATCCGCGAGATCATCACTCTCAAGCCTGCTGAACTCAATGAGGAGTTCTTCAAGAACGCCTTCGGCGAAAACGTGAAGGATGAGGAGTCTTATTTCAAGGCTATCAAGGAGATGATCGAGGCTTCGCTCAAGGGCGACTCCAACTATCGCTTCTCGATCGATGCTCAGAAAGTTCTCCTCGATGCTGTAGGCGAGGTGAATCTCCCCGATGAGATCATCAAGTCGTTCCTCATCGAGCAGAATGAGTCGCTCAATGATGATAATATCGATGAGCAGTATCCCGAAATCCGTAAGGACCTCGTTTGGGATCTCGTGAAGTCTCACATCATCAAGGCGCTCAATATCTCGATCTCCGAAGATGATGTGCTCAATACTTGCCGCATCCTCGCTCGCAATCAGTTCGCTCAGTATGGCATGAACAATGTGCCTGATGAGGCTATCGACCGCTTCGCTCATGATATCATGGCTGACAAGAAGTCTATCGGCAATATCCGCCGTCAGTCGCTCGATATGAAGCTCTTCAATGCTCTTCGTGCCACTGTCACTCTCGATGAGAAAAACGTGTCAGTCGAGGAGTTCGAAGCACTTTTTAGCGAAAAATAATATTGTTTTGCAATATTTTTAAACTTTTTTCAAAAAGTTCCCGTTTTTGGCATACTTTTTGTTATCTATAGAGCAACTTCGTGTCTATCCTCCTTCGTTTCTCGCGGCGGATACTCGAAGTTGCTTATCTTTTTTCTGATTTTCTAATCCCTTTCGCTATGAATATGAAAAGTGATTTTAATAATTTTGCCGTCAATCATCTGGGCATGAGTTCGAATACGCTCGATTCTTATCAGCGTGCCATCAATAGTCATGTCGCTGTCACAACTCCGACCGCCGACTATATGAACCCCTACATCCTCGAGGAGCGCCAACTCAATGTCACTCAAATGGATGTCTTCTCTCGTCTGATGATGGACCGCATCATCTTCCTCGGTACGCAAGTTTCCGACCAGAGCGCCAACATCATTCAGGCTCAACTCCTCTATCTCGATTCTGTCGACCCTGATAAGGATATCAGCCTCTATATCAACTCTCCCGGCGGATCTGTATATGCCGGACTCGGCATCTATGACACTATGCAGTATGTCAATTCCGACGTCTCTACCATCTGCACCGGTATGGCCGCTTCGATGGCTGCCGTCCTCCTCGTCGCCGGCGAGAAGGGCAAGCGCTTCGCTCTCCCTCACTCTCGCGTTATGATCCATCAGCCCATGGGCGGTATCCAGGGCCAGGCTTCAGATATCGAGATCACCGCTCGCGAGATCCTAAAACTCAAGGAGGAACTCTATCGTATCATCTCCAACCACTCCGGTCAACCCTTCGAGCGCGTTGAGGCTGATTCCGACCGCGATTATTGGATGATTGCCTCGGAGGCGCAGGAGTATGGCATGATCGATAAGGTGCTCGTTAATCCTAAGAATAAGTAACTTTTTTCATCCCTACCACCATTCGTTTTTAATGGCTTCGAAAAGTAGTAAAAGATGCGTCATGTGTGGGCGAACTCAGTCGCCCACCAATGTCGTGTATGATATCCTGCCTGACCTCACCATCTGCGAGGATTGCATCACTTTTATAAATAGTCGTAAGGAGGATATCCTCCGCGATCAAAAAAATAAGAGCAATAAGGATAAGGGTGGCAAGTCTATCCCTGTACCCAAAAAAATCCATGAGTTCCTCGATCAGTATGTCATCGGGCAGGAGGAGGCTAAGAAGTATCTCTCTGTTGCGGTATACAACCATTACAAGCGCATCAACCAGAAGGTTGAGTCTGACGATGTCGATATCGAGAAGTCTAATATTATCCTCGTCGGACCGACCGGCACCGGCAAGACCCTTCTCGCCAAGTCGATAGCCCGCCTCCTCGATGTGCCTTTCACCATCGTCGACGCTACTGTCCTCACTGAGGCCGGTTATGTCGGCGAGGATATCGAGTCGCTCCTCACTCGTCTTCTCCAGACTTGCGATTATGACGTCGAGAAGGCTGAACGTGGCATCGTCTTTATCGATGAGATCGATAAGATCGCTCGCAAGAGCGATAACCCCTCGATCACTCGCGATGTCAGCGGTGAGGGAGTGCAACAGGGCCTCCTCAAGCTCCTCGAAGGTAGCGTCGTGCTCGTGCCGCCAAATGGCGGGCGTAAGCACCCCGAACAGAAGATGATCGCCGTCAATACGAAGAACATCCTCTTCATCTGCGGTGGCGCCTTCGATGGCATCGAGCGTAAGATCGCCGCTCGTCTTAACACCCACATGGTAGGCTATGGTCAGGATGAGAAGGCTCGTAAACAGAAACGCGAGAATCTCATGCGGTATGTTATGCCTCAGGACCTTAAGTCGTTCGGCTTGATCCCCGAGATCATCGGCCGTCTCCCGATCCTCACAAGTCTCGACCCGCTCGATCGCGACGCTCTGAAGCGTATCCTCGTCGAACCCAAAAATGCTATCGTTCGCCAGTATAAAAAGATGCTCGAACTCGATGGCGTCGATCTCGAATTTGCCGAGGATGCCATCGATCTGATCGTAGATAAGGCTATCGAATACAAACTCGGTGCACGCGGCTTGAGATCGATCGTTGAAACTATTATGGTCGATGCTATGTATGAAGCTCCATCTTCCAAGAAGAAGTCGCTCGTCATCGATGCCCAATATGTTCAATCCCAACTGAACAAAGCAAATTTCGAACGCTATAGCTTCGACGCATAATAACCCCGACCTCACTCCATCATAATATCCCCAAGAGGTTAAGGAACGCACTCTAAGGAACGCGCTCTAATAAAAAAAGCCCGGAAGTCTCCAAAATGACCTCCGGGCTTTCTTTCTCTTATTGCAGTTCTGCTGATATTATCTACTTTCGTTCTGACGATTTTCTTCGTAAGCATTAATTGAAGTACACCTTGGAAGTTCAATATATAGCGACATCGAC
>JBJEDL010000084.1:0-17205 GCA_051872035.1 Lepagella sp.
GACCCCGAGATTACAAATCACGTGCTCTGGCCAACTGAGCTAAAGAGGCAGGTGGATGAGCTGTCCATATCGCAGTGCTCAAACCGTTACCCTTGCTTCGGTCAGGATCTGGGGGATTTCGGCGAGCTACTCGTATGGGACTCATCCGACTGCAAATTTACGACTTTTTTTCGGATCTACCAAATTTTTGTGGCATACTCGCACTTTTTTTGATACTTTAAGCCCCCATTCTTGCCATAGGAATGGGGGCTTAAACGTATCTTATCTGATTCTCACCACCTCGATGCGGTCGATCAGAGCATGGTTGGTGTCGATGTTCATATTCTCATCTTCAGGGAGATAGCGCAGGCTGACTACCCTCTTCCCGGCGCTGAGATGAGTGGTAACGCTGTTGGAATATCCCCAGTCGTTCCAGTTGGCTACTCCTCGTTGGGGCATCACGACTGTGCCACACTTCTGTTCGTCTACCATCAGGGCGCGGATGCAGGCCTTGTTTTCGGTGTTGACCGGACCATTGCCATTAGCGTAGCGTACACGGATGGCATATTCACCCTCTTCGGCTATCTCTACCATAGCCTTGGCGGCTTCGGAATCGCGCGAAATCTCGGCAAAGCCTCTGCCATAATACCCCTCTACCTTGCCTTTAGGCTGATAGGATACCTCTTTCGAAACGATGGCTGTCGATTCGCCATCCATATCAGCGATGATCGACGGGCGATTGCTGCGAGGCTCGGAGGCAAATCCTTGGGTGCCGTCGCCGGCAACGCCAATCACTTGCCATTCTCCCGGCGTGGTGGCGGCATATTGCGTCTGGCGTGTGCGTGCCACCTCCTTGCCGTCGCACATCACGATGTAGCCTCCGATATATTCTATCGGATTCCATCTCAGCAAGTTGAGCGCCGGACCATCTTGGATCGTCGCATCATGTTCGAGCCAGGCTATCGGCGTCAAGGGGGCTTTGAGGTTGGGCTGACGGTTGATGCTCATCGCGGCGATAGGCTCGCTACACATCTCCACCTCTATCTTGCCACCCTTGGCGAGTGCCTTGGCGGCGATCACCTTGGTCGGATCGAGCTCTTTGCCATTAAGGCGGAGGCTCTTCACCTTGTCGCCATAACCCTTGACGCTGATGTCAAGGCGTGCACCGCGATAGGGGAAGTTTTGCAATTCACGCTCTGCTTCGAAAGATTTCGGCACGAAGGGGGCGATGCGCAGACCATCCTTCTCGAAGTTGATGCCGAAGAGGATGCGCTGGGTGATGGCTATATTGCCCGAGAGACACCAGAGCATGTTGCTGGAGTTGAGTTCGGTATAGATGTCGCCATTGTCGAGGTTGAAGTTCTCCTTGTTGGTGCAGAAAAGGGCTGCGGGGCGGACTATTGCACCGAAACCTTCGGCTACGCCCGGTTCGTTGCCGACCTTGGCTTGCGCCAAAGTCCAGTAAGCCCCTACGAAAGGCCAGAGGGCATTGTTGTGATAGCTCGGCATATCGGCGATCTGGGGATAGAAGATGGCGGGGCCGAAGGGGGTGGTGGGGTTATGTTGCGAGATCTCGCGTTGACGGTCGGCAGGGGCGATGTCATAGAGGATGGCGAGTGCCTCACCGAGAGTCTCGGCGCGAGGATTCAGGATTCGGTGGTCGCGTCCGTATGTATACATGCCGTAATACCCCTTGTCGGGCATATAGAATGTAGCGTCGATAATGGCAGCGAGTTCTGATGCCTTGGTAATATAGTCGGCCGCCTCTTGCTTCTTGCCGAGGATGGTAGCCATCTCCGACATGGCCTTGAGGGCAGCGGCATAGAGCACGTTGGTGCCCATAGCCTCGCTCTGAGCGATGTCGGCGGTCTGCATCCAGCGAGGATAGCTCTGCTCGCGCCAGTCGATGAAGGATGTCTCTCCCTTGACGAGTCCCCTCTCGGAGCGTATTGTCAGATCATCTTTGGCGATGCTCTGACGCCCGATGGGGTAGACCTTCTCGATCCAGCTCTTGTCGCCCGTAACCTTGTATATCTCGTAGGCTGCCACCACCCAGATCATGCGGTCGGTGGAGATGGGCCATGCCCCTCCCGAACCGGTGTCTTGGATGATCTGTCCGCTCGAGTTGACCTTCTTCATCAGCGAGATCATCGATGCTTCGGGCTGTAGTGCCGCCATGGAGAGGATGATCGAGTAACTGACATCGCGAGTCCATACGCCGGCCCATTCCTTGCCGGTGCGCAGGGTGGTGTCGGGCTCGACAGCGTTCACCATCTCGTCGAGTGCCATGTTGTAGACTGCTCTATGCAGCATGTTGCCTCCCACGATATGTGGATAGGGCGTAAGATCGTTCTTGCGACTCCAGCTCTGCTCGATGGGCATAAAGAAACCGGGGCGCGCCTTGTAGGTGCTCTGCAGGTGGTAGTCGTCGACTGCCCATGCCTTGTATTCATTCTGATAGAGGGTGTCGCCTTGCCAACGATAGGCATCGGTGGCTACGACCGGGGTGTCATAGCCCCCGGCAGTCATCGCTGCCACGCAACCTAATGCCGTGGCAGCGAGGAGGTTGATTCGCTTGTTCATTATTTCTTTTTTCGTTTTGAGTTTTTCCGGTGTTTTTTGCTTATTTCATGGCGTTTGCCCGGCTTGTTATATCCGGAAGGGCGTAAGGCCTTGGAGGGATTTCCTTTGTCATCGATCAGGGCGAAGTCGAGTTGCTTGCGGTCGAGGTCGGCACGAGCCACTTGCACCCGGACCTTGTCGCCCAAGGTGTAGCGCACGCCATGCTGACGCCCTATCAGACAGTAATTCTTCTCGTCGAAGTCATAGTAGTCGTCGGCGAGGTCGCGGATTGGCACGAGCCCTTCGCAGTGGCTGTCGTCGAGTTCGACGAAGAATCCCCATTCGGTCACTCCCGAGATGACACCATCGTAGATCTCGCCGAGACGATCTTGCATATATTCCACCTGCTTGTAGCGGATCGAGGCGCGCTCGGCATTGGCGGCGAGTTGCTCCATGTCGCTGTCGTGGGTGCACTCATCTTCGAGCTTGAGACGGTCGGCACTCCTGCCGCCGGCGGCATAGCGCGCCAAGAGACGATGCACCATCATGTCGGGATAGCGTCGTATCGGCGAGGTGAAGTGGGTGTAATAGGGCATCGCCAGGCCGTAGTGACCGATGTTCTCGGTGGTATAGACTGCCTTCGCCATCGAGCGGATGGCGAGCATCGAGAGCATATTCTCTTCTCCCTTCCCTTTGATATCTTTGAGCAGATTGTTGACGCTCTTATTGACTGTGCGCGAACTGCCGTCGGTCACCAGCTTATAGCCGAAGCGGGAGGCGATGATGGCGAGGTTGCCGATCTTCTCCGGGTCGGGGTTGGCATGCACACGATACACGAACGATTTGGCTTTCTTTTTGCCGGCGACTTTACCCACCGATTCCGCCACGGTGAGGTTGGCGAGGAGCATAAACTCTTCGACGAGTTTGTTGGCCTCTTTCGATTCTTTGAAATATACGCTGATGGGCTTGCCCTTTTCGTCGATCTCGAATCTCACCTCGCTGCGGTTGAACTCCAAGGCACCATTCTGGTAGCGGCGGCGTCGCAGCTCTTGCGCCAAGTTGTTGAGGGTCAGCACTTCGTTGCAGTAGTCGCCCTTGCCGGTTTCGATGATATCTTGAGCCTCTTCGTAGGTGAATCGGCGGTTGCTCTTGATGACGGTGCGGCCGATGCGGCTGTTTATGACATTGGCTTTGGCATCCATCTCGAAGATGGCGGAGAAGGTGAGCTTCTCTTCGTCGGGGCGGAGGGAGCAAATGCCGTTGGAAAGATGCTCGGGGAGCATCGGGATGGTGCGGTCTACTAAATAGACGCTGGTGGCACGCTTCTGTGCCTCCTTATCGAGTACCGAGCCGGGCCGCACATAGTGGGTGACATCGGCGATATGCACGCCGACTTCCCAGTTGCCGTTGGCAAGCTGGCGGATGGAGAGGGCATCGTCGAAGTCCTTGGCGTCGCGCGGGTCGATGGTGAAGGTGGTGACGCCACGGAAGTCTTCACGGCGAGCCACCTCCTCGTCGGTGATGCCGGCATCGATCTTGTTGGCAGCCTTCTCCACATTCTCCGGATAGCGGTAGGGGAGTCCATATTCGGCGAGGATGGCATGCATCTCGGCGTTGTTCTCACCCTTGCTGCCGAGGATGTCGATGATCTCGCCGCGCGGGTTCATCTCGTCGTCTTTCCACTGGATGATACGCGCCACAGCCTTGTCTCCATTCTTGCCACCCTTCAGACGCGAGCGGGAGATGATGATGTCGGCGGCGAGGAATTTCGAGTCGGTGACCAGAGCGGCATAGTTCTTGTCGATCTTCAGCGTGCCGACGAATTGCTGCTCTTTGGCTTCGACGATCTCGATGACCTTGGCCTCAGGGTCTTGACCCTTGCGGGCTGCCGACACCACTACGCGCACCTTGTCGCCATTCAGAGCATGCATCGAATTGCGCTCTGCCACCATGATCATCTCGTCGTCGATCACCACGGCATTCTTGCCATTGCTGCGACGCACGAAATAACCGATGCTCTCCACGCCGCGGTTGCTCTTCGCCTTATACTTGCCGAGATCCACCTCGGTGATGTCGTCGGCGGCGACCAGTTCATCCAAGGCGTTGAGCACATCAAGCCGTCGCGACGGGTTGGTCACGCCGATGCCGAAGGCTATCTGCTTGTAGTTGAAACTCTGTTTGTTCTGTTGCTGCAAGAACTCTACGATCTTCTGTAGCAACTCCTGTTTGCGCATCTTGCGCCCGGATGAATTATTCTTTGCCATTTTGTATTCTTAAGATCAGTTTCTCTTTGTTGGTGATTGCAACGGCTCTCTCTGGCGATGTCGGAGAGTCGAAACCTCAATGTGTTACAAAACTAACAAAAAAAGGCAAGATAAGCAAAAAAATCGAACCGCAAAGAGTGTATAGGGGCAAAAACAACTACAAAAAAGGAGAAAAAATTGGTAGATACGAAAAAAAGTTATAACTTTGCAACACTTTTCGGGGCGTAGCGCAGTCCGGTTAGCGCACCTGCTTTGGGAGCAGGGGGTCGAAGGTTCGAATCCTTTCACCCCGACATATAGTTTTAAATGCCCGGGTGGCGGAATGGTAGACGCGCTCGTTTCAGGTGCGAGTGCTGCGAGGCGTGCAGGTTCGAGTCCTGTTCCGGGCACATACGATCCCCTCTGACTCTCAGAGTCTGAGGGGTTTTTTATTTGTCAGGTAGCCAAGATAAGCCAATTAGCATAGAGCCGGATGTCGGTCCTGGTATCAGAACGCGCGCTTACAAGAAGATGGCGAGGAAAGTGGGTAGAAGTATTATGTCACCATCTTTGCGGCAGTCCTTGGTGTATATCAGATAGCTCCATAATATCCGGTCGGGATATTTTTGCTTGAATATATCGAGCGAAGTATGGGACTTATAGCCTGATGATTTCACCTCGATAGGGCATATCTTGCTCCCCTGACTTATTATAAAGTCTATCTCATAATTGTGCTTGCCGCTATCTGTAGACCATGTATAGTAAAACAATTTATGCCCATTAACAGTCAATATCTGCGCAACTATATTTTTATATACATATCCCAGATCGGCAGACAATTTATCGGAAAGCAGTTTCTGATAAATTGTATTGTCGGAGATATTGTGATCCCAAAAAGCAAGTGTGATGAAAAGCCCGGTATCACCGACATACATCTTATATCGGTCGTAATCGGCATGCAATGCAAGCCCTACATTCGGATCATTGGCATGATGTGAGAAATTGACAGTCAGACTCTCTTCCAAATTTCGTAAAAGTTCAATTTGGGAATCATCATCGATGGTATAACCAATGACCTTTCTTGATTGGAAGCGAGAAGCATTGTTGTTGAGCTGTGATGGTATGGATTTGAATAGTCGCGCAGTTCTGCCTGTAGGGTCTATCTTTTCAAAATCTTCAAGATAGAGCTCGATGATTTCTCGTTTCTTGGTATCTACCTCCTTGAGATTTTTTGTGTCAAGATAGGTCTCAACAGCCTGCGGCATACCTCCGATTAGCATATATAGACGAAATTTTCGGAGCAAGTCTCTGACGATACTATCTCCAAATGATTTACGCGACTCAAACATTTGGTTCATCAGCGGAATGCTTTCACCGCTACCCAATGCCCATTCAAATTCTTCATAATCCATAGGATACATCGTTAGCCTCGTTTCTTCGCTCGGAATTACTATCCCGACGGTGTTCTTCTTGATTGATAACAACGAGCCCGTTTCGATGTAGTCATAACGATGGTCTTTGACAAGATATTTTATAGCTTGCCTTGCCTTCGGACACTTCTGTATCTCATCGAAGATGATTACCGATTTACGCTCCTTCAAATGCACTCCATAGATAAACTGAAGTTGCATGAAAAAATTATCGCGATCCGAGATGTGGTCAACGGCCTCCCATACTGCGGCCGGAGCATCGGCAAAATCAACGATTATATAACTCTCATATTCGTTTTTTGCAAATTCTTCGGCTATGGTAGATTTGCCGACTCGTCGTGCCCCTTGGATCAGCAACGCTGTCGCCCCATTGCGTTTTTGTTTCCACTCCAACATCTTGGAGTATATCTTGCGCTTGAATAGTCTCATAGCTTATATTGAGTTATAATGTTCTTAACTATCGCAAAATTAATAAATTATACCATTTCCTCAAAATTTTTTTCGGCGAAAACCGCTATTTCCTCAAATTTTTTTTCGATGAAAACCGCTATTTCCTCACAATTTTTTAGCGAAAACCTCTGTTTTCTCACAATTTTAGACGGATTGCGCTATGAAAAAATGCCGAGTTTTGACTTTTTGAAGGCCTTTTTTTACCCCGATTTAGTCAAAACTCGGCATTTTGTTCGTTGCTCCTTCGATGACGCAAATGGCGAAATTTTTGCAAAAAATCAGATGGATATTTGCGTATATGGGTAGTTATAGCTATATTTGCATCTAAATACCCATATAATGCAATATGAACAATATCCAATATAGATCCAACTATGATATCCTGCAACTTCTCGCCGAGCGAATGAAGGAATATCGCTTGGCTGCAAGGCTGAGCCAGAGAGAACTGGCTGAGATGTCGGGAGTAAGCTACACGACAATATGTCGCTTCGAGCAGGGCAAGCACCCCAATCTGTCGCTGAGCAATTTCATATCCCTGCTCCGCCAAGTCGGCATGGAATCGCGTATGGAAGATGTGCTGCCGAAGCTGCCCGTGCCACCCATGGCATTAAGAGAGATCAACAAGTTAATACCCAAAAGAGTTCGCCGCCATGATTCCTTCGATTGATGTCAAGATATGGGGTAAAACCGTTGGGTCTCTCATCGAGATCGGAGTCGGTCGCAATCGTCAGATTTGCTTTTACTTCGACTCAGCGTTTGTGCATCGCCGACTCGATCTATTTCCATTGCGGGCTCCTATCTCCGGAGTAGCCGCACAGAGAGGCTTGCCGATATATCCCGAAAATGATCGATTTTTCGCCGGACTGCCCTCGTTTATAGCCGATTCGATGCCTGATCGATGGGGTCACATAGTCTTCTCTCAGTGGGCTAAGGCTCATAACATAAGCATGAAGAAGATTACGGCACTCGATCGCTTGGCATATCTCGGATGCCGTGGAATGGGGGCTCTGGAGTTCGTACCCCCAATTTCGACAGAGATGGAGACCCCATTCAAGGTCGAAATAAAGCAATTATCAGATCTCGCTCAGACCATATTAAGTCAAGCTCGGGAATTTAAAGCGCAGTTAACTTCCGACTTGAATGTGGAAAGTCTATTTAGAGTTGGCACTTCTGCCGGCGGACGAAGACCCAAAGCTCTGATCAATCTCAACCTCGAATCGGGCGAATGTTACTCCGGACAGGTAGCCACACCATTGCCCGGCTTTGTGCCTATGATTATCAAGTTCGATGAGCATCTCGATTTGCCAGGCACGCGTATCGAATATGCCTATTATCTTATGGCGCAACAAGCCGGCTTGCGGATGATGCCATCACAGCTGCTCGTCGCAGAAGATTCCGCTCATTTCTTGACACAGAGGTTTGACCGTCGCGGCAACGAGAAACTGCATGTACAGACGCTGGCCGCCATGTATCCCCTCTCCGACTCATACGAAGATTTGTTTGACGTGGCTCGAAGACTTCGACTCCCTCAAGAGGATCTCGGACAGCTCTTCCTGCAGACTGCACTAAACATTCTGGCTGCCAACGTCGATGATCATAACAAAAATTTCAGCTTTATCATGGATCGAGATGGTATATGGCGTGTAGCACCGGCTTACGATTTTACTTTTACCGTTGACCCTTCAGCCCCCTTCTATGTCAATAGACACAGCATGACTCTCAATGGAAAAAATCAAGATATCACAGCCGAAGATCTTCTCCGATTGGCGAGAACTTTCGATATTAAAGGGGGTGGAAAGATACTTGAGACAGCTCGTGAAGCAGTGAATAATTTTGAAGTACATGCTGCCACAGCCGGACTCCCACCCGAAGTGACAGACAAAATAATCCGGATATTAAAATCGCCAAAATAAAGCCGCAAAAACCGAAAAAATGCCGAGTTTTGACTTTTTGAGGCCTTTTTTACCCCAATTTAGTCAAAACTCTGCAATTTTCTTGCTTGTTCCGAGTTGGGAACAAAATGCCAAATTGTTCCCGGCTCGGTTTATTTTTTAAATTTGTTCCATGTAAAGAACATTTTTATTATCTTTGCAAAAAAACAAAATTATGGAGCGCGCTCTTATTTGGCGGCTCGCTTGCGGCGGTATTCATCTCTTAGCATTCGCGGCAACGTGTAGAGGATCATGCCGCAGCGCCGCAATTGCTTCTTCGGACTCCCCATGATGCGATACACCCACTCCATGTGCCACCGAACCATCCAGCGCGGCGCCCGCTTCTCATCCACCCCGCTGTAGAACTTGAACACCGCCCCCACGGCGATCATCACTCCCCGTCGCAAATAGGGCTTCAGCCGAGCCATGAACAGCTCCTGCTTCGGCGCCCCCAACGCCACCCAGATCACATCCGCTCCCGACTCTTCTATCCGCCCGGCGATCTCTGCATAGTCGAAGTCTTCCACTTCGCGGAAGGGCAACTCATAGAAGAGCATATCATCCACCTCCGGATTCCACTCCCGGATGCCGCCACGAAGCCCCTCGAGTGTCTCCTGCGAGGTCCCCACGAATGCCATCCGATACTTCCGCGAGCACACCACGTCGCGGAAGATCTCCGCACCGCAATACTGCTGATAGTCCGTGCCATAGATCCACTTCAGATAGAGAGGCACATAACTGCTGTCGCATATCGAGAAGATACTGCCATTGATCGCCTCCAAATAATAAGGATCGCGATTGGCGATATTCAGTACCACCCCATCAGCCACGCAGATATACCCCGAGATCTCCTCACGGACATGTCGCTCGATGGCAAGAGCCACCTCCTGCCGATCCATCTCATAATTAACCTTAAAATAATTCCTAACCACAAATATATAAAATTAAAACATTTGCAAATATACGATTTTTTAGTCTTTTAGGTATTTGTCGGCTATGCTGTGGGGGAGCAGCGTGAGGGGGATCAGAAGCCATCCTTTCAGGTTGCGCCAATCATACCTTATCGCCCTCATCGCGCAGCGCAGCGCCGCCCTCCGATAACGATGCTTCAGGCAGATCACCCCTCGCATCTTATACCAGAACGACACATACTCCGCCACGCCCTGCTCCGGGAATTCCTCGGCAAGCCGCACCAAGCCCCTGCCCACACGATCTTCCCTGTGGCGAAGATCGTCCGGCTCCTTCGCCGTCGGTGCCGCCGGCGAGTTATACTCCCCCTCCACACGCCGACTATACGCAATCCTATAGCGGCATGCCAACCGAGCCCACGTCAGCAGATCCTCCCCGATCGCTATATCCGTCGGAAAACCGCCGATCTCTTCGAAGGCTCGCTTCCGCGCCGTCACTATCGAGGTCCAGAGTGGGGGATTAGAGTGCGCCGCGACATGAAAATAATTGTCGAGCACACCATCCTCCCCCTCGAAGGGGAGATGACGTACGATCAGCGACTCCACACGCCCCCCGTCGTAGACATATACATACCCCGTGGCGAACACGTCACACTGCGGGTATCGGCAGATCAAATCGGCGATAGTAGCCAGGTAATTCGGACGCCACACATCGTCGGCATCCAGCAGGGCGACGAACTCGCCGCGAGCCTCCGCGATGCCCCGATTGCGAGCCGCCGACACGCCGGCATTCTCCTGGCGGATCAGCCGGATACGCGGATCCGAGTACCCTTCGACCACAGCCGGACCATCATCGCGGCTCCCATCATCCACCACCACGATCTCAAAATCCTGATAGCTCTGAGCCAACACCGACTCCAAAGTCCGCCCTATCAGCGCCCCCTTATCAAAAAGCGGAACAACTACCGAAATCATAAAAAATTCACGATGGCGGTTACATATCCTCCATGGTGAGGAGACGCGGCGTGATGACGTAGCCCCTCAGGGCCGTCTCCCCGATGCGCCGATGGCTGAATACTCCCGGCTCTCCATCATCTTTAGCCGAAAATAACGCTCCAAGATAATCTTCCGCAGCAACTCGAAATTGCGGATCTCCACCATCGACTGATTGCGATCAAAATATCGAAACCAAAACTTTAAGGAACGCGCTCTAACCAAAGATCCGTGTAAATCCGTGGTTAACTTCACCACCCCGATGCGTAGCAAAAAGATCATTGCCAATCATTTACGATCATTGCTAAAACCGCCACCAAGCAGAGAGACGAATTTTTAAAGCCTGCTTGTAGGCTTATCCGGAATCAATTGTGGAACCCCAATAGATCTTCAAACAATATACCCATTTCCGAATAAGTATGCCCCCTTTCAGCCACATCTCTTAATGACTTATTCGCATTGGCTATAGCAGTTTGAAAACACCCTCCCTGTTTGCAAAAAAAATGATGCAACGGATGTCCCTTGAAAAATTTCAAATTCTTCTTATATCCGCACTCTTTGTAAAGCAAAATTTCTATATCATCTGATGTTGAAAACTCCTGTGTAGTATATTTGAAATAATACAAAAAGAACAATTCCGTACATCGATCCGTTTCAAAAAATTTCACGAAAGAGTCGATGCCATGCTTCGGCTTAACGATATGCAACCCATGATATTTTTTTTTAAGTCTAAGGTAATCTCTCATGCTTTTCGCATCCTTACGTTTAGTGTCCATATCGATCAAACAATAGATACGATTAAAGCCTAATGATATGGCATCTTCTATGGAATGTTGCAGATCATGGAGGCTTGTATTCTTGGGAGTATCCGGCTTGATATTCTGAAGTGCTCGGTAATCATCTTTCAGTGAATTAAGAAAATAGAACTCCGTAGGTCCTTCTCCGATCACTAAGGTTGTAGACTTTTGTTTATTCATAATCAAGATTGATAAATGGAGATCCGAGTTCCGGCTTTGCCCCTAAACGTCCGATGCAATAAGCATTATAGAGTGATAAATTTTTGTGAAGACCATAATCATCAGCTCTTGTATATTCCGAAGCTGCTGTATCGTGAGACTTTTCAGCAAACCATATCGAATGTCTATGACTATTAATCATATCCTCTGCCAATAGAGCTCTCTCTTGAGACGTGAAGATAAGTTGAGAAGCATCTGAATTATGTAAGAATACATTGATATAATAAAGTAGCAGATCATAATGCATAGTTTCACCCAACTCATCGAGCAAATAGATATGATTATCGCAGATAGCATCATATAAATAACGCAAATTCAAGATGAAACGCATAGTTCCGGCCGACTGTGTGTCACCGGTCAATTCAAAGCTCTGTCCACTTGTAGTATTCACGAAAGAGATGGTTTCTCGTTTACCATTACTAAGAATATGAAAATCAGAGATGTTGAAATCCGCTTTCTTAAGCATTTTGATATAGAAAGACTTCTTACGCCTATCCGAATCAGCCAATCGCAACCCCTGAAGAATATCACTATTATCACACTCCAAGATTCCGTGGCAGTAAGATTTAATCCAATTATATAGATTTGCCAGGGGCGTAGCATCCTCTGTCAATGATACTTTGCCGTATGTTGACAATACGCTATGATTGTTTAGGGTATTTTCTTTGATAGTGGCAAGAGTCTTCGCTTTGATGCCGACACTCGACCCGAATTTGATATCAGCTTGGGCATCTTTGCCTACAAAGTTTCGTTCGTAAAACAAAGACTTGGACTTCTTAGGATAATATTCCAGCAATTCATGTATCACGAATCTTCTATCACATTCGATGCCATAATCATATCTAATGCCATTGGCATAAAAAGAGATCGACATACGAGTTGGAGCATCCGCAGAGAGGGCAAATGGCTCTCCCGCTTCGACAAATGCGTTTCGATCTGTTTGAGCCTTAAACAATAAAGAGAACACATTGATCATTGCCTTCAGCATATTGGATTTGCCGGATGCATTTGCTCCGTAGATGATACCAAGTTTGCTGAGGTACACACCGGGAGCTACCTCGGCCTGCATCCAATCAGCATCCTTTGGATTCACCTCAAAATATAGTGATTGGCGATCCGAAATACTGAAATAATTTTCCACCCAAAAGCTTCGTATCATAACCTAAAATAGATAAAAATTTGCTTGTTTTCGTAAAATATTTACAAAAATAGGCAAAATATTTGGCAAAAACCAAAAAATATCCAATAAAAACGTCGAGCAACCACCACGGGCTCATACGATGATAGAAAATGCTCCAAGCACCGCCTCCACCCGACCCCAACTCCGTCCACAGGCTGAAAGCCGCGGAGCAAAAAGATCATTTTCAATCATCTTCGATCATTGCAAAAACACCCCGAGCCGCGTAGCAACCATCAGTTCAATCAGTAAAAATCTGAGGTTCAAAAAAATATAATAGTTATAGCTCTGCGAGCATCACAGTTTTTTTAACCACTGATGGCCCTGATTACCCTGATGCCGAGACAGCGTAGCAATAATCACCTGTTCATCAGTAGACAACAAAGAACTGAAGAATTTGCTATAGTCTGACAAAAAGAGGGCTGAAAGCGAGGGCTAAAAAGTCAAAAAATACCTCAAAAACGAGCTAAATGCCTAAATATCAGAGGGCTATATTTTTTAAATTAACCTTTATTGACACAAAGAATATACTGTGCCTCGACCCACACCCGTTTTTGATAAAACAGAGCCAACAAGCTTGTCAATCTTGGTTCGAATTTGCTTAACGGTTAATTCATCTTTCCATTCCTCGATAAAATAAGCCATCGATTTGGGGCCACTCTCCAAAATGTAATATAATCTACGCAGAGTGTCGGCATCCACCAACCCTTTCAGCACAAATGGGTTAAATTCAAAATAAGGATTCCCCATTTCGTAACTGTACTTGGGGTGTCGGACTATTATTCCCTCCTGCAATAATTTTTTCAGAGAACGCTCATTGATCCTCATACCATCCTTTGTAATCACAGAGTAGATTGTGATCAAGTCAAAAACATTGAGTTGATCTTCAGGGCCACGACTGCTTCTAATATGCGCCAGAAAAGATCGTAATTGAGGATTTACAATCTTTGATTCTATTCTCAATTTTACTTGAAAATCGTCAGATTCGCTATAGTCAGGGATTGGGCGACCCTCTCTGATACAATTAGCGAACATAATGTCAACACCTTGGCCTGAGCGCTCCACCAAGCCGGCTTTTTCGATCACTTCCGCCAGTCTTCTACTGCGAGGCGAACTATTGACAGTTAGGATATTACCTTGGTTTACACCGTATGGGAAACCTCCGGTATTAGTTACCTCAAAAGCTTCCGGTGAGATCTTAATTAAAATATCCCCACCCATCTGAAAACTTCGATGCTGGATCGAATTGAGGATTGCTTCTCTGATAGTTTCTTCCGTATATGCCGGGATATCCAAAATCTGAGGAAATGCGTTGACATGGATGAGTGGGTTCGTGGCATCTTGATTGATATAATCCCAAAGAGCATCAATGCATGTAAACAGAGGATCGCAAAATTCTTGCCTTGCCGAATATCGAGTTTGGTTCTCTGACACCCGATATTCTACAATGATGTTATTCTGCGGAAGGAATTTTTTAATCGCCTCCCTCTTGCCGAGTAAAATTAATCCGGCGTATGTAATGCCTTCATCTGACACCAGATTTAAATCCGAAAGCAACTGACTTATGGGGATGGTGAGAATCTCCCCACGATTACGCTTCTTAAAAATAAGCTTACGCATATTGTCAATAGCATCTTCCGACAAGTCTTCGATCGAAAGTCCTTTACATATACGGGCAGAGAAGTCCGGATCTTGCTCTTGTAAAATGGAAAAATACTCCTGATCATCCATTTCTCGTAGACTTTCACCCACTCTCATTAAAGGCACTCCCTCGAATCTTAAAGCCTTGCCGATCGGTCGAGATGGTATATGGATTATCAGCACACGCCTCTTATTATCGTCATACAACTCTTCGCAATGAACACGAATGTGTAGACGTCTATATATTTCATCCTCCAGCTCTCCGATATTATCTTTAGCAAAATCAGTCCCTACCACTTCGTGGGGAATCTTGTCAGACATGCCAAGCACCAAGCGACCACCACGCTCATTGGCAAAGGCTACTACATAACCAAGTACACACCTGCGACGTTCTTTGACATCGCTGTGGCTACCTCCGGCAAAGGGATAATTATGTTTTGCCTCTTTAAATTCTATGTGATCCTCTCGTTCCCTGAGAACGGCAAGTTGAGATAATTCGCTCATGCTTCAAATATTTTCCCAAATATAATAAATATTTCTCAAAAAGAGGGCTGAAAGCGAGGGCTAAAAAGTCAAAAAACTCCCCAAAAACGAGCTAAATGCCTAAATATCAGAGGGCTATATTTTTCAAATTAACCTTTATTAACACACCCTCCATCCCCGTCAACTCCGCGTACCAAAACTATCATTTTCAATCATTTTCGATCATTGCAAAAACCACCTCGAGCCGCGTAGCCAAAAAGATTATTTTCGATCATTCAAAGAGACTTAGTCCCATTTGGGAGAGTTCATAACCCTGCTTAGAACTTGTTGGTTTATCCGGAATAATCATTTTGATATAATCTGCTGAAATTGCCGGATCTAAAATATATCTTCGCAGTTTATACAAGCTATTTAAATTAACGACATTCAAAAGTGTGCCGGCATTTGATGTATTCTTGCGAAGAGTCAGAAACACTCTTACCACATCGATAATTAAATCTCGTAACGAATATGAAGATTTATCCCAGACTTGTAAATAGACTTGTAAAATTAAATTTTCAAGTCTTTGATACGTAAGTGTAAAATTCTGTAAATCAGATATGTAAACTTGTAAATCGGGATTTAAAAGTGCTTCTTGAATAATGTTTTTGACATTAAGGTGTGGAATATCACTGATTTTGTGAATATTAGCAGATAAGGTAAAATCCACCATGTCCTTACGACATGGTATAGTGATAAGGAAGTAGGTGCGATCATTATCTGTTTCTATAGTAGCCGGCTCATTGCCATTAATCATCAGCTGCTTCTGAATGGTTGGTATACCTGTAGCACGACCTTCTGTTAGACCTAATTCTTTTAAGAAATCTCCTATTCTACGATTGCGATACTTACGAGCTTTTAGTTTTTTAGCAGCTTTGATTGCTTCAGTACTGATAGTACGATCAGGTCCGGCATAACTTAAAATTTCTATACGACCTGGCTCGATGGTAATTTCTACAGGTTCTCGTTCTGCATAATCTCGATGGTAGAGAGCGTTTACCACAGCCTCCTCAAATGCTTGATAAGGATAGTTAAAAGCTTTAATTGATTTCTCCGTGTCAGACGGTTTTATAATACGTTGTTTAATTACGTTTGTTCTCAAATAAGACAGTGTATCATTAATAATTTTGGGGATAGGTCCGGTAATTTTTGGCACTTCAAACATCAAATCCGGGTTTTCTTCGATCCCCTCAGGGAAATGAACGATATCTACTTGAGTCATTGGGAAAAATTTCTCAGGATTTGGGCAGAACATCATTGCGGCAACATTCTTAATCATACGATTCTCTTTCGGACCTATTAATAGATCCATTTGCTCGAGCACTTCTTCAAGATCCAATGATGAGAACTCAAAAGCGATCTTACTATCGACTTTCCTCAAATAGTCAAGAACGAGCAAATCGGAAATATCAGACAATTTAATATCAGGGTTGCCTTGGTCGTCAAATGGCACACGGTTTGCCATACTTCTTAATTCATCAAGGATATAACCTTTTGCCTCTATTGTTGATGAACCATTTCTAATGTAGCTTTTAGTTTGTGATTTTCTATTTGTGATATTCTCGGGGACGTCGTATGGTCTATTTATTCCGGAAGGACACCAAATTACAAGTATTTGATTATTATCAATTTCTGCTACTTCTGTGCGAGGAAGATAGTAAGGATGTAGCTTGTTATTGAAGTTGGTCATGTCTTTTAGGATGCTATCCACTTTTTCTATGGGTAGTCCTAATACGGGTCGTTGAGCTATCCCATTTTTTTCTTCGACACCTACAAGGATATAGCCTCCACCGATATTGTCAAAATCATTTGCAAATCCGCATATAGATCGATAAATCTTATCCGGATTCCAGCCTTTTTTAAATTCTATTCTATTAGACTCTACTTTTTTTTGAGATAATAGATCTTCTATATTTACAGGGAGTGCCATTTTTCTATTTTGGAGAATTAATACTTATAGTAAAAACGAGAAAATAGAATATTTATTTCTGTGAACTGCGGAATAAACGGATTTCCGATATAACACTGCCGCGGAGCAAAAGATCCGTGAAAATCCGCGTCAATCCGTGGTTAACTTCACCATGCCGATGCGTAGCAACCATCAGTTCAATCAGTCAGATCTGAGGTTAAATAAAAAGAAGTGTATAGCTCTGCGAGCATCACAGTTTTTTTAACCACTGATAACCCAGATTACCCTGATGCCGAGCCGCGCGCAAGTACCCACACCAATGCGTAGCAAAACATCAGTTCAATCAGTCAGATCTGAGGTTCAATAAAATATAATCGTTATTGCTCTGCGAGCGTAAACGTCCCAAAAAGCGCTACGATTTACTAATCGGCTGAAAATTCAGCC
>JBJEDL010000085.1:0-16580 GCA_051872035.1 Lepagella sp.
ATCTGCTCAAAAATATCCGCCCCTACGACCCCAAAAATTTTAAGGAACGCGCTCTTAATAACTTTCTTATGAAGCTTAGCTCTTTTTCTATTTTTACTGCTCTCCTCCTCTTCAGCGTCGCTTGCAACCGCTCTCCTCGTTTTGAGGTCTCCGGAGAGGTCTCCGGCGCTGACCCCGATCAGTATGTTGTCCTCGAGAAGTCCGATTTCCATGGCCGTTGGATGCCTGTAGATTCTACCAAAATCGGTGGCAATGGCAAGTTTTCTATCCATGCCGATGCCCCCGCCTCTCCCGATATCTACCGCCTCTCGCTCGATGGAAAGTTCGTTTATCTCCCCATCGATTCGATCGAGTCGCTCCATCTCGTCACTTCCGCTGCTGAGTTCGGCAGAGTCTTTACCCTCGAGGGCACCGACCAAGCCAAACGTCTCGCCGAGTTCGAAAAGGAGCTTATTGCCCTCGCCGACCCCGATTCGACGGCTATGGCGCAGTTCAAACGTAATGTCTATACCAAGTATATCAAGGATGGCCAAGGCTCGATCCTCAGCTATTATGTCCTCACCAAGATAGTCAATGGCACTCCTCTCTACGACCCCGCCGATGGCGAGGATGCTAAGTATTATGCCGCCGTCGCTACACAGTTCCAAAATTATCGTCCCAATGACCCTCACGGCAAGATGGTCAAGGAGGTGTCGCTCGCCGCTATGCGCCAACGTAATTCAGCCCTCGGCCGTAAGACCGTGGTGCAAGCCAATGAGCTGAAGGTGATCGATATTGCTCTTCCTGATGTCAATGGAAATGTGGTGAGACTCTCTGATGTCGTCGGCAAGGGTAAGAAGGTGGTGCTCATATTCTCGATGATGACCGACCCTAATGCCCCCGCCTTCAATCGCCAGTTGGCTCGCATCTATGAGGCAAATCGCGGTGCCGTCGAGTTCTTCCAGGTGTCGTTCGATGAGGCTCAGTTCGAATGGCGTGAGGCTGCTCGCAACCTCCCCTGGATCAATGTCCTCGACCCCGGCAATGCAACTTCCAATGCCTTGGTAGAGTATAACGTATCTACTCTCCCCGCTGTCTTCATATATAGCGCCGAGGGGGAACTTGTGGAGCGCCCCGAGTCACTCGATGACCTCCAACGTAAACTCTAATCCTCAATCTATCGTATCGTCTATGGATTGGAAAAATGCTTTAGGATCGCTCCTCGAAAGTGGAAACCTCCCCGCCGGCGAGGAACCATCCCCGGAGACCGCTCCTGTCAAGAGCCCGGCACTCCCCACTCTGCATGTGCTGATCGATCGTAAGGGCCGTAAGGGTAAGACAGCTACCATCGTCGAGGGCTTCGACCCCAACCTCCCCGACGAAACGGATCGTATTGCTGCACTACTCAAGCGTAGCCTCGGCGTAGGCGGTAGCGCCCGCGGCGGCGAAATTCTCATCCAGGGAAATCTCGTCGACCAGGTGAAGAAGATCCTCTCAGCTCAAGGCTATAAAGTAAAATAGCAGCACTAATTCCCATCTCCTAATTCCTAATTCCTAACTCCTAATTCCTAACTCCTAATTCCTAACTCCTCATTATGTTAGACCTCTACAGAGCCTCCGCCGGTTCGGGCAAAACTTATCGACTGGCAAGAACTTATATCTTCTATCTGATTTCCATCTCCGATGAAGATAATGCCCCGCGTCTGCGAAACCAACATGAACTCGCCGACGCTGCCCGGCATATCCTCGCCATAACTTTCACCAATAAGGCTACCAATGAGATGCAGGTCCGCATCATCAATAGCCTCTATAATCTCGCATACGGTGCCCCTGTCGTCAAGACTGATGATGAAGGTCGGCAAGTCACCGAAGATGTCGAGTATATGGATGATTTTTGTCAGACTCTCGGCGAGACGAGGGAGAAGATCGCTAAGGCATGCAAGATCGCTCTCGCTTCTCTCTTGGAAAATTATTCCGATTTCCGTATCTCTACTATCGATTCGTTCTTCCAAATGGTGCTCCGTACTTTCGCTTACGAAACCAACAATCACGATACTTTCCAGGTAGAACTCGATTCGGAGTATGTCTCGAAGGTGAGCGTCGATGCCACTCTCGATGTAATCGATGATGAGGAGGATCCGGAGAATGATAATATTCGTTTCTGGGTCAAGATGATGATGGATCGTGCCAATAAGGGATGGAATATCTTCAGCTCAAGCCTCGACTCCCCATCGGCCAACTCCTACAAGGAGTTTGTAAACGATATCAAGAAGCTTGATAATGAGGAGTATAAACTGGTTCGCGATGAGGTGGAAGCATATCTCGCCTCCAAGCCCGATCTCCGCCGTCTCTACGATGACCTGAAAAAGATGTATGAGGATGATGTCAAAGAGGCTTTCAAAAGTATGCGCAAAGTCTGTCACGATCTATACTCGAATCTCCCGGCTGCTGTCTTGCAAAACAAAGGTAGAGATCTAAATTTCATAAGAGAACGTATCGCTCGCATCGGCAGACACATGGGCGATCTTTCCGGCAAAAAATTGGTATGGGATTGCAAAATCAAAAACGCAGAGTCATACAGTCTGGAATTTGACAAGCGCCTCGATAGTGCCGCCCAAAGTGCAGGGTATACCTCCGATCAGTTAAAGGAGATATTGCTCCCGGCTCAGAATGCTTTTGATAAGTGGTTCGGGTTGCTCTCTTCTCCCGGGTTCCGCCTCTGGAAGTTGTATAGCTTGAATCTTCCCGCTTTCGCACTCTTTGGTATCGTGTCGCAAATGCGCCGAGACTACCTGAATGAAATCAATGCCATCGAGTTGTCGGAAACCACCATGATCCTTAATAAGGTGATCGGAGATAGCGATACTCCTTTTATATATGAGCGCATCGGTACTCTTCTCAACCATTTCCTGATCGATGAGTTCCAAGATACCAGCCGCATGCAGTGGCAGAACCTCTCTCCGCTCGTGAGCCAAAGCCTCAGCGAGGCGCATGGCAATCTGATCATCGGCGATGCCAAACAGAGCATCTATCGATTCCGAAATGCCGACCCTTCGCTCATCAGCGAGAAGGTGCCGCAGGATTTCGAAGATTATGTCCGCATCCATGGCAATGACCCCTCGGAAAATACGAATTATCGCAGCGATCTGCATGTGGTGCAGTTCAATAATTCTTTCTTTAAGTTTCTCGCCCAAGCCCTCGATGATATGGCAGGGCGGTCTGAACAAGTGGTGTCGGGTGTGAAGCGTCGGCGGTTCTCACCTCTATATGCCAATGTTGTGCAGACCCCCAAGAAGCAGAAGAATCGCGGTTTTATCGATATTCGACTTATCGAGAGTGGTAAGAAGGATAAGGCGGATGAGTATGCCCTCAGGCAGGTGCCGGAGTTGATACATCAGCTCCTCCATCGTGGCTATCGCCAACGCGACATCGCCCTGCTCGTGTCGCGAAATAAGGAGTGCGAGTGGCTGATCGATAGCTTCACCGCCTATAATCAGGAGCACCCCGACCTCCCTCAGATATCTTTTGTCAGCGAGCAGTCGCTCTATATCTCTTCGTCGAAGGCTGTGAGCATCATCGTCGGCGTCTTGGATAATATCGCTCGCGGGTCGCTCCCCAAGATCGAGCATGGCGATGGCAAGTCGTTTGTCAGGAATCCCGGCAAGTGGTGTGAACTCGCCTCCAATTTCAAGTATTATCGGATCAATCACCCCTCGGCGTCGATGGCAGAGGCACTCGATGATTTCTTGCAGCAGGATATGTCGTTTGACGCCCTATCGGAGTTGCTGAAGAATATGCAGTCGCTCGCCCTCCCCGCCCTGATCGAGGCTATCGCTTCGAAGTTCCTTACCTCCGATCTGCGCCGCGAGGATGCCGTATATATCGCCGCTTTCCAAGACCTGGTGCTCGAGTATTGCGATGGTCACCCCACCGACATGCGATCGTTCCTCGACTGGTGGGACCGCAAAAAAAAGAAGGCTTGCATCGCTTCTCCCGATGATATCGACGCCGTCACAGTGACTACGGTCCATAAGTCGAAGGGCCTTCAATATGAGTGCGTCATCGTGCCTTTCGTCGATTGGGAGATGACCGATAAGTTTGATCAAAATAAGACGGAGTGGCGTTGGGTCAAACCTAACACCGATTCTATCTCTCACGATTCGATCCAGATGCCCCCTTATCTCCCCTTGGCTGTCACCCCCGATATGGAGGATACTTGCCATCAGGATATCCTCTATCGTTTCTACGACGAGGTAAAGATGGATTATCTCAATGCCGCTTACGTAGCCTTCACCCGCGCCAAGTCGGAACTTTATATCTTCGCCCGAATCGCCTCCGCTAAGAAAGGAAAAAATGGATCGGAAAGTGCCCCCACCTCTCGTGGCGTAGGATATTTTATCAATCTGTTCTTGCAGCAACTTATCGATGGCACCATCCCCGAGTGTGACGATATCAAGCTCCTTTCGAAGGATATCGTGCACCAAGAAGTGGAGGAGGGCTTGATACAATACACAGTCGGTTCGCTCCCGGAATGTGTGGAGGTTAAGAATGAGGATCGCAGCGATAAGATCGTAATCGAGGAGTATACCTCTTATGAGTCTCCCGGTTTTCTGAAAACCCGTCTGGAGGATTCCCCCATACATATCAAATCCTCTACAGAGTCTGAACCGGATGGCGAGTCGGATTCTCAATCCGACTCTGAGCCGGAGGAGGATACCGATCCTCGTTCGGAGGGCAACCTGATGCATGCCCTCTTGGAGATGGTGAAGCGTCCCGCCGACCTCCACGAGGCTGTGAAGTATCTCCTATTGTCGGGTGTCATCACCCTGGAGATGGCAACGCAGATCGAGATGGTGCTTACCGACAAACTGGTCGAGAATCCCCTGCCGGAGGTGCGCCGTTGGTTTGGCGAGGATGTTCGCGTAGTCAATGAGCGTCCCCTCTTGGCGTATAAATCTGCTTTCCGACGCCCCGACCGTTTGGTCTTCTATCCCGATGGCAGTGTCGATGTGGTAGATTATAAGTTCGGCAAGGTCGACACCTCCGGCAAGTACCGACGTCAGGTCGCCAACTATGTCCGACTCCTCGGCAAGTCCGGATATACCACCGTCAGAGGCTATCTCTGGTATGTGAAAGAAAACCAAATAATAAAAGTCTAAAATCATGAATTATGCATCATGAATTATGCATCATGAATTGAAATTTGCATATCAGAGGATTTTGTCGTAATTTTGTAACCATAATCAATATTCTATTTAAAATTGGATACAGACCCTTTGCCGGCCAATTGTTTGTTAGATATGTTGGCACAAGTATCTGCCGCATCTCAAGATGTGTTGCCGGCCATCTCTTTTCATAGCCCTACGATCTCCTGGCCCTTTTGGAGCGTGCTGATCATTATCGTGGTGTGTTGCCTCGCTATGTCGGCTTTCGTCTCCGGCAGTGAGATCGCTTTCTTCGGACTCTCCCCTCATGACATCGATGAGCTCGAGGAGTCCGACGACCCTAAGGATAGTAGCGCTTTCCAACTGATCAAAAACTCTGAACGCCTACTCGCCACAATCCTCATCGCCAATAACCTGGTCAACATCACTATGGTGGTGCTCCTCACTTTTGCCATCAATGAGGTGGTCACCTTCAATTCGACCTGGCTTAATTTTATGGTGCAGACGGTCTTCATGACTTTCCTGCTCCTCCTCTTTGGCGAAATCTTCCCCAAACTCGTGGCGCGTGGCCGTATGAGATCATGGGTGAAAATGGCTACCCCGGGTGTTAATGCCTTCTACCATCTCTTTGCTCCCATCTCTCGCCTTATGGTGAAGTCTACATTTATCGTTAATCGTGTAGTCGCCAAGAAGGATGAGGATATCTCCACTGATACTCTTGAGAAGGCTCTCGAGATTTCCGACGTCGAGGATGGCGAGGAGAAGGAAATGCTCGAGGGGATCCTCTCTTTCGGCGAGAGGGAGGCGCGCGAGGTTATGGTGTCGCGTGTAGATATCACCGCCATCGAGATCCACGAGTCATGGGAAAATGCTCTGAACACTATCCTCGAGTCCGGTTTCTCCCGAATACCCGTCTACGATACCACTCAAGACACTATCAAGGGTATCCTCTACAGCAAGGACCTGATCCCCTATATCGGCAAAACCGACCGACCCGCCTGGCAGTCGCTCCTCCGCGAAGCTTATTTCGTGCCGGAGTCGCGTATGCTCGACGACCTGCTCGAGGATTTCCGCCGACGCAAGATGCACATCGCCATCGTTATCGATGAGTATGGTTGCACACGAGGCATCGTCACCCTCGAGGATATTATCGAGGAAATCGTCGGCGATATAGATGATGAGTATGATGATGTCGATCCCAATTATCATGAGATCGCTCCTAATACTTATATATTCGAGGCGAAGATTCCCCTTGCCGATTTTTGTCGTACCCTCGACATCGAGGAGGAAACACTCGGCGATGTCGGCGAAGCTGAAACCCTCGCCGGTCTCCTGCTCAAGATTAAGGGAGATTTCCCCCGACCCAAGGAGGAGTTCGACCGCGGACCTATCCACATGCAAGTAATACAAATGGATCGCCACCGTATTGCCAAAGTAAAAGTAACCCTAACTCCTATCTCCTAATTCCTAATCAATATGGATTTCATCTACTGGCGTCATCCCACCATCCCCGGCATCAAGGTGGAAGAAGTTTCCGGGGGCGAGCATTATAAGGGCAATGTGTGGCTCGATATGGCTCGCCAATTATATTGCGAAAATGGTAAGGAGGCTTACCGCGAAATTGGCCATTTCAGAAATGGTGCCCCTTTCCTCTATGGTGAGTCGGCTCGTATCTCGCTGACCCATTGTCAGGGCTTGTTCGCCGTGGCTACTCTCCCTCCGACGCCCGAAGTCGACCTCTCCACATATTCAAACCGAGCAGCACTCGGCATCGACGCCGAACGTGCCGACCGCGAGCAGGTGATCCATATCCGCGATCGCTTTCTCTCCCCCGAAGAGCTGGAGATGATACCCGCCGACGATGTCACTGCCAATGTCATGGCTTGGACCATCAAGGAGGCTGCCTACAAAGCCGCTTTCACCGCCGGCCTCGATTTCCGCACCCAAATACGCATCATTAAGATGCCTCTGCTCGCACCCCCCACACCTGTCTTCGACCCCGCCGAGTTCCACCTCCCCGCCACCATCCTCGCCGACCCATCCCCCCTATACGGCAAAGTGGAAATCCACCTCCCGACCAAAGATGAAAAGTCACCAACAGCAACAGAAACAGAAACAGCAAAAGCAGAAGCAAAGTCAGCAGCAGAAACAGCAAAAGCAGAAGAGACTCTTCAATTCAAGATCTACACCTACCAAAGCGAAGAGCACATCATAACCCTCGCCTTCGCCCCCGACTGCGCCAAGTTCAGCAAAAGACAAACCCCCTAACTCCTATCTCATAATTCCTCATTCCAGTCTCCTCATTCCTCCCTCTTTTCCCATAATCCTCCGCCCTCGCGGAGGTTTTTTTGTACCCTTTTTTGCTTAATTCAATACAAATTAAAAACTATTAACACAAATTAACAATTGGGGGGGGTAATTTGTAAAATTATGTTTAAATTTGCCCCCGAATTGCTATAGCTATATGTATGCGATGCATATTTTGATGGTATAGATAATACAATTAACAACATAAATACATTACTTTCTAAATTTTTTGTCTTATGCAAAAGAGGATACTCGCTTCATTATTGGTGACTCCCTTGGCATTCTCTGCCTTGGCTGACATCACCGTCAATAATGATGGCACTCTGCCGGGCTGGGCGAAGGACCCCAATGTGATTGGGGATGATCCTGTAACCTCCGGCTCAAGTGTCTCATACTCCGGTAACGGTTGGATCTCTACTATGGTTAAAGGTCTCAACCCGGGTACATACACTCTCGTGTTCACTAATGCCAACAACGTTACGATCCACAGTGTGAAGGTCAATGGCACGACGGTTACCCTTGATAAAAATAACCAATTCACAGTTTCTACAGCTGATAGCGAGGCTGAAATTTTCCTCACTTCTGCTGATGCAATCAATGGATTCAGCTTCGATGCCGTCAACCTGAATCTGGTGGTCAATTTCGCCAATATTCAAAACTCTCTTCAGACAAGTTTCAACACGAATCTCACGTTGCAGCAGGTCTATGTAGAGGATAATCGCGATGAGGCTGCCGCTCTCCGCACCCGTTATGAGGATCTCAAGGAGCAAACAGATGCTATCCAAGAGGAGATCAACGAACTCACCGGTGCCGACTCTCTTTCTGCCGATGAAGCTATGGCTCTCTACAACAAGTATGAGTTGTGGAAAACGACCAACAAGATCCAGGCTGAAATCAATGGTCTGAAAACAACAGTCTCTACTTACAATAACGATGTCAAGGCTGAAAATGCTGTTTGGGATCTTTATAAGAAGAATGTTGCCGATAGGAATGCCTTCTATAGCAGCATCAGCACTCTGAGAACCAACCTCCAAGCTCAGAGAGATGAAATGGATCAGTTCAAGGCTGACCAAGATATCGAAAATGCTTCTGATGACACTAAGAGTGCATACGGACTTTGTTTTAAAGTGCCCGAAGATAAATACTCCGTGGTAGAGAAGTCTATCAATGACTTCGAAGCTGCTGTTAATAAGGCATACGCTGATCTCTTTAAGACTGTAACCAAACCTCAAGATAAGACCACTACTATTCAAGGTGAGATCAGCAAACTCGCCGGTATGGTTACCACTTCGAAGGCTGACTGGACTGCGTATACCGAGATCTTCAAGCTTCGTTCTGAAGTGTTGATTGAGCGCGATGAGGTCAAGGGTGAGCTCGATGGTCTCAAAGGCGTCGCTGACAATGAGGATCTCTTCATCTCCGGCAAGGAGGATAATTATGCTGCCTATATCGCCGGTAAGAAGGCTGAAGTCGACAATACTTATAACACAGTGATCCAAGGCCTAACAGTGGTTAGCGGTAATCCTGTCGGTGCTGCCAAGAGCAAGGATGTGGAAAACTTGGAAGGAGCCAAGACCTCTTTCCAAAGTGTTCTGACTGACGCAACTGCTACTGTAGAGCTCAACAATCAGCGCTATATCTCTGCTATGACTCCTCTCGCCGAGTATCAGAAGACTCTCAACAGAATCGGTCAGGGTGCTCTCACCGGAAATCAAGATGTCAAGAAAGCTCAGCAGGCTATCGACGCTGTTAAGAAACTGATCAATGACGATTACGCTATTCCGGCTGTCAAGGAGTCTTACGACTATAGCGCTGTCGAAACTGCTCTCAACGTTGTTAAGAAGTATGAACCTCTCCAGCAGGTTAATGCCGCTTTCGAGGATCTGAGACAGTATATCGAGGATAAGCAAGAAGAATCGGGCATCTCAATAGATGAGTTCAATCTCGCTGCTATGTTCGCTGAGAGTCTCAATAATATCGAAAAGGCTATCGCTGCTCTCGAGGCCAAAATCACGAAAGGTGAGACTGTAGAGCAGGGTGACATCGATACCATCAATGGCTATATCGATGAAGCCAAGACTAAAGCGGGCGATTTGATGGATGCTTATGCAAGCGTTGCTACTCAGGTCAAGTCTCTTGGTGAGGCTCTCGCCGAGGTCGATGACGCGATGAACAAGAAGATGATCATCGAGGGTAGCGAATGGACTCCCGAACTCTACAAGGCTAATGACGTTGCCGGCGGTGCTTATACTGCTGTCGAAAAGAAGTACAAAGATTTCGACACTAAGTTGAAGTCTATCGTCACTACTTCCGAAAATCCTCAAGATTGCTACGATAAAACCACTGCGTTCAGTACACAAGTTGAAAACTACAAGGTTTCCGTAAAGATCAATTCTATGAAGCGCCGCTTTGAGCAGGCTGCTACTGATTCGCTTGAGGTCACTCAAAACGACTTCACTTTCCGTGGTAACTACGTCGCTGTTCAGAGAAAGGTTCAGGTTCTCTCTAACTTTATTAAGAGTGGCGCTGTCATCTTGGATACTACTATTATGCCTGCCGCTGAAGAGATTGAGGCTAAACTCGCTGATGTCCGCGCTTATATCAACAAGAATAAGAATAGCGTGAACTTCGACGTCTGGGCTAAAGCCGATACAATGATGCTCGATGTTCTCCACGATGTAGATTCTGTCAAGGTCGTTATCAAGAAGTTCGAGGATAATAAGAAGGCTTACGATGACCTCTTGGCTATCATCAATCATCCCGAAACCGGTCTTCAAGTTCGCATCGATGCTGTTGATGCATTCAATGCTCAGAAGTCTGCCGAACCGGCTCTGACTTATTATCACAACTTGATCACAAGCGCTACTGATAAGAATGCTCTCCAATATCGTCTTAATGACTTGAAGACTAAACTTGATGAAGCGTACGCCGCAGGCAAGGCTCTCGAGCAGACGAGTGCTTTCACTGATCTGATCAATAAGCTCGCCGCCGATATCGATGCTATGAAACCGACTATCGTGGATAACAATGCCAACCACGATGCTCAGTTGGTTGAGTCTGACAAGGTGAGAGCTCACGTTAACTCTATCAAGCAGACTATCGAGACTGCGGATGCGGATGCTCATCCTGTCACTAAAGAGTGGCTCGATATCCTCAACGGTCTTCTCACCGATGGCGCTGATGCCGAAGTAATCGGTGGCGAAGTTGAGGGTCTCAATACTGTCGATGGCGCTGTTACTACTGCCTACGGTGAGGGTAAGTCAAAAGCTGATAATATGTCGCTATTGGCTCGTTATGAGGCTATTAGTGCTGCTGCTGACAAGGTGCTCAAACAGTATGAAGATACCTTCGACAACCGTGTCGCTTCTACCAATGACCAGACTGTCAAGGATGCTAATTGGAGCACTGCTCAGATCCAAATGGATGCTGCTTACAATGATGCAATCGAGGCTTACAACCAATATTATGCACTCTCCAATCAGAGCTATCGTGAGTATGTCATCGAAAATGCTGTCAAGACTCATGAAAATATCTATAACTTCGGTGCTGAAATTGCCCAACTTAAGGCTGATGTTCAGGCTTGGGTGGACAATGCTAACAGACTGGGTAAAGTCTTTACTCAGTCTGAGTTCGAGGCTGTGGCTAATGCCAAGGCTACCGCTCTGATCAACCAAATCAATGCCAAGGTGGCACAGATGATTGCTGATGCCGATAGAGAAGCTAAAAATTACTATTCTCTCCGCGATGGCGAAGTTACCGTCAACATCAAGAACGTTGAGTCTGAGTTGCAGACTGCCGGTATCGCTCAAAAACTGATCGATCCCAAACTCAAACCGGCAAAAGACAAGCAGAAAGAGGCTAAGACCGCTTACGACAAGGCGATAAAGGATACTAAGAATACGTTCTCGCTCTCTCCAATGAATGGTGTCGCTGACATTCTCGATGAGGCTGATCGTCTCCTCAATGTCAATGCGAATGCACTCGCCCTCGAACACTGGAAGAGTGAATATAAACTGGCAAGCGATTCTCTCACCAAGCTCAATACTGAGCTCGTGAAGATCACTAATGAGGGTTCGGAGTATCGCTCTCAGATGAATACCCTAATCGCTAATGCTACAGGTCTCAACACTGAGGCTACAACTGATGAAAACTTGATCGCAAACCTAAACGCTGATCTCGCCAAGTTGGAGGGCTATTTGGTTGATGCCAATGATATCCTTAAGGCTGCTCAGGATGTGGAGAAGTATGAGGAACTTTATGACGGCTATGTCGGTGATATCACAAATCTCCGTCAGCAGTTGGAAGACCTCAAGACTCTGAATGATGCAGTTGTCGCTGATATTTCCGGTTATCTTGCCGCTAATGCAGAACGCATATCCGATTTGATCGACGCTTTCGAGGAGGCTGTTGTTGAAAGCTATAACAAGGGCAACTTGAAGGATGATAAGACAGCTTTGGATACTCAAAAGGATGATATCTTAAATGCAATCAATGTCGGCTTTGATAATATTAAGAGCAGTGAACAAAGCATCTTGATGGGTCTTCTCTCCAAGACTAAGGTGGCTTACAACAATGCCGTGGTATTGAGCAAGTCTCTTACTGCCGATCAGAAGGCTGCTTACCAGACTGAACTCAATGGTTATGAGCAGGGCATCAATGATCTCTCTGACTCAAAGAAGACTCCTTCGATTGCGAAGTATACCGAATCTGCCGTCGGCATTGAGAATGATCTCTCGGCTCTCTATGTTACTCTGATGAGTTCGTATGAGTCTCAGGAGGGTATCGATGGCGGCAGCCCCGTTCCCGCTATCATCGAGGCTCTTACCAAGACCTACAATGATGTTGACGCCGCTCTCTCTGCCGCTCTTACTGCTCTCGATGCTTGCGAGGAGAGCGTGAAGACCGATGAGGAGGCTGACTATGCAGGCCAATATGCCGGCCTTAAGGCTGAACTCGACGCCGTTAAGGCCGCTTGGGAAGCTGATGGCGATAGGGTAGTCCTCACTCAGGGTATCCATACCAACTATATGAACGATATCCTCGCTCGTATTAAAGCTCTCGCCGAGGAAGTTAAGGCTGCTAATGAAGTTGCTCTCGATGAGAAGGCTAAAGCTGAGATCAACCAAAAGGCTTACGACAGACTATCTGCCGAACTTGATGGTTACCAAGCCCAAGTTGATGCCCTCAAAGCTGAAGCTGAGGCTCATGGTGTTCCGTATGCCGGAAGTCAATATCTCACTTATGCTCAGAACTATCTCAACAACAAGCAGGATCGTTTGCAAGCACAGTACGAAAATAAAGAGCTCAACGAAAGCTCGATTCTCGCCACTGAAGAAGAACTTTATAGTAATGAGGGAGGTTTCTTCCAGGATCTTTATTTCGCAAGCTGCGAGATAGAGAAGCAATATGCTGATAAGCTAAACAATAACGCATCAAATGCGATTAATTTCGCTTACTGGCGTGCTCAAGGTAACTTGGTTCCTGAGGTGAAGGATGAACTCTTGAAGCAAATCTCAGCTCTGTATGAAAGACTAAACGTCAATCAGCCTAAGGTTCAGCCTTATTACGATCGTTTCCGCGAGTCTGTATGGTATATGAACTTCGAGTCTGAGGAGTCTATCACTCCTGATGAGTATGTGGCTGCTATGCATGAGGTGGATGATGAGTATCTTGCTATCATTGAGGCTGCTGAAGCTATCGAGGCTACTGCTATCGAGAATACCTATATCAAGGGTGACCTCAGCGGCGATAATGTCGTCAACGTGCTCGACCTCCAGAGAATCATCCGCATCGTGGGTCAGGGCGTATCTTACGAGGAGCTCTATAACGAGAACCCGCGTGAGGCTTGCGCTGCCGATGTTACCAACAGCGGCGATCTCAACATCGCTGATGTGTCTCGCATCCTTCAGATGATCCTCGACAACGAATCGCCTCAACCTGTAGCTCCTCGCATGGCTCCCCGCCGTGGCGTTCAGACCGGCGATGGCTTCTATGGCTTCGATATGATCTCCAACGATCACGCCGCTCGTGAGTATGCTGTCGCTATCACAGGTGCCAATGGTTTCGTGGCTGCACAGCTCGATGTCACTCTCCCCGCAGGTATGACCCTCGAGGATGCTATCCTCGCCGGCCTCGATACCGACCATGAACTCCAGGTGTTCGACAATGGTAATGGCAATTACCGCCTCCTCATCTTCTCGATGAGCAACGCCGAACTCCGCTTCGAAAATGGCTTGCTCCTCACCCTCGCTACTCAGGGTGTCGGCAATCCCGAAATCTCTAATGTCATCTTCTCTGACGCCAATGGCAATGCTGTGATGCTGAACCAGGCCGACCGCTCGATGCTCGATTCGATCAAGATGGATCTTACCAACCTCAAGGATCGTATCTACAACGCCGCCGGTCAGACTCTCCGCTCGATCCAACGCGGCATCAACATCATCCGCAAGTCTGATGGTACTTCAAAGAAGGAACTCCACTAATACTGTTCTATTTATCCTATATTTGTGAGATTTTTTAATTAGTCGCCGCGAGCGAACCATCCATAGCCTGGTTCTCATTCCCCCGAGTTTCTCACCGGTTCGGTTCCTCCACACAGTCGAATTCAAGAGATTTTCGTTCGTTTGAATGGTTCGCTCGCGGTTTCTTTAATCTTATTTCCCAATGATTAGTAGTTTACTTGTATCTTATAGATCTAAGGCATTGGCGCTATTGTCAATGCTCTTTTGCTGCGCGTTCGGTGCATTGGCTACTCCATCACTCTCGGTCGACCCCGTCTCTATTACCAATAAGGAGAAGGTGATGGTGCCTGTCAATTTTACCACTGACACCGATATTGCTACTATGCAGTTCAATGTCACTCTCCCGGAGTTCCTTGAGTTCGATGGCAGTATCGTTAAGAATACCGAAAGATTTACCGACCATATCGTTTCGTTCAATTCCAACAATGGTCAGGTAGTTATCTCTTCTCTCTCTATTACCCCTATCCGTGGTGCTGAAGGACCGCTCGTCTATCTCCCCGTTAAGGTTAAGGCAGAAGTAGATAGCCCCGAAGATGGCGATATCGAAGTGCGTGATATCCTTTTCGTTGATGCCGACGACCAGGGCATCAGCCAGGAGTCTTTCTTCGTTGAAGCCTCTTACGTGCCTTACGCTGTTTCGGTTACTTCGGCTCCCTCTCCTTTTGTGTTGAATGCCGGCGCCACCGCTTCGCTCGGCTTCGATTTCGCAGCTGATTGCGATGTGCTCGGCTTCCAGATGGATATCGTTCTCCCTGAGGGCTTCTCTCTCGGTAATAGCGCCAATCTCTCTGACCGTACTCCCGGCGATGCTTTCTGCTCGGTGTTCCATAATGCCGGTTATGACCGCATCCTCTGCGCTTCGATGACCAATACTCCCCTCTCCGGCAATTCGGGTCGAGTGTTCGATATCGATGTGACTGCCCCTGAAGATTTCACGGCTCCAACCGCTACGATTGAGGTGAAGAATATCCTCATCACTTACGCTCCGGGTAAGGCTCTCTCCGTTCCGGCTTTCACCATTACCGTTAACAATAATGCACCGGTCTATGACACTCTTACCGGTATGGTGTCCACTCTTCGCGATCACCTCGAGGAGGTGTTGGCTTCGATAGCCGAGCAGTGTCCCAATGTCAAGGATTCTTTCCCCGGCACCGAACTTTCCGGCAAGATCGATACCCTCGCCGGCAAGATTGACGCTGCCTACGCCGATGGTTCTCTCTCGACTGTAGCTGAGTCTCTCACCGCTGAGGCTACTGCCCTTACTGCCGAGATCGATGCTTACCTCGCTGAGGCTATCGCTGCCGAAGCCAAGTGGGAAGCCGACCGTCGTGCCGCCAATGAGGATGCCTATAATGCCGTGCTCGCCTCTATCGCCGAACTCCAGGCTTATTATGATGAGACTGTTGCAACAGTGGCTGAGAATTATCCCGATGCTGATGTAGAGGCTGAGAAGACTGCCGCCAAGGAGGCTCTCGATGCTGCCCGCGCTGCCGCTCAAGCCGCTTATGATGCTGTGGCTGAGGCAGGTGTGTTTGATTATACTCTCCCCGCTGATGATATCAAGGCGCTTATTGATGCTATCGTGGCTAAGGCTATCGCCGATAATGAGGCTGCTCGTCAGGAGTGGAACACCAATGCTTATAACAGCGCTATCGCTTCTCTCGATGAACTCCAACAGAAACTCGATGAGGCTATCGCTTTCGCTGCCAATGAGTGTCCCCATGCCAATGTGCTCAGCGAGGTGAATGCAGCTCAAACTGCTATCACTAATGCTCGCAACCAGGCTGAATTGGCTCGTTTGGCTTGCGTGTCGGAGGGTCTCTTCGATTTCACTGTTCCTTACGAGGAAATTATGGCTAAGATTGAGACTGTTTCCACTTCGGCTCAAGAGCAGGAGGAGGCTTGGATTGAGGCGCAACGTCGTGCCGCCAATGAGGCTGCCTATAATGCTTCGCTGGCTACACTCGCCGCTCTCCAGTCTGATCTCAATGAGATGAAGGCAAAAGTCGCTGAACTCTTCCCCGAAGCTGATGTTGAGGCTGAAATCAACGCTGCTCAAGAGGCTATCGATGCCGCTCGCGCTGCTGCCGATGAGGAGTATGCCTCTGTTGAGGAGGAGGGCTATTACGATTATACTGTCGATGAGGAGGCTATCGAAGCTCTGATTGATGCGATCTACACCGCTGCTCAGCAATCAGGCATCAGTGCCATCTCTCTCGATAATATCGATAAGGATGCGATGATCTTCAACCTTCGTGGTATGCGCATTGCTAATGCCGCTAAGGGTCAAGTGGTTATCATCGTGCCTCAAATCGGCAACCCTTACAAAGTAGTCGTGGAATAGAGAAAGTAAATTCATACAAACTGAAAAGTAGATTATTTTATGCTCGTGTAGAAAGGTTAACTTATGGTTATATTTTCATAGAATAATTTATATCCAATAAACATCTACATTCTTGGGGAGTCGGCGTGGTGATCACGATGACTCCCCTCTTCCTATTAATCTCCCCTCCTTCCGCCATCCATCGCGACAATAATCTCCGCAATTTTGCGGAGTAAACGTCCCAAAAAGCGCCTTGCGGTATTTGCTGCCAGTTTCTACCTTTGC
>JBJEDL010000086.1:0-61194 GCA_051872035.1 Lepagella sp.
TCGACTCAAGGCTACGACCCCTACGGCCCCAAAAATTTAAGGAACGCGCTCTAAAGTATGTATAAGGTGAGTAGAGAGAAAATGTGAGAAGAATTATACTTGTTGGGTAATAATCGAATGGGTGGCACAGAGGGCATATAGAGCTGCAGTCTCGGTGCGGAGGCGAGTATTTCCGAAGGTTACCGGTGCGAAACCGGCTGCAAGGGCGGCTTCGACCTCCTCGGGGGAGAAATCCCCCTCCGGACCGACGAGGATCGTAAGATCCTGCTTACCATCATAATCTACGGAGAAGTCGCGTCTCGGGATATTAGGGTCGCAATAGCCCATATACTTAACTTGAGAAGTATCGGAGGCGAAGAACTCTCGGAGGGAAGTGAGTTCCACCAACTCAGGCAGGTGAGCCTTGAGGCTTTGCTTCATCGCTGAGATCATGATCTTCTCGATGCGGTCGCGCTTCACGACATGACGCACATTGCGTTGGCAATCCACGAATACCAGACGGTCGACACCGATTTCGACAGCCTTCTCGGCGAGCCACTCCATACGATCCATATTCTTGGTGGGGGCCACGGCGAGAGTTATCTTGGGAGACCAATGTCGGTCCACCACGCGGCTGTCGAGGATCATCACCGACGTGTGCTTGGGGTGAGCATCGGTGATCTCGCACTCGAAGAAATGTCCCAAGCCGTCAGCCACAGTGATATGGTCACCCTCACGCAGACGTAGCACACGGCAACAATGGCCTGACTCCGTCTCCGAGAGTTCGCCGGTGGACTGAATATCGGGGCTATAGAAGATTATCATAGAGAATCGGGGTAGACTAATCGAGTTAAGACTTATCAGATCTTTTCAGACTTGGCAACGCCGGGGGCAGTAGTCTTCTCGGCAGGTTTGCTATCCTTGAAAATAATCCAGAAAGCCACAGCCACCACGAGGGCGTAAGCGGCGAAGATGAGCCAAGAATTGCGCCAGCCCTCCAACTGAGCAGTGAGGGAAGCATCCGGGCTGACATTATGATTGACGATAGCCATAGCGGCGAGAGTACCGATGGTAGCACCGAAACCATTGGTCATAATCATAAACAGGCCCTGGGCACTGCTGCGATACTCGGCAGGAGTTTCCTGATCGACATAGAGGCCGCCCGAGACATTGAAGAAGTCGAATGCGATGCCATAGACGATGCAAGAGAGTACGAACATCCAAAGACCGCCGGCAGGGTCACCGACACCGAAGAGGCCGAAACGGAACACCCAAGCGAACATCGACATAAGCATTACACCCTTGATGCCAAACTTCTTGAGGCAGAAAGGAATAAGGAGGATGCAGAGAGTTTCGCTGATCTGCGAGAGGGAAATCAGTGCATTGGCATTCTGAGCAGCCCAAGCATTGGCGAACTCGGGAAGACCCTTGAAGAATGTGATATAGGGATTGGCATAGCCATTGGTGATCTGAAGAGAGACGCCGAGAAGCATACTGAAGATAAAGAAGATAGCCATCTTCTTCTGCTTGAAGAGAAGGAAAGCACGGAGGCCCATTTTATCGATCCAATTGCCCGACTGCGGAGTTGTGGAGACGGGGCATTGGGGCATCGTGAGGGCATAGAAAGCCATAATGACGCTCAGACCGGCAGAGAAGAATAGTTGCATGTGGGTGGTTTGGAACTTGGCGCCATCGATGCCCACGAAGTTCACGAAGAGCATAGCGCAGATGAAGCCGATAGTGCCGAAGATGCGGATAGGCGGGAAATCCTTGACCGTATCCATACCCGCCTTGGTCAGTGCATTGAACGCTACCGAATTGTTCAGACCGATGGTGGGCATAAAGAAAGCCACCGACACGGAATATAGCGAGAATAGCCAAGCGAACTCGATGGTTTCGACTTGAGTGCAATAGAAGGCGGCACCCGCCATAAAGAGGGCGGCGATGTAATGGCAGATGCTGAGCATCTTCTGCGCCTGGATATACTTGTCAGCGAGGATACCTATAAGCGAGGGCATAAAGAGAGAGACTATACCCTGGACGGCATAGAACCAGCCAATCTTTTCGCCCAAACCGACGTTAAACAAAAAATTGCCGAGCGAGGTAAGGTAAGCTCCCCAGACGGCGAACTCCAAGAAATTGAGGAGAGACAATCTGATTTTCAGAACTGTTTTATCGTTCATAAATATTGTGATTAGATTTCAAGAATTGAATTAAACGGGTTGAAAAAATAAACAGTCAAGAGTGAAATCGGCGATGCGACGCACTCTTGACTGCAAATATAATAAACTTTTGACTAACTACAATTAAAAATAGTACAAAACATCAATATCATTTACGACAAGGCGATGATCAGACTTGAGACTGACAGCACCACGTTCGATCATCTTCTCCAGCGCCACCTCGCTGATGTTGAAAATATTCTCAAGGAAAAGGACTATTGGCATCTTGTGAGAGACGAGAGTAATATTCTCAGCGTTTCTGCAAGTAAGACCTTTGAGAAGAGTCGGAAGGAAAAGAGATGAGGATCGAGGGTCAGCTTCGCGGAGGATAGAGATAGGTTTTTGGGCGTAAAGAGAGAGATAATTGAGGTAATTAACGAGGATGAGGTTGTTATTTTGGATAAGTTGGATAAAATTAGCCTTATCGAACTCCATAATACCGCACGTATCGACTGCACGATAATTGCAGCAGAAATGGGTATCGAGGCCATAAAGATGATTAAGGCCGATCACGACACCCGGGCCGAGAGTTTCAAAGAGTGATAAATTGCCATCGAAGAGGGGATGTTCGACCTCTACCCTACCCGACACGAGGCAACGGAGTGAAGAGCAAAGATCGTCGGTGGCGGCGATGATATCGCCGGGAGCAACCTTAAAGAAAGAGAGGGGAGTTTTTTCGGCAAAAGCATGAATCATGTCGGTGGCGGCACCCTTGAAGAGTGTGAGGTCCATCAACTTCTCATAAAAAGAGCTCATTTCAGAAATAGTTAAAGTCAGTAGGAAGTATAAATAAGGAGTAAGACCCCCCCAAAGGGGACCTTCGGATAAAGAAAAAAGTAAAAATCCGTAAGCATCGGACATCAATGACTTACGGATTTTATTGGTAGTCGATCCGGGACTCGAACCCGAGTCTCCACCGTGAGAGGGTGGCGTGCTAACCGCTACACTAATCGACCGGTTATAGGGGTTATTCCCTCAAATGCGATGCAAAATTAGTAACAATTTTTGAAACCACCAAATATTTTGGCAAAAAAGTTAAAGGAAAAGCTAAAAAAATTGCAAAACGCATTCTTGGGAGGGTTCTAAACGGAGAAAGAGAGACCGTCGTGACCCGGGGCAACGCCATCGGGGAGTCGTCGGGCGAGGTCGAAATGGCGACCTATCTCATGATTGAAGTGAGTGAGATAGGCTTGTCGTGGATGCACACGGCGGATTACTTCGAGCGATTCCTCGAGAGTGAAATGCGAGAAATGGTCGCGATCGCGGAGGGCATTGATGATCATGACCCTGACTCCGCGAAGTTTCTCCATGTTCTCCTCATCTATGGTCTTGGCGTCGGTGATATAAGCGAAATCGCCAATGCGGAAAGAGGTGATCGGATTGGGGCCATGCATCACGGTGATCGGCACGACTTTCAGTCCGTTGATATAGAAAGGTTGGTCATCGAATCGACGGATGTCGAATGTAGGCACACCGGGATAAGGATTCTCCTTAAAGCAATAGTCATAACGTTTGCGGATGTCGGCTTCGACATCGGCGGTGGTATAAATGGGGAGATCATTGACGGCGCAATAGGGACGCAGGTCGTCGATACCACCGACGTGGTCGTAATGGCTATGGGTCAAGAGCACGGCATCGATATGGCTAAGGTCGGCGGCGAGGGCTTGCTGACGGAAATCGGGGGAGACATCTATCAGGATGGTTTGACCCATGGTGCGTATGAGCGCCGAGGTGCGTGTACGTTTGTCATATATATAAGGAGATGTGCACACCGAGCACTTGCAACCGATCTCGGGAATACCCTTGGAGGTTCCGGTGCCGAGCATAGTGACATGAATCTTCGAATCGATATAATTCACTTCGGGGTTAAGGTCGACGAGGAATTTGCTGCGGACGGCGTCTCGTACCTGCTGAGCAAGTGTGGCAACATCTTGAGCGGTGGCGTTGCCGGTATTAACGATAACGAGGGGTTGGCGATCATAGACACGAGCTCCGCCACACCGTGCACCCTTCATGCCGGCATGGTCGATGAGCCAAGCGGCAGAGAGTTTGACATGCATCTTCCCCACCGGGTAGCCGGAGAGTTCATAATCGGTCAGCGCCTTAATCTCGCTGAGTTGGCCACGATGTACGACCGGGTTTTTGAAGAAACTGCCGGCGCTGCCGATCAGCTCCGGGTCGGGGAGTTTGGAGTCGCGTATTCGTTTCACCTCTTCAGCGACTTCGCGGATCGAGGGTTCATGTCCGAGCGTATCGCGAAGAGCAGTGAGGGGACCATAGTCGAGGTGACGGGCACAAGTGTCGGGGGTCAGCTTGAAAGAGACTCGCAACACGATATAACGGTTCTTTCCCTCATGCTTGAAGAAACTGTCGCGATAGCCGAAGTGGCACTCCTTAGCTGAGAACTTGACAATATTTCGGGTAAACAGGTCGAAACACTCTACGGAGAAGATAAGGTCACCCGCTTCGACGCCGTAGGCTCCTACATTCTGCACCGGAGAGGCACCCACCTCACCGGGGATTCCGGCAAGGTTTTCGACACCGGCGAGTCCCTGATCGAGTGTCCACTCTACGAAATCGGTCCACTTCTCCCCTGCACCGACAATGGCGTATGTCTCATGATCATTCTTGTCATAGCGCACCATGCCACGGATATTGGAATGGAGCACCAAGCCATCGAAAGTATCGAAAAAGAGGAGATTGCTTCCGCCGCCGATATGGAGGATCGGGCTATGGATGAATCGCATGTCGCGAGAGAGTTTGAGCAATTCATCTGCTGAGGAATACTCGGCAAAATAGCGAGCACGGGCAGGGACGCCGAAAGTGGTAAAACGGGTTATATCGACATTTTCTTGTATCATAATGAGAAGGGTGTTCTGATTATAGGTTTTGCTTGATTTATTATGATTAATGGCGGAACTGTACGAGTAGGCCATCTTCGAATTGGAGGAAAGTACCATCCTTATAGGTCCACATATCGACGGTTTTATTCCAATTAAATCCGGAGACGACGTCAGCGGGATTGCCGAGGGCGAGTTTACACTCCTCTTTGGTCATGCCGGCACGCACCTCACCGCGTTGGATAAGGTCCCACACCTCAGGGATAATCCCGGGATAAGACTTCTTGGGGTCGGAGAGGGAGAAGAGAGTGGGGAGAGTGCGACTTTCAGCACCGAGGCCGGAGGTTTTATTTACATTGAGATAGATAGATGCTTGCAGGCCTTGATCGTCGGAGAAATCCACGATAAGAGGGAAGATCATATCGCCATGACGGACGCGAGCTATCTTGACCGGAATAAACTTACGGCCGGTGATTTTCTCGCCGGCAGCGTCATACCAGAGGGGAGTTTTGATCCAGAGGGTACGATTGCGGAGGATCGAATCGGCGAGAGCCACCATATCGAGGTCAATCATCATGGGGAGATCGATACCTGTGATGCGAAGGCGGGCATCGTCGAGGCTACGCGAAGTGTTATATCGCAAGAGGTCCTCACCATCCTTGAATCGGATCACAGCCGAGCGTTCCTCGCCGGGTGTAGGGCGAGTCTCGATGCCATCGAAGCGAAGGATATGTCCGGCGAGGGAATCGCGCGAAGATCCATAGCGGCGGAAAGCCTCCGACTCCAAGACATAGCTCACCTTATTATCTACGACGATGAACTCCTTGCCGGGGATCCACTCGGCGAGGGGTAGCGAGAAGATAGAATCAGACAAAAGATCTTCGGCTGTAGGAAGAACCTCACGCCGTTCATCTCTTGACATTTTGATCTGTTTGGTAGACTCAATGCCTGTGTTACAGCCGATAAGGAGCATCGACAGTAGAGAGATCAAGCAGATCGGATAATATGAAAAACGTAGCTTAACCATAATTTGACACAAAATTAGTGAAAAAAATGATATAAACCTTTGGTTAATTCAAAAATTATATATAACTTTGCACTCGCAAAACGGAAATGGCGGGATAGCTCAGTTGGTTAGAGCGTCGGATTCATAACCCGGAGGTCTCGAGTTCAATTCTCGATCCCGCTACAGAGAAGGCATCCAATCGGATGCCTTTTTTATTTCCCCTACTCTCGAGATAATCTCGACTATAATGAAAGAATAAGAGTCCGGTGCAATACCGAACTCTTTCTCAAATCGGACAGTAAATAACCCGTCCAACTTTTTGGGATCACTTCAATCCGTCACAGCCTCTATTGATTTAATAATTACAGTATTAGAAATAGAACATACAATATAAGGAGGCACCTATATTATCAGTTCCGAAATTGATGCTCCAGTTGCCGGGAGTAACGAGGTCAGTGCGTTGGTCGACACACTTATAAGCATCGTTCCAGCCTTCAGACTTAACATATCCATTGCTTGAGAAAGCGCCATAGAGATAAAGGTCAACTTTAGCGCCGAGAGCCACCTGCTTAGCGACCATCCACTCAGCACCCATGCTACCATAAACGCCGACAGCACCATTCAATCCGTTGGAATTAGCCTTGACAACACGATAACCGGGCTTCACCACCTCGAGGTCGGTGAAGGCGGTAGAGGGATGCTGATTGAGCTCTGTGATCTTATTGCCGTAGGTATAGTCAGAGCTGAAACCGGAGAGACCTGCGAGAAGACCGACACCGAAGATGCCCTGTACACGACGCATGCCGAGACGATACTCAGCACCGATCATCAACGAAGCACCCGACTTGGTGACCTTATTCTTATCTACCACCTTAGCATTGCTAAGAGGATCAAGGTAAGCGGCAGCATCATCTACCACATAACTGCGATAATTCTTGCAAGCCACATTGACGCCGAGAGTTACATTGAGACTCCACTTATCGGAGACCATATACTTACCCATGATAGCTACATCGGGGCGAGTATACATATCATCATAATCGAAAGCCTTGCCACCGATCGGAGTTTCAGTGGTATTGAAAGCACCACCGATGGTGCGGAACAAAGGAACGAAATCGACACCGACAGCCCAATCACCCTTCTTAGGCAAATAGCTATTAGACTCGCCCTCATCAGCAGCCGCACAGTTCAGAGCGACAAAGAGAGAAGCGAAGATAAATACAAAAAACTTTTTCATCAGAAAATAAAATTAAGCTGTTAAACGAGAAAAGAGAGGATTAATCTTGCCAATCATTATAGGCAGACCACTTATCGGCGTTATAACCGAATGTACCCTCATTAGGATTGTTGGGGCGGAAGATCATGGCCTTGCCGGTGATGTCGTTGACAGCTGAAGGAACGGGGAAATTCATAGAATTGCCTACACTGAAGACTTGAGTGTAATAACCCTGGATAGTGCGAGCCACATAGTCGGTGTAATAGATATCATCACCCTCAAAATCCTTGGCAACCTTATACTCTGTCTCGTAATGCTTGAAGCTACCTTCGTAGTTGACAGCGCGCACATGGCAATCGAAAGAAGCGGGGAACTCCTTAACGGGCACCTTGATAGAGAAATTACCCTTGGCGTCGGTAGTAGCGTTGTAGGTAAACGAACCACATTCGATGATAAGATCTACGTTGGCAGCGCCTGTATAGAGATATTCGATAGTAGCGTCGTAATAGTCTTCCAACTCATAATCATCATTGTAGTAGGGACGAGGAGCGTTATACTTCTCAACATTCTGACCGATACGACCCTTTACGTCGACAGACTGAGTGAAGCCGGAAGGGTTAACATCGGCAGAAGCTTCATAGCAAGTGAAGTTGCAATACTTGATTTGGTCGGCATGAGCATAGACGGAGCTTTCACCTTGGTAGATCACAGGCTCTTCTACAGTCACGACCTTGTTGTTTTCCATCTTCACAACGCTGCGAGTGCCACGGAAAGAGGCTGTGCAAAGAGACACCTCTACATCATTGTGGGGAGCGGGGATCTCGAGAGTGTACTTGCCATTCTCATCGGTAGTAACCTCGAAAGTCGAATAGCCTTTGAGATCTGCATCATAGTCAGAGTTTTTGACAGTAGCTACGATCTTGAGGCCGGCTGCCGGTTTGTAGTCGTATACAAACTTTCCATCGACATACTTGGTGCCTTGGTTGTAGAGGACAGTACCCTCGATGGTGCTACGACCGGGGATGGCAGAGATGTTGAACGCCGACTGTTCCTCAGAACAAGAAGACAACACTGCAGCTACAGTGAGAGCGGCTGCAAAAGCATTAAATAAACGCATGATTAGATTGATTTAGTTAATTAAATAGTTATTTATTTAGGTTAAAGATAAATTCCATCTAATAAACTAAAAACAAAGGAGATAGTCATCTATTATCACAACATCGAAACCACAAAATAGCCGTAGATGAATACCTCTTATCGTTTCATTGATTAGTTTAAAAGTTAGAAAGGTTATGTTGCAAATATCACTATCGTTTTCGCTTATTTCTTAAACGATGCGCAAAGTTAACACATTTGGTACAACAAAGCAAATAAATGGGTATAAAAAAAGAGGATGAGTCCTTGGGGGACACATCCTCTGGGTTTTCGTTGAGATGGGTGCTGATTACTCAGCGGCCTCAGCGGGAGCTTCAGTAGCTTCAGCAGCTTGTTCAGCCTCGAGAGCAGCCTTAGCGGCAGCCTCTTGAGCGGCGATTAACTCAGCTTTCTTCTTAGCTACAGCCTCACCTTTGAGGCGATTCTTTTCAGCTTCAGCTTCTAAGCGAGCCTTAGCCTCTTCAGCAGCCTTAGCCTCAGATTTAGCCTTAGCGGCATCTGCAACCTTAGTGCGATCAGCCTTCCAAGCGTTGAAACGACGTTCAGCCTCTTCTTGAGAGAAAGCACCTTTCTTCACACCGCCGTTGAGATGCTTCATAAGCATCACACCCTCCTTAGAGAGGATCGAACGAACAGTGTCAGTAGGGATTGCACCTACTTCTACCCAATACAAAGCACGGTCGAAGTCTAAACTTATTGTAGCAGGATTAGTGTTCGGATTATAAGAACCTATCCTCTCAATAAATCTACCATCACGTGGTGCCCTGCTATCGGCTACTACAATAGGATAAAAAGCGTAGCCCTTGCGGCCATGACGCTGTAATCTAATTTTTGTTGCCATAAACTTGCCGGTTTTATTGAATAAGTTAGTTAAAAAATTGATGTCAGACGCCCGAGAGCGCATAACGGGCACAAAGTTACAACTAATTTTGCAAAAACACAAAGAAATTCACTTTTATTTCGTAATTTTGCATCATAAAAAGCAAAAAAAGTCAAAAAACGGGGTTCTTTGAGCCCCACACATTATATAATATAGAAAAAAAATGGCAGAAAACGTGTTGCTGAGTCGTCTTGATGGATTAGACTCGAGATTTGAAGAGGTGTCCACCTTGATCACTGACCCGTCGGTGATCAGCGACCAACCGCGCTATGTGCGTCTCACCAAGGAATATCATGATCTGGAAGAGATCTTAAAGGTAAAGAACGAGTATGTCAATACTCTCCAAAACCTTGCCGAATCGAAAGAGATGTTGGCAAGCGAGAGCGACGAAGAGATGCGACTACTTGCCAAAGAAGAGATCGATGCCTGCACCGATAGGATACCGAAGCTCGAAGAACAGATCAAATTGCTTCTGATACCGGCCGATCCCGACGACTCGAAGAATGCAGTCTTGGAGATCAGGGGAGGCACCGGAGGCGACGAAGCTGCACTCTTCGCCGGCGACCTCTTCCGGATGTACCAGAAATATGCCGAATCGAAAGGTTGGCAGTTGGCTGTCTCCTCATATTCCGAAGGAGCCGCCGGAGGATTCAAAGAGATCGTGTGCACGCTGACGGGAGCCGGCGTCTATGGCACGATGAAATATGAGAGTGGCGTGCATCGAGTGCAACGCGTGCCGGTGACCGAGACCCAAGGGAGAGTTCACACCTCGGCGGCAACCGTAGCAGTGCTCCCCGAGGCGCAAGAATTTGATGTCGAGATCCATGAGGGAGAGATCAAATGGGATACCTTCCGTTCGGGAGGTGCCGGCGGTCAGAACGTCAACAAAGTCGAATCGGGAGTCCGTCTGCGATATAACTGGAAAAATCCCAACACCGGGCAGGTGGAAGAGATCCTGATCGAATGTACCGAGACTCGCGACCAGCCCAAGAACAAAGAGCGTGCCCTCTCACGTCTTCGCACCTTCATCTATGACAAAGAGCATCAGAAATATCTCGACGACATAGCCTCCAAACGCAAGACCATGGTGAGCACCGGCGACCGCTCGGCAAAGATCCGCACCTACAACTATCCTCAGGGGCGCATCACCGACCATCGCATCAACTACACCGTCTACAATCTTGCCGCCTTCATGGATGGCGACATCCAGGAATGTATCGACCGTCTCATCGTGGCGGAAAATGCCGAAAAGCTGAAAGCTGCAGAACTGTAATAGCTCGGAATGAATTGGTTAGAGCGATGATCCTATCGCTCTAAAAGATCGTTGGCTTGGCGGAGCGTGTTGGGTTTGCCGATGTCGATCAGGTGGAGATCATCGAGCCATAACACACCGATGTTGAGTCGATCGAGCGAAGAGAGGAAGAAATCCATCACCGGGAACTTCGGACTATCCACCTGCTCCGAATAGCTCTGCAAAATCGGCAAAATCGACCGTCCCACGAAATATATACCACTGAAAGCCACCTCGCGCATACCCTCAGCGGGGACAAACCCGGCGGGTCGATACTCATCGGTATTAAGATTATGCCAGCCAGCCAATCTTCCCGACTCATCGAAGAGTAGACGGCGAGATGAATCGCGTGGGCTGCATACCAACGAGATGTCACGCTCCGACTCAAGGTGGCGTTGCAACAGCCGGTCGAGGGGTGCATCACTCAGAATATCCACATTGTGAATAAGACAGGGGGCATCATCGGCGAAAATGGTGGGAGCAGCCTTCAATAACGAGCCTCCCGTGTCGAGGAGCAAATCGCTCTCATCACTGATCGAAATCCGGGCATCGAACGATTTTTCAGCAAGAAAATCGACTATCTGATCAGAGAAATGATGCACATTCACCGTGATATCATCGAAACCGAAATCGATCAAACGGCAAACGACACGTTCCAACATCGGCACACCTGCCACCGGCACCAAAGCCTTGGGATGAGAGAGAGTCCAGGGTTTCAGGCGAGTGCCAAGCCCTGCAGCCAAAATCATAGCCTTCATACACATTCACCTATTTATAATAAAGACCCGAATTGTTCATTGAGAATTTCGCGGATATCCTGCTCACGATGGATTATCTCGAAGATGGCATCCGGAAAACGTTGAGCCAGAACGCGGGCGCTGTTTTCCGCACAATATACCGAGCGATGGCGACCACCTGTGCAACCGAAACCGATCTGCAGAGAAGAGAACACACGCTTCAAGTAGCGATCGATAGTCGGAGCCACCATCTCGACAGCCCTTGAGACGAAAACATCAGCCTCTCCCCTATCCTTAAGGAATTGTATTACAGGGAGATCTCGACCCGTCAGCGGTTTATACTCATCATACCGCCCCGGATTGTGCATACCACGGCAATCGAACATAAAACCGCCACCATTGCCCGTAAGATCCTCCGGATACCCCCGCTTATACGAAAAGCTGAACACCTTGACACGCAGTCGACCATCCGTCGGCCTTGAGAACTTGTCGCACTCCACCACCTTGCTCAGCACACTCCTAAGATAAGGGAAGCTGTCAGCCACTCCCCTATCCAAGAGAAAAGCAAGATTTTCGAGGGCATCGGGGATGCTCTCGACAAACTGAGCCCGTTTCTGCACAAGACCTCTAAATCCGTAAGCACCAAGCACTTGAAGCGTACGGAACAGCGCGAACATATCGGCATATTTCAAAATATCGGAGGGATCAACCTGGCGAATCTGAGCGAAATTTTGTGCATAATACATCAGCATGGCATTCCGGAAATCGGGAGAAAAGCGAGCACGAGCTTGCCAAAGGAGAGACACCACATCATAAACGCAAGGGCCGAAACGACCACCCTGGAAATCGATGAAACAGGGGTCGGGATGGAGCATGATATTGCGGCTCTGACAGTCACGCATCATAAAGCCCCAGAGGGATCGATCGGAAGAGCAAAGCCAACGGCAGATGTCTTCGAAATCATCTTGCAGTCTATCCTCGTCGAAATCGAGCGCCAACGGACGGAGGAACTCATACTTGAAATAATTGAGATCCCACATCACGAGTCGGGGAGAAAACTCCTTATATACTACATAAGGCATCCACACCTGCGAAGGGGCGAGTTGCATCTTCAAGAGATTATCGATTGATGCGCGCACCAAGTCAGGCAGCGTGGGGTCCTCCTCGCGGATGGCGGCAAGCAGATCGCGATCGCCGAGGTCCTCCTCCACATAATAAGAGAAATCATCGCTATGACAGAGCACCCGGGGCACAGCTACGCCCGAGTCTGCAAACGCCTGAGAAAGAGCCACAAAAGCCTGTGCATCAGCCAGATTATCAGCCATTACACCGACGACTTGGCGAGCATCGTCAAGAACTATGCGATAATACCGACGATCGCCTCCGGCAGCCGGAAGAGAAGTTAGAGAGAGCAGTGTCGCTCCCATGCGATCAGATATCAGAGAAGAGAAGATATTTAATACATCAGACATAAGTCAGCAGAAAATAAAATGATAGAAAAATGACTTAAAAAAGTCAATATAGAGACTCAAAAATGCCCTAAAATGATACAAAGATAATTGAAAAAAATCTTAAATGATAAAAAAAGGAGATAAATACAAGTTTTTTTATTAATTTTGCAATGTAAAAAATCGGAAGGGTAAAATCCGGTATACCCTCTAAGGTAAAAAAAGATCTCTAAAGTTACACTCAGCGGACTCAAAAAGGTATAACCAAAGAGGCAAAACAAGAAAGATCAAAAATAACCCAATAAAAAAGATAAAGCAATGGCTAAAATCGAAAATTACAACTTCAATGGCAAGAAGGCCATCGTGAGAGTTGACTTCAACGTGCCCTTGGATGAGAATGGACACATCACCGATGACACTCGTATCCGTGGAGCACTTCCCACCCTCAAGAAAATCCTTGAAGATGGCGGTTCGCTGATTCTGATGTCACACATGGGCAAGCCAAAAGGAAAAGTAAACGCCAAACTGAGCTTGAGCCAGATTTGCGAGGCAGTATCAGAGAAGCTCGGACGCCCCGTACAGTTTGCACCCGACTGCGCCAAGGCAGCAGATGCAGCAGCATCCTTGCAGCCCGGCGAAGTGTTGATGCTTGAGAACCTTCGCTTCTATCCTGAAGAAGAGGGCAAGCCCGTAGGCATCGACAAAGCAGACCCCGCATACGATGCAGCCAAGAAGGCGATGAAAGAGAGCCAGAAAGAATTTGCCAAGACCTTGGCAAGCTATGCTGACGTATATGTCAACGATGCCTTCGGCACGGCACACCGTCGACACGCATCGACAGCCGTAATCGCCGACTACTTCGATGCAGACAGCAAGATGCTCGGTCTGCTGATGGAGAAAGAGGTGACCGCAGTCAACAACATTTTGAAAGACATCAAGCGTCCCTTCACTGCCATCATGGGTGGTTCGAAAGTATCTACCAAGATCGGCATCATCGAAAATCTGATGGACAAGGTAGACAACCTGATCCTCTGCGGCGGTATGACCTACACCTTTGCCAAGGCACTTGGTGGCAACATCGGCAACTCGATCGTAGAGAACGACAAGCTCGACCTTGCACTTCAGATCATCGAATTGGCAAAGCAGAAGGGTGTTAAGCTCGTGCTTGGCACAGACTGTGTAGCCGGCGATGCTTTCTCCAACGACTGCAACACACAGGTATGCTCAGTAAAAGAGGTGCCCGAAGGCTGGGAAGGACTCGATGCAGGTCCCGAATCGAGCAAGCAATTTGCCGAGGCTATTGTACCTGCTAAGACCATCCTCTGGAACGGACCTGCCGGCGTCTTCGAGTTTGACAACTTCACCGGCGGCTCACGTGCTATCGCCGATGCAATCGTGAAAGCAACTGAGAATGGTGCCTTCTCACTCGTGGGTGGTGGCGACTCAGTGGCATGTATCAACAAATTCGGCTTGGCTGACAAGGTAAGCTACGTATCGACAGGTGGCGGTGCTCTGCTCGAAGCCATCGAAGGAAAAGTTCTCCCCGGCATTGCAGCCGTGGCAGAGTAATCGAACGACGATGTCATAAAGAAAAATAGGTGTGAGGGCTGTGTCAAAGCGATGCGACACGGCCCTCACTATTTAGAGGCGAGTCCCAAGAGCGCTTCCTATAAAATAGGGGAATGTAAAAAAGGTAGAAAAAACTTGCAAAAAGAAAAGAAGAGGGGGTAGAGAACAAAAAAATGTTAAAATAATAAGAAAAAAGGGTAGAAAACGTTCTAAAAAAAGGGGACTGATATTGTAGTTTTCAAAAAAAATACTAATTTTGCAAAAATGAAGTCTAAAATGAGAAAAGCGGATAGCTAAACTCATCAAAGATGACATCTAAGCATCATGAAAAAAGAGAACTCAAACCTCAAAATCTAAAGTAAAAAAAGAAGAGTCCTCAGGCGGCGCAAGCAGCCGGAAGACATCCAAACAAGACCTCAAAAAAAATCAAGAAACCAAAAAATAATTAACTAATTTAACAAAACTCAATTAAGATTATGGAATCTCAGAAACCAATGGCTCCCAAGCCTGCTGCGGCTCCTGTAGCCCCGAAAGCAAAAAAAGAGGAAAAAATCAGCAACGTACGTGGCATTAAGAATGCGTTTATCGTAATCATTTGCTGCTTCGTAGCGGCACTCTGCATCTTCTTGTTCGGTATGGGTTACGGTGGTAACTTCGAAGGTGGCACAACCGACGGACACCCCCTGAACCTACTCGGCACCGTATACAAAGGTGGTTTCATCGTGCCTATCCTGATGACCCTTCTTTTGACAGTGATCGTACTTTCAATCGAACGTTGGATCGCTATCAGCTCAGCTACAGGCAAAGGCAACACAACTAAGTTCGTTGCAGAAGTGAAGAAAGATCTTGCAGAGAACAAGATCGATGCAGCAATGGAACGTTGCAAGAAGCAAAAAGGTTCAGTAGCATCTGTAGTATACAACACACTCGTGCGCTACAAAGAGATGGATGCTAACACCGTATTGAGCAAAGAGCAGAAGCTCACCACACTTCGCAATGAAGTAGAAGAGGCAACAGCGCTTGAGATGCCCGCCCTCTCACAGAATCTTCCTATCGTAGCGACACTGACAACACTCGGTACACTTGTCGGACTTCTCGGAACCGTGTTGGGTATGATCAAATCATTCCAGGCACTTGCTACATCAGGTTCACCCGACTCAACCGAACTTTCGACCGGTATCTCAGAGGCACTTGTGAACACCGCCTTCGGTATCGCCACCGGTGCATTCGCTGTAATTTCTTACAACTTCTACACCAATAAGATCGACAACTTGACCTACGCTATCGACGAAATCGGTTTCTCAATCGTAGCAACATTTGCTGCCACTCACAAATAATGAGAGAGAGAAAACAGAAAGAATATCCACCGATAAAAGTTAATAGCAAATATGGGAAGAGTAAAGATAGCTAGGAAGAGCACATTCATCGACATGACGGCGATGAGTGATGTTACAGTGCTTCTGCTTACCTTCTTCATGTTGACCTCGACATTCCTTTCGAAGGAGCCGGCTACAGTGATCACACCTCCCTCGGTATCCACCGAGAAGGTCCAAGAGACCAATGTGGTACAGGTGCTGGTAAATCCGGAAGGCAAGGTATGGCTTACGATGAAAAACGACACCAGTGCCAACTGGGGTAACGACAAGATGCGTATGGCGCTTCTTGACAAAGTAAGCGAGATCTACAACGAGACACATAAGAACAATCCTGTAAGTTTTACACCCGAGCAGAAGCTTACATTTAGCAAATTAGGCAGTTTTGGTGTGCCATTGGCAAAGATGGGAGAATTTTTGAATCTCATCAACGAGCCTGAAGGCCAGACCAAGATGGACAAATGGCTTGAAGGCGATGGAGATCCTAACCATCCCACCGGCATTCCAATCAGCTGGAATCAAGACGATTCGCGTCCCAACGAGTTCCAGATGTGGATGAAGGCCATGCGTCAGAGTGACAACGACAACTTGACAAGTGCTATCAAAGATGGTACCGGTGTAGCTATTAAAGCAGACCAGAACACATCGTTTGAGGTAGTGCACTTGGTGATGGACAACTTACAGACCATCCACATGAATAAATTCACATTATTGACCGCCTTAAAAGGGCAAGAAGAATAATAACAATGGCAGAAGTTCAACAATCATCAGGTGGCGGCAAAGGTAAGAGCCACCAGAAAAAGATGCAAATCCGCGTGGATTTCACGCCGATGGTCGACATGAACATGTTGCTTATCACATTCTTCATGCTCTGTACGACAATGATTAAATCTCAGACATTGACCATAGCGTTGCCTTCAAATGAGAAGGTGGACAACGTGGAGAACATGTCGCAGGCATCAGAAGATGATGCAGTGACCATCATTCTCGACGCCAAGCGCAAAGTAGGCTCGATGGAAGTCGACACGGTCAATGGTAAGGTTGTGCCTGTGGTATACTACTACTTTGGTAAGCCCGGTGGCAAAGAGGGTTTGGGCACAGATCCTGCACAGATAGCCGCCAACAACAACCTTCAAGAATCCGAATTCCTTGCCAACGATGAGAAGACCGGCAATGCTCGCGGCATCCGTGAGATCATCCAGAATCGTAACAAGGAAGTCCTCGCCGAAATCAAGAAACTGAAAGAGAAATATGAAAATGGTGGTTTCGGCAGCCTTGAGACCAAAGATGGGCGTGAAAAAGCTCAGCTTGCATACAACGAGGCAGCGTCTAAAGTCAGAAAAGATGAAAATCTGAAGAAACCTGTGATCATCATCAAGTCCACACCCGAGGCCAGCTATGGCAGCTTGGTATCCGTGCTCGACGAGATGCAGATCAACAACATTTCGAAATATCAGATTGACAATATGACTAAGGCCGATTCGGTTATGGTGATCGACTATCAGAATCGTCATCATAAATAATGTTAGATTTATTAACCCTTAAAGCGAAAGACAATGGCTAAAAGTACAGTAGATCTGACATCGGCGCAATGGCGAGACCTGGTATTTGCCGACAAGAATAAAGAGTTCGGAGCATATCAACTTCGTAAAGCGAGTGACAAGCGACATAATCAGGCGTTCCTGTTTATGATCATCGGTTTGATTATCATCTCCTTGGGCGTATTTGCTTGGAGCAAATATAGCGAATATCGCGACGAGCAGCGTGCATTAGCCCTGCAAGAAGAGCGTGAGAAGATGATGGCAGCCGCCTTGGCACAGCAACAAGAAGAGGCTCCCGAAGAGGAAGAAGTCGAAGAACAGAAATTTGAGCAACCTGAGATCGAGGTGCCTGAAGAGGTGCTGGCGACAGTCCAAGTGACCCAGATCGCGATCGTTGAAGCCGACAAGGTGAAGAACGAAGTGATGGATATGGATGCACAGAAAGAGGACAACACCGCACGTGGCGTTGTGACCCAAGAGGGTTCAGACGATGCCGACAAATTTAAGGCAGTCCAAGAGCAGGTTGTGGTCAAAGAACCGGAGCCTGAGGTTAAGCACAAAGAAGAAGAAATCTTCGTAGCAGTAGAGCAGCAGGCAGAGTTCCCCGGCGGACAAGCAGCCTTGATGAAATGGCTGAGCAACAACATCAGATATCCTGAAGCAGCACAGCAGAATGACATTCAGGGTCGTGTAGTTGTTAAGTTCGTCGTTGAGAAGGATGGTTCGATCGGAAGCGCAAGTGTAGTGAAGGGTGTCGACAAAGACCTCGACCGCGAAGCACTCCGCGTAGTGAAGAAGATGCCGAAATGGCAACCCGGTAAGAACAACGGTGTGGCCGTGAGAAGTTACTTCACACTCCCTGTGACCTTCAAACTCCAGAATCAATAATAAGATTCCATAATTCGGATAGAGAGGAGAATCGAGATCGGTTCTCCTCTCTTTTTTTGACAATCTTAACAATTTTTGTATTACAATGCACAAAATGGTATTGTAATAATGGAGAAAAATCTCTAAATTTGCGTAATTATCGACAAAATAAAAACTAATGGAAGGAAACGAAGAAAAAGAGCCGCGAAAATTGAGTCCCGGGAGGCTTGCCTTCGGGGTGCTGATGGTGGTGGTATATCTCGGGATGGGAGCATTATTCTTTATGGAATTTTTCAAGACCTCGGATATATGGTATAACCGCATCATCGGAGGGCTCTTGTGCATCTATGGCATATTCCGAGCCTATCGACTGATCCGGGATGGTAAATAAGATAGTCTGACAGGATATCAAGATGAACAAAAGACAGGAAGGCAGTGCATGAAAACTCAAAGATGTAGATAAAACGATGAATAGCAAGATAATAACAGCACTTGGTGCGGCTGTGGTAGTGGGAGCCGCTATATGTATGGGGTCGTGTGGAGAGATCAAACGTGGCGAATATGCCAAAGGTAGCGCCACGATCTTTTGTGACGACGGATTCAGAAAGATCCTCGAAGAGGAGATCGGCGTATTCGAATATAGTTATCCCGAATCGTCACTACTACCCTTCTATGTCAGCGAGCAAGAGGCAATCGACACACTGATGGCTAATGCCACCGAAGGGATCATCGTGACACGCGACCTGACCAAAGAGCAGAAAGAATATATCAAACGAGAATACAAGCATATCGTACGCACTCACTGCATAGCTGTGGATGCCGTAGCGCTGATCACCAACAAAGAGAATAGCGTCACCGAACTGAGCATGCAAGAGATCAGCGATATCCTCAACGGCAAAAAGACCCGATGGAGCGAACTTGCAGGCAACGACACTACCACCATCAAGATCGTCTTCGACAATGTCGGAAGTTCGACCGTAAGCTATATGCGTGAGAAATTTCTGCCTAAGGGCAAGAAAATATCCGACAATCCCAATGCCTACGCCCAGAAGAACAATGCCTCGGTGTTCGACATCGTGAAGAAAGATAAAGATGCTTTGGGCATCATCAGCGTAAGCTGGCTTGGCGACGACTTGAGCGCAGCGAAGAATATCCCTGTCGACAAGCGCTATGAAGAGTATAAGAATCAGAACGACACAATAGCCACCAATCTCACCACCGAGGTGAACATCATCAAGGTGAGCAACCCGATGGAATCGAACGATTTCGATCCGGTGGCATATAAACCCTACCAAGTATATATTAATTCGGGAGAATATCCGTTATTTAGAAAGGTGTATATGATCACCACGGCACCCAAATCGAATGTCATCAACACATTTTATATGTTTGTGACCGGATTTGCAGGCCAGAAGATCATCTCCAAGACCGGAATCATGCCCTATAACGTCAACCCTAGAGTTGTAGAGCTGAAATAAGTGAAGGGATGGATCACATAGACAAAAATCTAACAACGAAAAGATAGGACAATAAACCAACGGGGGAAACCCGAATCAAAAGAGAAAAGAAAATAAACCAAAAAAACTACAATAGAATATGAAACTTAAAAGAATTTTCACACTTGGTCTTGTCGGCATGTCACTGACAGTGATGGCCCAGACACATGTAGAGGGAGAAGAATACTACAAAGCGGACCAATTCGAAAATGCGAAAGACCTGTTGACTCGCAGTCTTAACAACGCGGGCACAGACAAAGCAGTGTCGAACTACTATCTTGGACTTATCGCAGTAGGAAACGACAAGCTCGCCTCGGCAGAGAAATACTTTGCAGATGGCGTAGCCGCCAATCCCGCATACGCCTACAACTATGTAGGTCAGGGACTTCTGAAGCTCAAGGCCGGCGATGTAAAGGGAGCAGAGCAGCTCTTCAAGACCGCAGTGAAGAATGCCAAGAAAGATGCATCGCTTCAGATCGCGATCGCCAGAGCATACGACAGCGTAGACCCTGTGGCATACGAGAAGCAGATCACCAAATACGTGGCAAATGCACGCAAATACAACTTGGAGAATCCCGACATCTACCTCTTCGAAGGCGACCAAGCCAAGGAGAAGAAAGACTGGGGAGGTGCAGCCGGCAAATATGAGATGGCAGCCAACTACGACAAGAATGCGACAGCAGCCTATGTAAAATATGCATCACTCTTCACACAAGTAAACCCTGAGTATGCTATCAAGATGCTCAAGAACCTTCTGAGTGTGAATCCACAGTCTGCACTTGGACAGCGCGAGCTCGCCAACGCCTTCTACAACAAGGGAGACTACGAGAATGCAGCCAACCTCTATGGCACATACGTAAAGAACCCGAGCCACTTCAAGAGCGACGAAAGCCGCTATGCTTTCCTCCTCTTCTATGGTCAGAAGTATAAAGAAGGTTATCAGTATGCTACCAAGCTCCTGATCGAAGATCCGAAGAACTTCACCGCACAGCGTTATCAGTTCATGAACGCCGCACAGATGCCTGAGATGAAGGAGAAACTACCTGAGATGGCAGAGGCACTCTACCGCGCTCACATGCAGAATCCCAAGGAGAACAAATTTGCTGCTATCGACTTCACACTGATTGCATCAGAATACCAGAACAACAAAGAGCCGGAGAAGGCTATCAAGGTGCTCGAAGAGGGTATCAAAGAGATGCCGACTAACGCCAACTTCCACAAGCAGATGGCAGAGGTATATGTCGACGAGAACGACTTGGCAAAATCGGCTGATGCATATCAGGAATATCTGAAGAAGGTGGAAGAGCCGGGCTACAATGACTATGTACAGCAATCGATCTATGCATATTATGGTGGTGCACAGAACATTAAGGCAGACCCTGAGAAGTCTAAGAAATATATGGAGATGTCAGCCAAATATGCACGCATGGCGAGAGAGATCGCACCCAACCAATACAAGCCTGTGAAGATCTTGGGTGATATCTCAGTGGCAGAGGCACCGACAGATGAAGATCGCAAGACTGTGGCAACTTCACTCTATGAAGAGGCAGCCAAGCTTCTTGAAGCGAGCGCTGATCCCTCACGCTACAAATCAGATGCCAAGAACCTCTACCTCTACCTGGGCAACAGCTACATCCACAATGGCGACGTGGCAACAGCCAAGGCATATTTCGAGAAATATCTCACACTCGATCCTAACAACACCGACGTAAGAGACTACGTATCGAGACTGAAATAAGCCTCCGACAGAGGGATAAAAAATAATCAAAAGGAGTTGCACTCAATCGAAAAGAGGGTGCAACTCCTTGATTTATGTCAAAAGGTGCATATAGGAACAAAAAGGGGTTAAGAATGGAGGAATAAAATTTGCACAACTTGACTATTTTATATATTTTTGCACATTAATCCCAAAAGGATAGATGATGACTAAAGTAATCAAGATAAAGAAAGGCTTAGACATACCATTGATAGGAATGGTAGAAGAAGCGTCTATAACAGAGCGCCAGGCATGCAGGATTGGCATCTCACCCGAGGACTATCCCGGCTACACATGGAAAGTAGCAGTAAAAGCGGGAGACAAAGTGAAGCGAGGGGATGCCATATTATATGCCAAAGAGGATGAGCGAGTGAGTCTCACCTCGCCGGTGGCGGGAGAGATAGAGTCAGTGGCTCGCGGCGAGCGTCGCAAGATCGAATATGTCAGCATCAAGGCATCGGCAGAGCAGGATCAACGCGACTTTGGCGCGATGAAGAGTGCGGCAGAGCGCGAAGAGATGTTGATGCGTAGCGGACTCTTTGCGATGATCAGACAGCGCCCCTTCGACATAGTGCCATTTAGCGGCATCCGTCCTCGCGATATCTTCGTAACCGCTTTTGACACAGCGCCTCTTGCCACAGATATGCTGCAAGGTGTGGATCTCAAAGATCTCGAATCGGGTCTGAAATATCTGAAAGAGATGACCGATGGCGAGGTATACCTCTCAGTGCCTAAAGGCTCGGGCATCACCAGTAACATCGCACAAGTCGTGGAATTTGCCGGACCGCATCCGGCAGGATTGGTCGGCACGCAGATAGCCGCCATATCACCGGTGAACAAGGGTGAATATGTGTGGACTCTCGATGCAGTGACCGCAGCCCGTATCGGCAAATTCTTCACAACCAAGACATTGGATTTCAGCACTGTAGTTGCACTCACCGGCGAAGGCGTCGAGAAGCCCAAATTGGTGAAGACTACTATCGGCGTCGAATTGTCGACACTGCTCAAAGGTGAGATCAAAGCCGGCGAAAGCAAAAAGCGTGTGATCTCGGGCAATGTACTGACCGGCAAACGAGTAGATGCCGAAGCAGGATTTTTGGGTATACCCTATCGTCAGATCACAGTGATTGACGAGGGAGACCAAGCGGATGAATTTATGGGATGGGCATCGCTCAATCCCAAGAAATATAGTGTAAGTCGCACCTTCCCGGCATTTATCTTCGGACTGAAGAAGCCCTACTACTTCGACTCGCGCATCAAGGGTGGTCATCGCGCCATCATCATGAGTGGAGAGTATGACAAAGTCTTCCCGATGGATATCTATGTGGAATATCTGATCAAGGCGATCATCGCCAAGGATATCGAGAAGATGGAGCAACTCGGCATCTACGAGGTGGCTCCCGAAGACTTTGCCTTGGCTGAATTTGTCGACACATCGAAGATGGAATTGCAAAAGATAGTAAGAGATGGACTCGACTATCTGCGCAAAGAGACCATCTAAATCAGCAAAAGAGGAAACAATTCTGAAAGACAAGAATAACAAAAGATCCAATACAGTGAAAGGATTAAAAAGAAAAATCGACAAGATAAAGCCGCAATTTGAGAAAGGTGGCAGATTTGAGAAACTGCAATCTGTATTTGACGGCTTCTATACCTTCCTTTACACGCCGAATGAGACATCTCGGACGGGGGTACACATCCATGATGCCAACGACTCGAAGCGCACGATGATCACGGTGATTATCGCGTTGCTTCCCTGCTGTCTGTTCGGTATGTGGAACATCGGATTGCAGCACTACATGGCAATCGGCGATACCGACCAAGGGCTCTTCAAACTCTTCTTCTATGGTTTGTGGGCAGTTTTGCCGCAGATTCTCACCGCCTATATCGTGGGCTTGGGTATCGAGTTTATCGTGGCTCAGATTCGAGGGCATGAGATCCAAGAGGGCTTCTTGGTGTCGGGATTGATCATCCCGATGATCTGTCCGGTCGACACACCCTGGTGGATGCTTGCCATCGCGGTGGCATTTGCGGTGATTTTTGCCAAGGAGGTGTTTGGCGGCACAGGTTATAACTTCCTGAATGTTGCGTTGGTGACCCGTGCCTTCCTCTTCTTCAGTTATCCGTCGAAGATGAGTGGCGACTCGGTGTTCGTAAGACTTGGCAACAGCGTTCCTGTGGATGCCTATTCGGGTGCTACCCCATTAGGGCAGATAGCCTCGAGTGGCGACGCCACGGCAACGATGACCGATATTTTGGGCAATCCACTGAGCATGAGCGACATATTCTTCGGTTTCTATCCCGGATCGTGGGGAGAAACTTCTACGCTGTGCATCCTGATCGGAGCGGCAATCCTGCTGCTGACCGGCATCGCCAACTGGCGTATTATGCTGTCGGGAGTGTTGGGAGCTGTGGCAATGTCGGTAATCGCCAATACATGGGCGAGCCCCTTATATCCGGCATCCTACCTCACAGTGATGGAGCAACTCTGCTTGGGTGGGTTTATGTTTGCCATCGTGTTTATGGCCACCGACCCGGTGACAGCATGTCATACGAATACGGGTAAATATATCTATGGAGCGCTGATCGGCGTGATGGCTATCTTGATCCGCACCTATAATCCCGGTTTCCCGGAGGGTGCGATGTTGGCAGTCCTGCTTATGAACTGCTTTGCACCGCTGATCGACCACTGTGTGGTAAGCGTGAACATCAAGCGCCGTATGAATCGTCTGAAAGTAAAGAAACAATAAAGCCACAAGAAGATGAACAGACAGAGCAACACATATACAATAATCTATGCCATCATACTTGTGGTGGTGGTGGGAGTAGCCCTCTCGGTGGTATATCAGGGGTTACGTCCACAGCAATTGGAAAACATCTCCAACGACACGAAGCGTCAGATTTTGGCAGCAGCGCTGATCACACCCCAAGAGGGAGAGAGCGTAAGCGACTTGTATGCCAAACATATCCGCGCCTCCTATATAGTCAACTCTAAGGGAGAGAAAGCGTCAGAGTCGGTCGATCCCTTTGATGTCAACGTTTCGGCAGAGGTCAAGAAGCCGGCAGAAGAGCGACTTCTTCCGGTGTTCGAATGTGAGACAACACAAGGAGTGAAATATATTGTGCCGGTGTATGGAGCCGGACTCTGGGGGCCAATCTGGGGCTACATCGCGATGGACGCAGATGGCAACTCGATCTATGGAGCTTACTTCGCGCATCAGGGAGAGACCCCGGGACTTGGCGCCGAGATCGAGAAAGAGGCTTTCAGCGGTCAGTTTGCCAAGAAGACCCTCTTCGACGGTGGAGGCAACTTTACGTCGGTCAAGGTAGTGAAGCGAGGCCAAGAGCCAGCCGAGGGTTCATGGGTGCATGCCATCAGCGGCGGCACTATCACGAGCCAGGGTGTGCAGAAGATGCTTGAGAACTCATTAGCCCCCTACACTGCATATTTCAAGGGATTAAAAGACAACAAAGAATAACACGAGATAATAAGTTAGAGAAATGAACCGGAAAAAGACATTTCTACCGCTCTTCAACCCGCTATCGAAGGAGAATCCGGTGATAGTGCAGGTGTTGGGTATATGTTCGGCATTGGCAGTGACGGCGAAGATGGAGCCGGCATTGGTGATGACGATATCTGTGACAGCCGTATTAGCGTTATCGAATGTGATTATATCCTTACTTCGCAACACGATACCCTCGTCGATCCGCATCATCGTGCAGCTTGTAGTAGTAGCGGCATTGGTAGTGATCGTGGATCAGGTGCTGAAGGCATGGAACTATGAGGTGTCGAAGGCACTCTCGGTGTTCATCGGACTAATCATCACCAACTGTATCATCATGGGTCGCTTGGAGGCATTCGGTTTGAACAATCGTCCCTGGCCATCATTCTTGGATGGTGTGGGCAATGGTTTGGGCTATGGCATCATCTTGATCATCGTCTCCTTCTTCCGCGAATTGTTGGGTAGCGGCACCCTGTTCGGATGCCAGGTGTTCCCACAGAGCTGGTATGAAGCGGGCTATATGAACAATGGCTTGATGATCCTGCCGCCGATGGCGCTGATAGTAGTGGCATGTATAATTTGGGCACACAGATCGATCAACAAAGATCTACAAGAATAAAAGAGGAATTATGGAAAACTTAAATCTCTTTATAAAGTCGATCTTTATCGACAATATGATATTTGCCTACTTCTTGGGCATGTGTTCATTCTTGGCAGTTTCGAAGAATGTAAAAACAGCCTTCGGACTTGGCATAGCAGTGACATTTGTATTGATGATTGCCTTGCCGGTGTGCTGGTGTATCAATCACTATATTTTGGAGCCGGGAGCGTTGGTGTGGCTTGGCGAGGAATATGCCGAGACCGACTTGTCTTTCTTGGGATTGATCATGTTCATCGCCGTGATAGCGGCATTGGTGCAGATATTGGAGATGGTGATCGAGAAATACAGCCCGGGGCTTTACAACTCGCTTGGTATCTTCTTGCCACTTATTGCGGTGAACTGTGCGATACTTGGAGCAGTGCTCTTCATGCAGCAGCGTGAATTTGCGAGCGCCTGGACCTCGACGGTATATGGCGTAGGGTCTGGCATCGGCTGGCTTCTTGCCATCACCTGTCTGGCGGCAATCCGCGAGCGACTCAACGTGGAGGTAGTGCCCAAGCCCCTTCGCGGCATCGGCATCACATTTATAATAACCGGCCTAATGGGAATCGCCTTCATGAGTTTCTTAGGCATCAAACTATAACTTGTCAGAATATATAGAAAGTTATGTCAATATTGAATGCAATATTATGGAACAATGTGTTGGTGGCATCGCTGATCTTTCTGATCATCGTGGTGGTGCTGACAGTGATATTACTTCTTGCCAAGTCATGGCTGGTGAATAGCGGCGAGGTGACAATCTCGATCAATGATGGAGCTAAGTCACTACGCGCATCTGCCGGGAAATCGCTGTTGGCGACCCTCAATGACAATGGAGTGAACCTGGCGAGTGCGTGTGGCGGCAAAGGAAGCTGCGGCCAGTGTAAATGTCAGGTAGTGTCTGGAGGTGGAGACATCTTGCCGACCGAGACGGTGCACTTCACACGCAAGCAGGTGAAAGATCACTGGCGCTTAGGATGCCAGGTTAAGGTAAAATCAGACTTGGAAATCAAGGTAGACCCCTCCACCCTCGATGTCAAGGAGTGGGAATGTGAGGTAATCTCCAATAAGAATGTAGCGACATTCATAAAGGAATTTATCGTTCAACTTCCCCCGGGAGAGCACATGAACTTCATCCCGGGCAGTTATGCACAGATCCGCATTCCGGCCTACGAGATGGACTATGATAAGGATATCGACAAGAGCCTGATCGGCGAAGAATATCTGCCGGCATGGGAGAAATTCGGGCTCTTCACACTGAAGGCGAAGAATGATGAAGAGACAGTAAGAGCCTACTCTATGGCGAACTATCCTGAAGAGGGAGATCGGTTTATGCTGACAGTGCGTATTGCCACTCCCCCATTCAAGCCGAAGCCTGCGGTAGGTTTCCAGGACGTCCCCCCGGGCATAGCCTCAAGTTATATTTTCTCGCTCAAGCCGGGCGACAAGGTGAGGATGAGTGGTCCTTACGGCGACTTCCACCCCATCGTCGACTCGAAGGCAGAGATGATCTGGGTGGGCGGTGGCGCCGGTATGGCACCTCTGAGAGCTCAGATCATGTGGATGACCAAGACTCTGAAGACTACAGACCGTGTGATGCACTACTTCTATGGAGCGAGAGCACTGAACGAAGTGTTCTATCTCGACGACTTCCTGCAGCTTGAGAAAGAATTCCCCAATTTCAAGTTCCACTTGGCATTAGACCGTCCCGACCCGGCAGCCGATGCAGCGGGTGTGGCTTATACCCCCGGATTCGTGCATAATGTAATGTATGAAACTTATCTGAAGGATCATGATGCTCCGGAAGATATCGAGTACTACATGTGCGGTCCCGGCCCGATGAGCAACGCAGTGAACAAGATGCTCTATGATCTTGGCGTCGAACCGGAGAGTATCCACTACGACAACTTCGGCGGCTAATCCTACGGAGTGTTATAGCGAAGCGATAGGCTTTGTCTATAGGCTGAAAATAGTGTAAACATAAAGTAAAAATAAAAAAATCTAAAAACAATAATCAATAAATCTAAACCATAGAAACATGAAAAGAGACAACAAAGTATTCGACATCATCGATCGCGAGCACTTGCGTCAACGTCGTGGCATCGAGTTGATCGCCAGCGAGAACTTCGTAAGTGATGAAGTGATGCGTGCCATGGGTTCATGCCTTACCAACAAGTATGCCGAGGGTTATCCTGCGAAGCGTTACTATGGCGGTTGCCAGGTAGTAGACGAGGCAGAGAATCTTGCCATCGAGCGTGCCAAGGAATTGTTTGGTGCAGAGTGGGCAAACGTACAGCCTCACAGTGGAGCACAAGCCAATATGGCAGTGTTTATGGCATGTCTGCAGGCAGGCGACACCTTTATGGGTATGGACCTGAGCCATGGTGGCCACTTGAGCCATGGCAGCCCTGTGAACTTCTCGGGATTGATGTTCCGTCCGATCAGCTATACAGTAGACAAAGAGACAGGTCGTGTGAACTACGAAGAGATGGAAGAGAAGGCACGTGCGGAGCGTCCTAAACTCATCGTGGCAGGCGCGAGTGCCTATAGCCGCGAGTGGGATTATGCCCGCATACGCAAGCTTGCCGATGAGATCGGTGCCATCTTCATGGTGGATATGGCACACCCTGCAGGACTTATCGCAGCCGGTCTTCTTGAGAACCCGGTGAAGCATGCCCACATCGTCACCACTACAACACACAAGACCCTTCGCGGTCCTCGTGGCGGTATGATCTTGATGGGCAAGGATTTCGACAATCCGTGGGGCAAGACTACACCAAAGGGTGAGATCAAGAAGATGTCTGCACTTCTTGACTCGGCGGTATTCCCCGGCGTGCAGGGTGGTCCGTTGGAGCATGTGATTGCAGCAAAGGCTGTAGCCTTCGGCGAGGCACTCCAACCTGAATGGAAGGAATATGCCATCCAGGTTAAGAAGAATGCACAGGCACTGGCTAATGCACTTATCGAGCGTGGCTATAAGATCATATCTGATGGTACAGACAACCACTGTATGCTCGTGGATCTTCGTCCGAAGTTCCCCGATATGAGCGGCAAGAAGGCAGAGAGAGTACTTGTAGAGGCAGACATCACTGCCAACAAGAATATGGTGCCTTACGACACTCGCAGCCCCTTCTTGACTTCGGGACTTCGTTTCGGCACAGCCGCCATCACTACACGCGGTGCGAAGGAGGATCTGATGGTGAAGATCGCCGACCTGATCGACCGCGTGCTCTGCAACGCAGACAATGAAGAAGAGATCGCCAATGTAAGAAGAGAAGTCAACGATATGATGAACGACTTCCCTATGTTTGCATGGTAAACAGACCCGAATAGAACGGGAGTGATGTGTTGCAGACAATGAAGTGACACATCACTCCTTTTCATTAAATCTGGAGATAGGAATTGGGATCAAGGCTTATTATGAATGTGGATGGAGTGAGGGATTGAATGAAATGAAAACTGATGGTAAAGAGATAGTCGATAGGATGATGAAAGGGGTGCCCCGTAAGCTCTTTATCACCGGCACTGACACGGATGCCGGCAAGAGTTATGCTACGGGCTGGTTTGCACGTCAGATCAATCAGTCGGGTGGTAATGCCATGACGATGAAGTTTGTGCAGACCGGCAATAAAGATTATAGCGAGGATATCGCGGTGCATCGCCGTATCATGGGAATCGATATGACAGAAGAGGATCTCAACCATCTTACGGCACCGGAGATTTACAGCTACCCGTGCAGCCCTGACTTGGCAGCGAAGATCGACTCACGTCCCATCGACTTGGCAGCCATCACAGAGGCCTCCGACCGTCTTGCCGAGAAATATGACACGGTCTTGATAGAGGGGGCCGGGGGGATTATGGTGCCACTTTGCGGGGAATATCTCACCATCGATTATATCCGGGATCATCGTCTGCCGGTGGTGTTGGTGACCAACAGTCGACTGGGATCGATCAATCACACACTGTTGGCACTTTCGGCAATAGAGCGAGCCGGTTTGGAGTTATATGCCGTGATCTATAATCCATATTTCGACACGGATAAAATAATTGACGAAGATACACGTAAATATATAGAGAAGCATCTTGAGAAGCACTTCGCTGATACGCTATTTATCGAGATGGAATCAAGTATATAAAAGAAAACGAAGCCTACCTACGAAACGATATGGATAAAATCAAAGAAGAGACCACCACACCGGGCAAGATCTGGAAGACTTCAATCACGAAGACAGAGTTATCGCAATTGCCTGCGGAGAGTTATCATGGGAATATCATAGTCATCGACAGAGCAGAGGCGGCAGTCGAGGCGTGTGAAATCCTCAGAAGGGAAAAGATATTGGGATTTGACACGGAGACTCGCCCGACATTTAAGTCGGGACAGCATCATAATGTGGCATTGCTTCAGCTCTCCACTCACACAGAGTGCTTCCTGTTCCGGATCAATATTATAGGCATGCCGAAGTGTGTCTTGGATATCTTGGAAGATGAGAAGATTCTGAAGATTGGAGTATCTATCCATGATGACTTTCTGAATCTTCACAAGTGCTACAAACTGGAGCCGAAGGGATTCATAGATCTTCAAGTCTACGTAAAGAGCTATAACATCGCGGACAACAGTCTGTCGAGGATCTATGGCATACTCTTCGACAAGCGCATATCGAAGGGGCAGAGACTGAGCAACTGGGAGACACAGGTACTGACACAATATCAGCAGGAATATGCCGCTCTTGATGCCTTGGCATGTATCACGATATATGAGTATCTGAACGAGACAGGATTTGATTATAGAACTTCAAAATATTATAGAGAATTTGATGACCCCAACTACCAACAACCGCAACAAGAAAAAACTACGTAGGTCGGTATGGATGCCGACCATGCTGCTAATTTACTTGGCAGTGATGACGACATGGTTTGCGCCTCGGCTGATAGCCGAGGGGGAGACTGTTCGGCTGATAGTTGTAGTGCTGTCGGAACTCGCCATCATCTACGCCCTGAGAGTCTTCTTGGTAAAGAAAGAACGGCAAGATAAGGAGAAAGAGAGACAAGGCTGATAGTACTGATAGGGCTAATAAGTCCAATAGGGCTAATAAGGCTGAATAGAAGAAAATAGAGATAAGAAAAATAAAATGGCGTGGCCCTCACGGACACGCCATTTATAAGTTTCTACAGGTAAAAAATCTTAAGGTAAAAAAGATTGTTCTTTAGGTCGGTACAAAGGTAGTCAAATAAAAAGAGATGGTGAAATAAAAATGCAACAAAAAGCAAAAACATGTTGCAGAACATATAATAATTGAGTATATCACTTAAAAATTAAAGATAATTGTTTTTAGAGAGCACAATCAAATATGATTTCATTCTTAGATAAAAAGAAAGTAAAACAAGATGTAGTAAAGACAGAAGTCAAGTATCAAGTACAAATAACAGAGACACAATTGATTCATAAAAGTATCGAATTGTCAATTTCACCGGTTATTTGGATCTATATCAACATGATATTTGTTAACATCTATTAACAGTTTGTCTATATTATTGTCTATATTAACTCTAAAAGAAGACTATAAATACATAATTTGTAGCTATAAATTTATAGTCACTCTTTATTATAAGAGAGGAATCAATAAAGAAAAATCTCATACAAATACCATAAATTACACCATAACGACCAATATTAACCCAATATGACCACACAACAAATGCGAATCACAACTTGCTGACTATCAATGCGTTAAGAAATTTGGCGAGAAAATCAATTTTTAGCACTTTGTATTTATTTGATTTACAGCCTGTTGTAAGACAAGTAGCGAGTCGATTTTTTTTTGCTTATTACAAAAATTTATATAAATTAGCGGCGTATCTGAAAAGCATATCGAATGGTTGATATTTTTGTTCATTTATATTAACTATTCATTAATAATAATTTTTAAAAAATTTTTATTATGAAAAAAACAAACATTGAGACATTGCTCCTTCAAGAGATGGAGGATATCAAAGGCGGAGCCGGAGAAATCGGAGTCTGCGAATGCACGACAATGGCCGGACAATCAACAGGAACGGGTATATGTCACTGCACACTCAGCGGTGCCGGACAAAAAGCAATACCAGATCCTGAAATGCCTGTATGCAAATGTAATCTATCCGGAGCTCTTCAAAAAATCGGTTAATATTTTGACTTAGCAGTCAGTTTAAATTTACATTGAATGTATATTGCTCTTTCACCCGCCTACTCAGTAAGGAATGAAGCTTCGGCTTCATTCCTTATAAGAGTCGATAAAATTATAGATAAAGGGATAAGTGGATATAGTACATTCTGCATACCTCCCTTTATGGGTTATATTTTATCGCACATTAGTGATCATGAATATCCTCAATCAGTTGAGAATATCAGTAAAGCATTGAATGTTACATCTGAGGCTATTGAAAAATTTGTTCAGCAAATTATCGATGCTGATGTAAATAAGAAATTTATAGTATCAAACACTCAGTATATAATATTACCATCAGATTTGTTGATCCAGTGTTCAGAGAAACCAAATCCTCTCATTTACGAAGAAGATGATTTCGATGGATTGGGCGACTTTGTCGTAACGCGGCCCTCGGTCCCCACTAATGCTAATCTAATGGTAACAACTAAGTGTACCACAGATTGTCTCTATTGTTATGCTAATCGAAAAATAAATCCGGATATGAAGACTGAGAAAATATTGGATTTAGTGCGAGAGCTACATGATCAAGGAACTATCAATGTTACACTTACAGGAGGTGACATCTTTGCTCATCCTGATTGGCGCGAAATACTTAAATGTGTTCGTGAATATGGTTATCAACCATTTCTGTCAACCAAGACTCCTATCAATTATGAGCAAATCCAATATCTCAAAGATTTGGGTTATGAGGAGATTCAATTCTCTTTAGACTCAGATGATCCGAATATACTTAAAAAGTTGATTAGAGTAAACGATGGTTATTTGGATAAGGTCGCTTCATTCCTTACACATTGCTCTGAACTTAACCTTAAAGTATTAGTTCGGTCAGTTCTCACAAAACTCAATGCATCAAAAGAACGAATCACTTCTTTATACTCATTTCTAACTAAGTATGACTGTGTAAAAGAGTGGGTAATGACGCCGGCTTTTTTCTCGGAATACAAGAGATCTGAATATAAATCTTTGGAGATAAACAACGATGATATGATTTGGGTATATCAATTCTCCCAAAGAGAGGATTTACCTTTTAAAATAGGGTTAAACAAAATTTCAAAAGATGGATATGCATTGAAGAGATTTGACAATACGGATGAATATGTATGTTACAATCAAATCTGTTTGGCAAACACTATAGGCATTTCTATATTAGCTAACGGCGTTTGTTCGGTATGTGAAATGCTTTATGAGAATCCGGAGTATGTCTTGGGCGATGTAAATAAGTCAACAGTCAAAGAGATCTGGAACTCAGAAAAGGCTTTGGATCTATACCACATGAAGCAACAGCATGTTCCTCAGTCATCTCCCTGTAGCGAATGCGCTGTATTTGAAAAATGCAGAAACGGATTTGGTAAACGGATCTGCTATCTTGACATTGCTAAGATAGGACATTCCAAATTTGAGCCGGATCCACGATGCCCTCACTCTGAAAACATAGATTTAGTACTTTAAAAAAGTGAAATTATGAGATACATATACACAATTATTTGCTTGTTTGCCGCGGTTCTGGCTTATGGACGTAGTGTGACATTTGTCACAAAAGAAAGTACTCCTATATCTGATGTAAAATGTATAGGTTATTCGGCAAATGAAGACTCTATTGCCTCTTGGGTATCTAATAGCAAGGGGGTAATAGAGATTAAAACTGATGGTGTCAACTATATTGTCGCATCACACCCGGAATATAGTGATAAGATAATCTTTATTAAGACTCTTACCGAAGAAAACACAGCAATATCAATGTCACCGAACGTCAAACTACAAGAGTTAGTGGTAACTCCCTCGGATATTGAGGAATTTGACACACATACCTCATATCGGATAAGCCAAGCAGATATGGGTAGATATGCCACAGTGTATGAATCACTGAATGAAATACCTAATATGACAGTCTTGTCGAATGGCGGTGTATTTTACCAAGGAGACTCAAATATAAAAATACTTATAGATGGGGTCGAAACGTCTGAGCAAGAAATCAAAAGCTTATCTAAAGAAGATATTGCTAAGGTAGATGTTTATAAAACTCCTCCATTGCGTTTCTTGGTACAGGGAATATCGGCAGTTGTAGATATCAGACTAAAATCAAAAATCCATGGTGGTAATGTTTCTTTAGATATTAATCAAGCGTTTCAGTCATTAAGAGGTGATAATTCAACTTCATTATATTATAATTATAAACAATCTCGTTTTAACTTACTTTACAAGAATCAAAACAGGCACTATCGTAAATATCGCCAATCGGAAGTCTTGGATTATGAGTTCGATGGCGTGCATTATAACAAAACTAAAGAGGGGCTTGACTCAAAGAATCATCTTGATGACAATACTGTAAACTTGAGTTACCAAATCAACCAACCGTCAAATTTTCTATATAACATTAAAGCGGGCATTTCATTAAATAGAAACGGAGGCACATCACTTCAAAATGTAACCTCCGGTTCAGATTCATTCACAGCAACCAATCATCTTTATTCCGGATATACAAAATATAACGTTGGTAATTATTTTGAGAAAAATCTTGGAGAGAAAGTTGGTAATTTATTGGCGAATATAAATTTTCAACACTTCTCAACTCACTATAATTCGGCATACAATGAAATGAGTGATAGCCCATTAGCTCTAAATGACTCACATTCAGAATATAGCACTCAATTGAATGGAGTATTCTCTGAGATACAATATGAATTACCTGCCGTAAAACTCGGCAATTTTACGATTGTTGCTTGGGAGTCTTATAAGAAGAGTAAGTATGTAGACAGTACTTATCCTTTTTATCAGACTACTAACTCTTTGGGCGGATCTGTTCAATGGATGGGCATGTTTAAAAGGATAAGATGGTATTTATCCATAGGATGTGGTTGGAATCATGTATCTTCAACCGATCTTATTAAATCTTACAATTTATGCGATCCAATACCTCTGGCTTTGCTTTCATGGTATCCCTCTAAAAATGTAAGGTTCGACTTTATGTATTCATACAATGCGACTCTACCATCAATCGCTCAGCTTAGTGAAACCGACCAATGGATAGATACAAGATTGGTATATCATGGCAATTCTACATTAAAACCTTACCAATCACATACAGCCACCATAAAGTTCGTTTGGAACTGTAAGTATATTAATTTTGCAATGAGCAACTCTTTCCAATCGTCACCTGACAGGATATGTGATATGTACACTACAACGGATAAATATATGTTGCAGACAATGGTAAATCTCGCATCATATCGTATGTGGAGTAGCCAAATCGATTTAACGATTAATCCTCTTGGCAACAATAAGCTTCTTTTTTGGAATCGAGTTGTGTTTGCAGACTTAAAAGGGAAAAACAGTGACTATTCATGGACAGGCTCAAGATATCAATGGATGTCCGATCTATCGCTCAATTTGAGCCATTGGACATTTGATATATTCTACCAATATCCCGGAAAAATCGTTGATGGACAATTAAAATATCCAAGAGCACAATTCTGGTCTGCAACTGTATTATATCGACCTAATACCAATCTATCAGTAGGCTTAACATGTTTTTTGCCATTCGGCAAAGGATTCAAAGAGGGCAGTTATACTGTCAACCAAGCACCTGTATATACAAATACAGAAACAAAAATAATGGATTACAATAATTTAGTGGCCATTAGATTCTCTTACAACTTTAGCTTTGGCCGGAATCGCAATTATGCAGGTCCTCAATTTGACAATGGTGATAATGACTCGGGTATTTTGCGTAAATAATATTCTAATAATATGTCTTTTCCTTTTGTAAAGCAACTTGACGCAATGCAATGTGGCATATCATGTATAAGCATGATATGCCACTTCTATGGGAAAACAATCCCTATCCAAATTTTGGAGAAGCATTGCCAAGCTTCTAAAGATGGGATTTCTTTAAAGAGTCTTGCTGATCTATGTGATCTTCTAAATCTGGAGTATACAGCCGGAAGAGCAACGATATCTGATCTGTTAGAGTGTCCCTTGCCATGTATTCTACATTGGAATCAAAATCATTTTGTTGTCTTATACAAGATTGATAAGAATGGTCATCGCTTTTGGATAGCAGATCCCGGTAAAGGTAAATATAAGTTGTCTCTTGAAGAGTTCTCTTCTCATTGGGTATCCACCAAGTCAAGTCAATGCGATAAAGGGATAGCCATGTTTATCTGCAAGACAAAAGATTTTGATGACATAAAGATTGAAGATCTTGATTCAAAAAGATCTTTCCGCTTTTTGTGGCAATATATTGTCCAATATAGACGCTATTTCTTACAGATACTATTAGGACTTGGATTGGGTTGCATATTACAGTTGATCATGCCATTCCTAACCCAATGGATTGTAGACATCGGTATAAAGCATCAAGATGTAAAATTCATCTGGATGGTCTTGCTCGGAGAATTCATAATTGTTATTGGCAAGGCTGCAACCGACTTTATACGAAGGTGGCTATTGCTGCATATCTCAATGCGAATCAACATCTCGATCGTAAGCGATTTCTTTATTAAATTACTGAAGTTGCCTATGTATTTCTTTGAGACAAAACTCTTGGGAGATCTACTACAGAGGATTGGTGACCATCAACGCATACAAAACTTTCTGACCAATCAAGTATTGGGGGTGATGTTTACGATACTCTCTTTCTTAGTATTCGGCATAGTTCTATTTATTTACAATTTGCCTGTATTTTGTATTTTTCTTGTAGGAGGTATAGCATACGGGGGTTGGATAGCTTGCTTTCTTAGCAAAAGAAAAGTGCTCGATTACCAACTATTCGAACAGCAAGCCAAATCCCAGAACCGAACCTATCAATTACTAACCAACATCCCTGAGATAAAACTTCAAGATTGCGAAAAGAGAAGACGGTGGGAATGGGAGGATTGTCAAGCAGAACTCTTCAAAGTGCAGATGAAGTCAATGAAACTTCAACAGACGCAAGAGGCCGGGAGTATTTTTATAAATGAAATAAAAAATATGCTTATCACAGTCTTCGCTGCCACTGCTGTGATTAATGGTGATATTACATTGGGTGCGATGTTGGCTATACAGTATATCGTCGGACAACTCAACTCCCCTGTAGAACAGCTAATGCAATTCGTATACTCACTCCAAGATGTAAAAATATCATTAGAACGAATAAATGAAGTGCATGAATCGAACAATGAAGAAACTAACCGGAATAAACGACAATCATTCATTAGTGAAAAATCTATTATTTTGAAAAATGTAGATTTTAAATATGATGTACATTCGTTAAAAAAGACTTTGTCAGATATATCATTTTCAATTCCGGAAGGGAAAGTAACTGCAATAGTTGGCGCAAGTGGTAGCGGCAAAACCACACTTATAAAGTTAATGCTTGGTTATTATCCCGTCTTGGCAGGTGAAATAAATATATCCGGAGAGAATATCAACACCTACGATCTTAAATGGTGGAGACGGCACTGCGGAGTAGTAATGCAAGATGGTGTAATCTTCTCTGAATCCATTGCGAGAAACATCGCTGTGGATGACGAAGAGATAAATGTCTCAAGATTGGAAAATGCTGCCAAAATTGCATGCATACATGATTATGTGATGTCTCTTCCCTTAAAGTACAATACACTCATTGGTCGGGATGGCGTAGGATTGAGTAAGGGGCAAATTCAGAGGATATTAATAGCAAGAGCTGTGTACAAAAATCCCGATTTCATATTCCTTGATGAAGCAACAAACTCCTTAGATGCGAAGAATGAAAGAGAAATCGTAGAAAATCTTGAAAAGTTCTATCAAGGGAGAACCGTAATTGTCGTTGCTCACAGACTATCTACGGTTAGGAATGCGGATAACATTATTGTGATAGAAAACGGGAAAATAGCAGAGATGGGTTCACATAATGAACTGATCGAAAAGAAGGGAGCATATTACAACTTAGTCAGAAATCAATTAGAATTGGGCAATTAAATATGGATAAGACAAAACAAGAATCTTCACATGATCGAATAGAATTACGTTCGGAGAAGGTGAGAGAAATCTTAGGTGAGATACCTAATAAGTTAGTAAGATGGGGTATTACGATAATCTGCATCTTTTTTGTATTTTTGATCGCAGCTATCCTCTTTCTGAAATATCCGTACGGCAACGGCGAAACCATCTTCCAACACATATTTCTGTAGAGTGAGTTCTTTGACAGTCTGTCTAACTGCTACATGAGATAATATGATACGATCTTTGAAAGATTAGGGGTTGGGGAGTTGGTGTAGGGATAGGTCTTGGCCGTTCCAACGGGCGTAGGAGCAGCGGGAGATCCATTCGCCGAGGAATATTACTTGTGAGTCGGGTGCTATTTGCTCGCAACGGAATAAGTGGATGTGGCCGAAGATGAAGTAGTCTATGTGTTCTTTAGTTAAATAGTCGCGTGCGAAAACCAGGAAATTGTCGGTGAGGCGAGTTGCATCTTCGGGCGATGGCTGTCCTTCAGCTTTGCGGGAATGATGGCTCCAGTTATAGGCAAACGGGACAGTCCAACGAGGATGGATGGCAGAGAATAGTGATTGGCAGAACTTATTGCGGAATAGAGCGCGTAAGAACTTGAACGATGGTTTTAACTTGCCGATACCATCGCCATGAGTGAGATAGAACTTTTTGCCATCAATATCCTCGATCGAGAATGTAGGTATCACCTTGATACCCAGTTCGGAGGGGAGATAATCGAAGATCCAGATGTCATGGTTGCCTATATACCAATATATTTTGATGCCGCAATCGGCGAGTTCGGCGAGTTTACCGAAGAATCTGACAAAGCCACGAGGCACGACATATCTATACTCATACCAATAATCGAGTATATCGCCGACGAGATAGATAGCGTCGGCGTCCTCCTTGATAGAATCAAGAAAACGCACCACCTTTAGTTCGGCGGCGCGAGAATCGGGGAAATATGGGGCTCCGAGATGGAGATCGCTTAAGAAATATGCAATCACAAGAAACCTAATTCTAATTTAGCCTCCTCCGACATCATATCCTGATTCCACTCCGGTTCGAAGACGAGACGGAGGTCTACCTTCTTGGGTCCCGGCACGGAGAGGAGTTTCTGGCGGACATCCTCGAGGATGAAATCGGCAGCGGGACAAGAGGGTGCGGTGAGGGTCATATCGACATGGAGAGTCTCATCATCGGGGGTAAAATCGATCTTATAGACCAAGCCGAGTTCATAGATATTTACAGGGATCTCGGGGTCATAGACCGTTTTTAGCATTTCGATAGCCTTTTGGATGATAGAGAACTCATCAGAGGGCTGAAGATTATCATTACTTTCCATAGAGAAAACAAGAGATATTAGAAGAGCACCGTAAAATCGACGATAGCGCCATGTAGAGAGGCGGTGAAATCGTCCAACTTATGGGTTTTAAGATCGCGAGTAACATCCCACACATATCCGGCAGAGATCTGGAAACGCTTGAAGAGTTCGACACCGCCACCGACTTCGAGGCCCAAAGAGACACCCTGACGAGAGAGGATCGGGCAATCGGTATTAGCGACATTGAAATTGATCTGCGGGCCGGCGAAAGCGAAAGGCGCCACAATATTTTCGATGCCGTTGAGGCGGGTATACTTAAAGCGAAGATTGATAGGGAGCTGGATGGTGTGAAGGCGAAGATTTTGGTTACCTACATTATCATCCTTCCAGACCTGCGGTTCGCCGAAATTGCAGATACCGCCGCGATTGGAATACTTCAAGCCGAAATTGACACCGAATCCGATGCCGGGGATCATCACCTCGCACATGACGCCGGCGTTGAAACCGGTGCGGAGAGAAGTGGTGAAAAGATCCTGATTCCAGCTGTAACTTGAGAAATTAGCGCCGACTGTGGGACCCCAGCGGAACTTTGCAGAAGCGCCGGAGGCCACAATCAGACACATAATGATAGAGATTACGAATTTCTTCATTATCTACGAGATAAGAGAATGATCAGAAGAGATAAGCCAAGGAAATGGTCCAGTAGTTGTTCTTTACCTTAATATCATCGGTAACAGACTCGGCAACGCCTGTCCATTTAGCCACATTATTGATACCGAAGGTATATCCGGCACCGAGTTGGATATGATTGATGAACTCGAGACCGATACCGAGATCCCAACCCCACTGAGTGGTCTTGGTGTTCTTATAACCATCCTGAGTACCGAACTTGAAGGCTACACTCGGACCGGTATAGACGTAGGGAGCAAGGTATGAACCCACCACCGGAAGAGAGATCTTATACTTCAAGTGAAGAGGGATTAAGAAGAAATTGCGCACCACCTTCTCCTCGCCGACAGTTCCGACAGGAGTCGCAACTTCCATCTTCGACTCCATGTGAGAATAGAGCAGAGAGATATCAGCACCCAAGCCGAAAGCTGGCAACATGTACTCGGCAGTAACACCACCGGTGAAACCGCAACGATTGCTTGAATCGAAATTATCGGCAAGAGTGCCGGAATAATGAAGTTCATTAAGGTTCAAACCAACGAGGGGTCCGATACCGAAACCGGCCTTAGCCGAAACACAAGAGACTAATGCAATTGTGATGAAAATGAAAAACTTTTTCGTCTTGTTCATAATAAAAAAAGATATATTACACGACAAAATTAAGAAAAATATCTCAAAAATCCTTAACTTTGCCGTATGTTTGCCGAAATTATTGTTCCATTGCCGCTATATGGCACCTATACCTACCGGATACCGCCCGAAATTGAGGGTACCGTGCAGGCAGGTTCTCGTGTGCTGGTACAGTTCGGCAAGAAGAAATTTTACACCGGATTGGTGAGCAGCCTCCACAACATCACACCCACCTACGAAGTAAAAGATATCGTATCCGTTCTCGACCCGAAACCCTTGGTGAAATATCCACAGCTGAAACTCTGGAATTGGATTTCGGAATACTATCTATGCAGCGTCGGGGAGGTGTATAAAGCGGCAGTTCCTACCGGCTTGAAGCCGGAGAGCGAGACGATGTTATCGCTCAACGAAGAGTTCGGCACACCGGAGGGAGTAAAGCTCACCGAGCGGCAAGCCATGGTGGTGATGCTGCTCGAAGATAAAAAGCGGCTCCGCATCAGCGACATCGAGAAAGAACTGAAGCTGAAGAATGTCACACATATAGCAGGCACGATGCTCGATATGGGCATCATCCATATCGACGAAAAGATAATGGAGCGCTATCACGCCAAGAGTGAGACCTATATCGAGCTGAACATAGAGCGAGGCGACCAAGAGGGGCTCAAAGAGTTCTTCGACAAGACACATCGGTCGCAATATCAAGAGAAAGCCTTGATATGCTGGCTCGATCTGTCGGGATGGATGCAGAGCAATCGGCCACTGATGGAGGTAACGCGCAAACAACTGCTCGACTTGAGCGGGATCTCAGCCGGCATCCTGCGATCGATGATCGAGAAGGGAATCTTCCGCCAGGAGAAACGATCGATCAACCGCTTCAATGGCAACGACGGGATCAAACGGCAAGAACTTGCCACCCTCTCGCCACAGCAACAGCGAGCCTGCCACGACATCACCGAGCAGCTGCGCAGCAAGCAGAGTGTACTGCTGCATGGTGTCACCGGCAGCGGCAAGACCGAAGTCTACACCCACCTGATAGACCATGTATTAAAGTCGGGCAACCAGGTGCTCTACCTTGTGCCGGAGATTTCGCTGACCACACAGCTCACCGACCGACTTAGGAAAGTCTTCGGCGATAGGCTCTTGGTCTATCACTCCAAATTCAGCGACAGCGAGCGTGTGGATATCTGGAAGTGGCTCTTGGAGAGCAACGAACCGATGGTGGTGCTCGGTGTACGCTCCTCGGTGTTCCTCCCCTTCGGGCGGCTGGGGTTGGTGATAGTCGACGAAGAGCATGAGAGCAGTTACAAGCAATATGATCCGGCTCCGCGCTACAATGCGCGCGACACGGCGATGGTGCTCGCCTCGATGCATGGAGCTAAAGTGGTGTTAGGCTCCGCCACCCCCTCGATCGAGACCTACTACAAAGCAACAACCGGCAAATATGGGTTGGTGACACTTAGCGAACGCTATGAAGGGGCAGTTCTGCCTGAAGTAGAGATAATCGACATGCGCGAACAGCGCAAGAAAAAGCAAAATACAGGCACCCTCTCCTCGCCGCTGATTAAAGAGATGAGAGGAGCATTGGGCGACCATAAGCAGGTGATACTCTTCCAGAACCGGCGCGGATTTGCGCCGGTGGTGGTGTGTCAGCAATGTGGATGGACTCCGAAATGCGAGAACTGCGACGTGTCGCAGATCTACCATAAATACAACAATATGCTTAAATGTCACTACTGCGGCTACACGCGGGCATTGCCAACGGTGTGTCCGGCATGCGGGCTGAATGGCATCGAAGTGTATGGATATGGCACGGAGAGGATTGCCGAAGAGGTGGGTAAGAACTTTCCCGAGGCGAGGATCTCGCGGATGGACCTCGACACCACGCGCAATAAAGATGCCTATCAAGACATCATCGAAGACTTTGCCGCCCATCGCACCGACATACTCGTAGGCACGCAGATGGTAAGCAAAGGGCTCGACTTCGGCGAAGTGAGAATGGCGGGAGTGATCAATGCCGACACCCTTCTGAACTTCCCCGACTTCCGGAGCAACGAGCGTGCATACAACATGCTTGAGCAGGTGGCAGGGAGAGCCGGCAGACGCAAAGAGAAGGGTAAAGTGCTGATACAGACCACCAATCCCAAAGAGAATGTGCTCGAATATGTCAAGGCACACGACTACTCGAGCTACTATCAGAGCGAGATCGCCGAGCGGGAACGATATGCCTATCCACCCTTCACGAAGATCATCAACATCTATCTTCGCAACAAAGATGGGAATATGGTGGATCGTGCGGCAGTGATCTATGCCAAGAAGCTGAGAGAGGTATTCGGCACTCGAGTCTTAGGTCCTGAGAAGCCCTTCGTCGGGAGGATAGCCCTGTGGTATATCCAATCGATTATGTTGAAGATAGAGTCAGGAGCCTCGATGAGCAAAGTAAAACAGATCTTACGTCAGATCTATGAGCAGGCGGCGGTATGGCCCGACTTCAAGAGCACACAGATCTATTACGACGTAGACCCGGTATAAACCAACATCCTGTATATCAAGGAGATAAAATAAGGAGAAAGAAAAGAGATGGAAAACGAACTACACGACTTATTCGACAGAGAGCACTTGTGGCATCCCTACACATCGACCCACGACCCCCTGCCGACCTATAAAGTCAGAGAGGCACATGGCGCCGTGATAACACTGGCAGATGGGCGCGAACTCATCGACGGGATGTCGTCATGGTGGTGTGTGATCCATGGCTACAACAATCCTGTGCTCAATGCGGCGGCACGCGAACAGATCGAGAAGATGTCGCATGTGATGTTTGGGGGCTTGACCCATCAGCCGGCGATCGACCTCGGCAAATTGCTGTTAGAGATTCTGCCGCCGAGTATGAACCATATATTTTATGCCGACTCCGGTTCGGTGGCTACGGAAGTAGCGATGAAGATGGCAGTGCAAGCGCATGACAATCCGGCGAAGACCAACTTTGCGACGATCCGTCGCGGATATCATGGCGACACGTGGAATGCGATGTCGGTGTGTGACCCGGTGACCGGTATGCATGGTGCTTTCGGTCCGGCATTGCCGATAAGATACTTTGCCGATGCGCCGAAATGCAGCTTCTACGACGAGTGGAATCCGGCAGACTTCGAGCCGATGCGAAAGATCATTAGAGAGAATGCCGACAACTTGGCGGCGGTGATCCTTGAACCGATCGTGCAGGGAGCCGGAGGTATGCGGTTCTACCATCCGCAATACTTGCGCGAACTGCGTAGGGAATGTGATGCCAACAATGTTCTGCTGATCTTCGACGAGATAGCCACCGGCTTCGGACGCACCGGCAAACTCTTCGCTTGGGAGCATGCCGAAGTAGAGCCGGATATCATGCTGATAGGTAAAGCGATAACCGGAGGCTACATGACCTTCTCCGCCGTAGCCACCAACCGCCGCACCGCCGAGATGATCTCCGCCTCGCAGAGTGGCGTGATGATGCATGGGCCGACATTTATGGGCAATCCCTTGGCATGTGCCATCGCTTTAGCCTCCACCCGACTGCTGTTGCAATCCCCCTGGCAAGAGAGAATTAAAAAGATCGAAAGCATCATGAAAGAGCGACTCGCCCCGGCAGCAGATATGGCTAATGTAGACAATGTCAGAGTGTTGGGAGGCATCGGCGTGATCGAGATGACACACGATGTGAATCTTGCCGGTTTCCAGAAGCGATGTGTGGATAAGGGTGTATGGATTCGCCCCTTCGGCAGGAATGCCTATATCATGCCCCCCTACTTGGCGGTAAGCGACGAGCAAGTGGAGCGACTCTGTGACGCACTCATCGAATTGGTGAAAGAAGAGGGATAAGATGGAAGGAACAGAGAGAGAATATAGCCAAATCATCTCACAGCTTGAGAGCGAGAACCGTCTACGCCGCCTGCCTATCGACCGCAGCGGCGAGCAGGATATCATCGACCTCTGTAGCAACGACTACATGGGAATAGCACAGATCTCCGAGCGATGGAGAGAAGACTTTATAGCGGCACATCGGTCGACGCCATTCACCTCCTCTGCATCGCGACTTCTCGCCAAGCGAGAGAAGGAATATTACGACTTCGAAGCATATCTCGAGCAGGAATATGGCAAATCGGCGCTACTCTACAACTCCGGTTATCATGCCAATGTCGGAGTGGCGTCGGCGCTGAGCGAGGGTAACACATTGTGGGCTACTGACAAATTGGTGCATGCCTCCGCCATCGACGGCATCCGACTCGGAGGGGGAGAGCAGAAGCGCTGGCGTCATAACGATATAGATCACCTTCGCAAGATACTCGACAATGAACATGATCGGCGCGAACGGATCATCGTGATGTGCGAATCGGTGTATAGCATGGATGGCGACATAGCTCCACTACGCGAGCTTGCACAGCTCAAAGAGGAATATCCCAAGATGATGCTTTATGTAGACGAGGCACATGCCATCGGAGTCTTCGGACCAAACGGATTAGGGAAATGCGCCGAAGAGGGGATCCTCGACCGGGTCGACATCCTGGTCGGCACATTAGGCAAAGCCGTCGGTTCGATGGGGGCATTCGTCATCACCACTCCCCTACTCAAAGAATATTTGGTCAACACCTCGCGGAGTCTTATCTTCTCGACAGCCTTGCCGCCCATCAATGTGGCATGGTCGATGGAGATGATGCGCCATCTCGCGGCGATGGATGCCGAGCGAGAGCATCTTGCGAAGATCGCCGAGCGTTTCAGACATGGCATAGAACGGATCACCGGCGAGGCGAATCCCTCACGCTCCGCCATCATCCCCTTGATGGCCGGAGATGCGCTGCGTGCCATCGAGATCTCGCGCCAACTGGAGCAAGAGGGAATCCTGGCACTGCCGATAAGGAGGCCGACCGTGCCTCCCGGAGGGGAAAGGATCAGATTTTCGCTCAATGCCACGCTGAGCGAAGAGGATATAGACAACATACTAACCCGGATCTCAAAAGCTTTCGAGCGATGAAGATAGAGTTACAAACGCAATCGACACATAACACACGCCTCATCTTGATCTATGCCGGATGGAGCGCGGATGAGAGGATAGCCCGACACATCGACCTGCCGGGATGGGATGTTGCTGTGGTCCATGACTACAGCGACTTCACTCTTGACACCACGATACTGAGCAGATATTATACGATCTATCTCTTTGCCTGGTCGCTCGGGGTATATGTCTCGGCGCTGACCCTTCCGGCAGATCGGATCACCGCTGCCTACGCCATCAACGGCACATTGCATCCGGTAGATGAAACTCGGGGCATCTCCCCCGACATCTACTATGGCACCGCAGACCACCTGACCGAGCGCAACCTGCTGAAATTCAGGATGCGGATGATGTGCGACCGCCGTCAATGGGAAGAGGTTAAGAGTATGTTTGAGCCGGAGAGGAGCGCAGAGAAAGATGGAGCGAATGGTGAGAGAGAAGTGCCTATTGAAGAGCGGATTGAGAATCTTCGTCAGCAACTCTATAATATCGGGGAGGCAATGAAAGAGGGACGCCCCTTGTCATCGCTCCCATGGGTGAGGGCATATATCTCGGATGACGACAAGATCTTCCCGGCGGCGTCACAGCAGAGGGCGTGGGGAGAAGATCCAGACGTAGAGAGGATCGAGCTTCATGAAGGGCATTATGTTGACATCGAGCAAATTATCAAGATGGTGATACCCGACAGGGAGAAAGTGTCGGAGAAATTCAGCAAGGCTTCGATCTCCTACGACACTCATGCCATCGCGCAATATAGTGCGGCAATCAAGCTTGCCACACAGATTGGAGAGATGAGACCGAAGCCGGGTGGCGAGATCTTGGAAATCGGTTGTGGTACAGGACTTTTCACCAAAGAATATGCCGATATGCTGCGTCCGGCACACGCCACCTTTGTCGACATCACCCCCACCGGGCCCTTCGGCATCGCCCCGACCGAGGAATACTATATCGAAGATGCAGAAGAATGGATCGAAAAGAGGGAAGAGAGATGGGATGCGATCCTGTCGACATCATGCATCCAATGGTTTGCCGACCTGCCCCGTTTCTTGCATCAATGCAGTCTACACCTTCGAGAGGGAGGCATCTTGGGAGTTTCCTCCTTTCTGCCGGGCAACATGGAAGAACTCGACCAACTGCGGCCATCGCCATTGCGCTATGCCAGCACTTCACAATTAGAGAGTTGGCTTAGGAGCGACTACGAAGATATCAAGATTGTGGAAGATGAGATAATCGTCGAATTTGAATCGGTAAGAGAGATGCTGATGCATCTGAAGCACACCGGAGTGGGTGGTTCGGCGCCGACAGGCACACTGAGCATCGGCAAGATGAAAGGGATGAACCGCCTCACCTACCGTCCCGTCTACATCACAGCCCGCAAAAAAGGTTGATTTATTTTTGAGTGCGTTCCTTAATTTACTTCAGGTGTCGGAGTTGGAGGAAATCGTTGTAGTCTTTGATGTGGTCGTCGGCTGAGAAGAAGTCGGAGGTCATAACCAAAGCTATGGCACCCGAAGAGAAATCATCGAGAGTCAGCCATATACCGGGTTGGATGAGGAGTCCGACGTAAGGATGATTGAGGAGAACAGTGCGACGATTTACACCATCATCAAGAGTAACCGAAAAACTACCTGAAGCAGCGACGATAAACTCGAGAATCTCCTTATGGGCATGACCGCCACGGCTTTCACCCCCCGGCACATCATATATAAAGAACGTCCTCTTCAGGTCGAAAGGGAGAGTCGAGTTTGACTCCACGACAGAGAGATTGCCGAGGCGATCGCTCGGGTGTCGTTCCAACTTGATAAGGGTACAGTCTTCGATAGTTTTCATGATTTCGGGGAATAAAGTTCTAAATAGAGATCGCGGTCTACGATATAGTCAGCCTCATCATACTTGGTGGAGCTGAGCACCAACACAACGGCATTGGTAGAGAAATTGGTAAGTTCACGCCAAGTCATCGGAGGGATATAGACACCGAAGAAAGAGCGATTGAGAGTGAAGGTCTGTTGACACTCCGGGGTGTCGACGATAACGTCGAACGAGCCGGATAGAGCGACGATAAACTCGGCATTTCGGTGATAGGCATGGCCTTCGCGGCCGCCGCCACCCGGCACATCATAGATCCAATGACAGCGCTCCACGGCGAAAGGGATATCTCGCAACTGCTCGATCACGGCGAGATTGCCGCGAGGGTCGAGATGCTGGGTGAGTTCGATGATATATGGTTTGGTCTTAGGCATAGCTTGAGAAAATTCCGGTAAACAAATCAGTTGGCAGGATTCATATCGGGTTCGGCGGTAGAATCTGACGTATCGGAGAGATCATCATTACGGAGATCGATTTGAACTCTTACCGACTCCTCATGGATCGTGCCAAGGAGGCGGTTCATAAACTCGGGAGAGAGGCCATGATCGGCAGCCTCCTCGACTCGACGGGCTATCAGCTGGTTATAGCGTTGCTGCTGCACAACCGGAATGTTTCTGCTCAACTTGAGACGGCCGATGCGACGCGCCACCTCCATACGGTTGGCCAAGAGCGCTACGAGCTGTGAATCGATACGGTCGATATCCTCGCGAAGGAGAGCGAGCATATCTTGTGCATCCTCATTATGGCTGCAAGAGATATCCTTGAGGATAGATGCGAGTTGGGAGGGAGTGACCTGCTGGCGGGCATCGCTCAGGGCAGCATCGGGATTGCAATGCGACTCGATGAAAAGGCCGGCGAAATTCATATCCATAGCCCGTCGGCAGAGAGAAGAGATCAAGTCGCAACGCCCGGCGATATGGCTCGGATCGCAGAGTATCTGCAGATTGGGGATACGGCGTTTCAGTTCGATAGGTATGCGCCACATAGGGCGATTGCGATAGAGCTTCTCATCATAGGCTGCAAAACCGCGATGGATAGCGGCGATGCGACGTATGCCGGCGGCATATATGCGCTGGATCGCGCCGATCCAGAGTTCGATATCGGGATTGACCGGATTCTTGATAAGTATGGTAATCTCATCACGCTGCTCGGCAGGAAGGTCAGCGAGGAGGTCGGCGATATCTTGAACTGCGAAGGGATTGGTGACCGTGCGGGCTCCGAGCCAGAAGGCGGAGATTCCGGCACGGAGAGCGGCGCGGAGATGAGCCGGAGTAGCCACCTCGATGATAGGGAGGAGTCCGAATCGATGTTTCACCTCCATAAGCCAGGGGAGACCCTTGGCGCCAATCCCCTCGAACGAACCGGGCTTCGTGCGCGGTTTCCAGATGCCGGCACGAAAGAAACGGATGCCACACTCGGCGACACCTTGAGCCGTCTCGAGAACTTGATCGCGAGACTCAACACTGCAAGGGCCTGCCACCAAGATGGGTAGATCCTCGCCCGAAGGGGTATCAAAGAGAGGTAAAATATCCTCCATAACTTTAAAGAAATAATAAACGTTATGCAAAATTAACAAAAATATCGAAAAATCTTTTTATATTTGCAAAATTGAATAGCAATAGTCTATCTAATACCAAAAAAACAAAGGCTATGACACAAAAAAACACGACATCGACCTTCACACCCGAGCAAATCGAGAGAGACAGGCGAGTGCTTGAGTTATTATCACAAAATTTCGGCAACATCAACGCCGCGAGCACCGAGATCATCAACCTCGAGGCGATCTTGAACTTGCCGAAAGGGACAGAGCACTTTGTGGCAGATTTGCATGGTGAAGATGAGGCATTTCGGCACATTCTGAAGAATGCGTCGGGCAACATCAAGCGCAAAGTCAAAGAGATCTATGGCAACGACATGCGCGACTCCGACCTGGCACAATTCTGCTCACTAATCTACTATCCGGAGCAGAAATTGGAGCTAATCCGCAGCGAAGAGGAGAATCTTGACGACTTCTACACCACTACCCTACACCGATTGGTGAAAGTGCTTCAGAGCGTCTCGTCGAAATATACACGCTCTAAAGTGCGCAAAGCCCTCCCCAAGGAATATGCCTATATAATAGAGGAGTTGCTCCACGAATCGCCGAGTGGTGAGAGCAAGCAGCTCTACTACAATCGGATCGTCGAGACGATCATCTCGACAGGGCAAGCCAACGACTTCATCATAGCGATCTGCAACGTGATCCAGCGACTGAGCATCGATCGTCTCCACATCCTCGGAGACATCTACGACCGAGGCGAAGGGGCACATATCATCATGGAGACGCTGTCGAACTATGTAGGGTTTGACATCCAATGGGGCAACCATGACGCCCTCTGGATGGGAGCGGCGATAGGCAACGACTGCTGTATCGCCAACGTGCTTCGCAACGCCCTTCGATATGCCATTATGGATACACTCGAAGAGGGGTATGGCATCAACCTGGTCCACCTCGCGAGCTTCGCGATGGACACCTACGGCGACGACCCCTGCACCGTGTTCCGCCCCAAGATCGAAGTCATCGCCAACAAGAGCGAGAAGAGCTTGGCACTGATGTCGAAGATGCACAAAGCCATCAGCATCATACAGTTCAAACTCGAAGGGGCTATGATCCGCAAGCACCCCGAATGGAAGATGGAGCATCGCCTCCTCTATGACAAAATGTCGCCCGACTTCACCACCGTGACCATAGGCGGCAAAGTCTATCCCATGCTCGACACCCACTTCCCTACAATCGACCCCAAAGACCCCTACAAGCTCACCGAAGAAGAGGCTGAACTGGTGGAGAAACTACACCGCTCCTTCATGATAAGCGACAAACTGCATCGCCACATGAAGATCATGTTGAGCCACGGATGTATGTACAACATCACCAACTCCAACTTGATGTATCACGCCTCAGTGCCCCTCAATAAAGATGGCAGTCTGAAAGAGGTGGAAGTGATGGGCAAGAAGATGAAAGGGAAAGAGTTGCTTCACAGCGTCGGGATGCTGATGCGATCGGCCTACAACCATGACACGCCATGCGAGATCAAAGAATATGCCACCGACTACTACTGGTATCTCTGGTGCGGACCGGAGTCTCCTCTCTTCGACAAGGCAGCTATGACCACTTTCGAGCGCTACTTCATCGAAGACAAGAAGACGCATCACGAAGAGAAGGGAGCCTACTACAAACTTCGCGAAGAAGAGGCAGTGGTCGATATGATCCTGGATGAATTTGGTGTGACCGGGCCACACCGACACATCATCAACGGCCACGTGCCGGTGAAGGTGGGAAAAGGAGAGCGACCGGTGAAAGCCAACGGCAAGATGATGGTGATCGATGGGGGATTCGCCAAGGCATATCACAACACCACGGGCATCGCCGGCTACACCTTGGTATATCACTCTCGCGGGATGGTACTGGTGCAACACGAGCCCTTCAGCAGCGTGCAAGAGGTGGTAAGACTTGGCACTGACATCCGCTCTACCACCGAACTGGTGGAACTCACGCAAAACCGACTACGAGTGCGCGACACCGACATAGGCCGCGAGCTTCAAGCCCAGATCGACGAACTCAGAGAACTGCTCTATGCCTATCGCAACGGACTTATCAAAACTAAATAATCGAGGGATCGATCTGACAAAAGAAGGGCAAAAAGGGGTGAATTTATAAATAAAGGGAATAAAATTTGCAAAAAAGCAGAATATATTTGGTAAATACAAAAATATCTGCTACTTTTGGGAAGTTAAAAATAAACCTAATACCCAACCGAACGCTCTAATTGACAAAGAGAGATTAATCAAATCATTCAAGTAAACCAAACAACAAGTAGAGTTATGAAAAGAATAGAAAGACTCTTAGTAATGGCAATGATCAGCCTTGGCGTAGCGATAGCAGCCAACGCCCAATTGCCGTCAGTTCAATTAAAGGATCTGAATGGCAAGCCTGTGGACTCAGCCACTTTGAGCAATGATGGCAAGCCCTTCGTGATCAGTTTCTGGGCTACATGGTGTAAACCCTGTATCCGAGAGCTTATGGCATTCCATGAAGTATATGAAGACTGGGTGGAAGAGACCGGAGTAAAGATCTATGCCATCTCAATCGACGAAGCACAGAACTCGACCAAAGTAAAGCCCTTGGCAGATGCGAGAGGTTGGGATTATGAGATATTGCTAGACCAGAGTGGGGACTTTGCGCGCTCGATGGGATGTCAGAACCCTCCACACTTGGTAATCTTGGATGGCAATGGCAAGATCATAGAATCCCACTCCGGCTATACCGAGGGATCGGAAGATCATGTCTATGAGATTATCAAGAAATTGGTAAACAAAGAATAAGGAAAAATTCTTCAAACCAAGACATAGAAAACGAACAACGACATGAAATCATCACTACGCATATCGTTGGTAGTTGGTTCGATTGCGATGAGTTGCATCGCAATGCGAGCCAACTATCCTGTTGCCGTACACGGGTCGGTTCAAGCCGACATCGTGTTTCCGGAGGTGGATCAAGAGATTGGGACACCCGAAGAATATGAGCACAAAATACTTTTCAACACCTACGCCGATGTCAACCTGTCGAGTAAATATTTTGACGCCGGCTTGCGTGCCGAATTTATGAAATGGCCTGTGCCGGGCTACGAACCTGACTTCGCCGGCTGGGGTCTTTCGAACTTTTATGTAAAAGGTAAATATAAAGGTTTTGAGCTGACTGCGGGCGACTTCTACGAGCAGTTCGGTAGCGGCTTTATCCTTCGCACCTACGAAGAGCGCAACCTTGGTATCGACAATGCCATCCGCGGCGGCCGTCTTAAAGTGAATGCCGTGAAGGGTTTGCAGCTGACCGTATTGGGAGGTGTGCAGCGCACCTATTGGGACTGGAGCAAGCACTCACAGGTGTATGGTGCCAACGCCGAGCTCTATATGCAAGACTATATCCCGATGATGCAAGACAACGGAGCGAGCTGGACTCTCGGCGGCTCTTACGTTTTGAAGCATGAAGAAGACGAAGATGTGTTTGTGCCCGGCACCAACTATCGTCTGAATCTTCCCAACTATGTCAACTCCTTCGACGTGCGCACCGCCTTCTCCAAGGGGCCATGGAGCGTGATGGCAGAATATGCCTGGAAGGGACAAGACCCGAGTTTCGACAATGGCTACACCTACGGCAATGGTAACGCCGTGATGGCAAGTTTGGCATACTCCAAGAAGGGAGTTAGCGCCATGTTGCAAGCCAAGCGCAGTTATAACATGTCATTCCGTTCGCAGAGGAGTCGCGACGGATTGTCAGGTTTCATCAACAATATGCCGGCGTTCACCTACACTCACACCTACGCCTTGGCAGCCTTCTATCCCTACGCCACACAATATGCAGATGGCGAATGGGCATATCAGGGGCAATTCAGCTATATGTTCCCCAAGAAATCGGCATTAGGTGGCAAGTATGGCACAAAGGTATCGCTCTATGCCAGCTACGTAGCCGGCTTGCTGACACAGCCTGCACCCGAAGGGATGAATGGTTCGATAGCGGGTACGGATGGTATAAAGCCCCGCACCGACGGCTTGGCATTCTTCAAGAATGGACCTTGCAACTACTATGATATCAACTTGCAGATCGAGAAACGACTCTCACAGCCTCTGACCGTAATCTTCATGTATATGAACCAGATGGTCAACAATGACGTGTTGCGTATCGTAGAGACAGACGAGAAATGGATCCGCACCAACATTTTGGTGGCAGACGTGAAATATAAATTCAATCGCAAGTTCACACTTCGTGGCGAATTGCAATACCTCTTCACCAAGCAAGATCAGAAAGACTGGGCATACGGCATGCTCGAGTTCTCCTGGAATCCCTACTTGATGGTATCGGCGAGCGACACCTGGAACTGCGGAGGCAACGGCACTCACTACTACATGTTCGGACTCACCGGCACCTATCGCAACAACCGACTGATGGTGAGCTACGGTCGCACCAGAGCCGGATTTGACTGCTCGGGAGGTCTTTGCCGCCCTGTTCCTGCGATGCATGGATTCAGAATTAACTATACCTACAACTTCTAAAAAGAGAGACAAAAGAAATGAAAAGAATATATGGACACCTTTTGTTGGCAGGCATAGTGACAATCGGTGGGATGCTCATGACCTCGTGTGACGAAGTGGGCGAAAACGACAGATACATCCTGACCGAGGCAGTGTCGGGAGAACGTTCAATCTTACTTGAAGACTTCACCGGACAGAACTGTGTGAACTGTCCGGAGGCTCACGAAGTGATCGAACAGCTGCAAGAGCAATATGGTGCAGACAAGGTGATAGCCGTGAGCATCCACTCCGGCGTGTTCGGCATCTCGGTGTCAAAGAGCAACTTCGACAAGAATGTGGTCGGACTTATGACCGACGAGGGCAACAAGATCTGCAACAAATATAACATCAACTCCTTCCCGATGGGAGTTATCGATATGGGAAACCCGATGGTGCATAGCCTTTGGCCTTCGGCAGTGAGAACCGCATTGCAGAAAGAGAGTGAAGTTGGCATCGATATGAAAGTGTCGTATGTAGCAGATCCGAAAGACAGTCCGACGGCCGGCTACTTTGGCAAGATCGAGGTAAGCGCCGACATCAACAGCAATGCCGACAAGGCGGTGAATGTTCAATTCTGGGTAATCGAAGATGGCATCGTAGCGATCCAGCGCTCGCTGACCTCGGTTATAACCGACTATGTACACAACAACGTGTTCCGTGCCCAGATGTTTGAAGAGATGAGCGGACAGCCTCAGAACTTGCAGACCGGCATCAAGACGACGGTAACAGCAGAGATCATGAACAGATGGAGCGACACCGAGCGATGGAATATCAACAATCTCTCGATCGTAGCGATCGTGAGCGATGGCACGGGCGTGCTCCAAGCCAAAGAGGTAAAAGTGATCGACAATGGTGAAGAGCCGGCGGAAGATCCGAACGAAGAAGAAAAATAATCAATCATTTAATCAAGATGAAAAAAGTATACTTACTTATGGCAGGCTTGATGATCGCCGGCATCGCCAATGCCAAGACCATCAACTTCATTGAAGAAGAGTCGGGGAATGTAATTCCCTCCGGCACTACTTACACCAGCAGCACCTACGACGACATGGTAGTGTTCCGTCTTTACGATCCGAAGATTTCAGTGCTTAGCGACGAGAGCATGAAGGTGGAAATGACAGCAGAATGTACCACAGGTCAGACCATTCAGCTCTGTCTCGGTGGCGACTGTGTAGCCGGCACGACCGTAACCAAGAAGAATGTACAACTCACGGGCGGCGAGCCGATGCCCACACTCTTCGAGTATATGTGGATGGAGGGAGAAGACCTTCCCGAATTGGTAAGCACCAACCTCGACATCAAAGAGACCGGAGTCTTGGGTGGCGGCGCCAGCAGCAGCATCGTGGTGGTGATCAACACCAACACCAGCGCTGTGAGCACACTCAAGGTGGATGACGCCTTCCGCTATGCGAATGGTGTGATCAACTACAGTGTGGAGAAAGCCTCACTTGTTGAGCTCTACGACACCACCGGCAAATGCGTGCTCAGCCGCGAAGTATCAGGCCGTGGCACCATCTCTACCGAGGGCCTGGGCACAGGTATCTACATGTATCGTGTAGGTAACAAGACAGGCAAAATCTTCGTAAAATAATACAGATTCTTTGTTTGAAAGAACTTTCATAATTTTTTGTTTTAGGAGCTCCGCCGGAAGGCGTGGCTCCTTTTTTTATGCCCATGATGGCGTATTGATAAGATATAAAAAGCGCATTATTTATAGAGATAAAGAGGATACTTGTGCACTCAACTTGACAAAAACAGAAAACTTTTGAAAAGTGGAAAAATAAAAAAATGACTAAAAAGGATAAAAAAACTATGTTATGATAACCAATATTTGAGAAATTTTGGTTAATTTTACGACACTTAAAGTTTTCCCGAAAAAGTAACTTAAAAAAACAATAATACCATATAGGCTTAATCAACAAAATGTCTAAACCAAGTTTCAACTACAACGAAGTGTACGCTGCGACCTTGGAGTATTTCAAGGGAGACGAACTTGCGGCGAAAGTATGGGCGAGCAAATATGCCCTGAAAGATTCGGATGGCAACTACTACGAACTGACACCGGACGACATGCACCATCGCATAGCCTCGGAGATCTCACGTATAGAGCAGAAATATCCGAATCCGATGAGCGAATCAGAGGTATTCGATCTGTTACAGGGCTTTAAATATATAGTGCCACAGGGGAGCCCGATGGCAGGAATCGGCAACAACCTGCAGGTTGGGTCGTTGTCAAATTGTTTTGTAATCGGTCTTGATGGTCATCCCGACTCGTATGGAGGCATCATCCGCATAGACGAAGAGCAAGTACAGCTGATGAAGCGCCGCGGCGGTGTGGGACACGACCTTTCACATATCCGTCCGAAGGGGAGTCCGGTGAAGAACTCAGCATTGACCTCAACAGGGTTGGTGCCCTTCATGGAGCGCTACAGCAACTCGACGCGGGAAGTGGCACAAGATGGCAGACGCGGTGCGTTGATGATGACCGTAAGCATCAAGCACCCCGATGCCGAAGACTTCATCGATGCTAAGATGGTCGAGGGTAAGGTGACCGGAGCCAACGTCTCAGTGAAGATCGACGACGAATTTATGAGATGTGCCATTTCGGGCGAGCCCTATACCGTGCAATATCCTATCAACTCGGCAGAGCCGATGGTGTCACGACAGATCGATGCTACCGCCTTATGGCAGAAGATCGTGCACAATGCCTGGAAGAGTGCCGAACCGGGAGTCTTGTTCTGGGAGACTATCCAGCGCGAATCGGTGCCCGACTGCTATGCAGACCTCGGATTTGAGACCGTATCGACCAATCCTTGTGGCGAGATACCCTTATGTCCCTACGACAGTTGTCGCTTGGTGGCGATCAACCTCTATAGTTATGTAGACCATCCCTTCACACCGGAGGCTAAATTCAACTTTGAGAAATTTGCCACACATGTGGGGAAAGCACAGCGCATCATGGACGATATCATCGACTTGGAGATGGAGAAGATCGACCTGATCATCGCCAAGATCGACAAAGACCCGGAGACTCCGGAGGTGAAGAGCACCGAGCTGAATCTCTGGAAGAAGATCCGCACCAAGACCTTAAAGGGACGACGCACCGGATGCGGCACCACAGGCGAGGGTGATATGCTTGCCGCCTTAGGCTTGAGATATGGCACTGAAGAGGCTACCCGCTTCTCGACCGAAGTGCACAAAGCATTGGCATTGGCATATTATGGCGCCAGCGTCACTATGGCAGAAGAGCGTGGAGCATTCGAGGTATATGATGCCAAGCGAGAAGAGAACAATCCCTACATCACTCGCCTCCGCAAAGCAGATCCGGCACTCTACGAGAGGATGGTGAAATCGGGACGCCGCAACATCGCCTGCCTGACCATCGCACCGACCGGCACCACCTCGATCATGACGCAGACATCATCAGGTATCGAGCCGGTGTTCATGCCTGTATACAAGCGCAAACGCAAAGTCAACCCGGGCGATCCCGATATCAAGATCGACTTCATTGACGAAGTGGGAGATGCCTTCGAAGAATATATCGTCTATCACCACAAATTCTTGGAGTGGATGCGTGTTAACGGCATCGAAGCCAAGCGCAATATGACCCCGGAAGAGATCGAAGAATTGGTGGCAAAATCACCCTACTACAAGGCGACAGCCAACGATGTGGACTGGCTCGAGAAGGTAAGAATGCAGGGAGCAGTGCAGAAATGGGTAGACCACTCCATCTCGGTGACCATCAACCTCCCATCGACCGTAACCGAACAGCTGGTCAACGACCTCTATGTCGAGGCATGGAAAGCGGGATGCAAGGGATGCACCGTATATCGTGACGGCTCACGCAACAATGTCTTGGAGTCAGTGAAAGCCAAACCTGCACCCGTGATACCCCTGATGATGACTCCGGCACACATCTCCAAGCGCCCGGCAGAGTTGGAGGCTGATGTGGTGAGATTCCAGAACAACAAAGAGAAATGGATCGCTTTCGTCGGATTGGTGAACAATCAGCCCTACGAGATCTTCACCGGACTTGCCGACGACGAAGATGGCATCTTCTGCCCCAAGAGCGTAAACAAGGGAAAGATCATCAAGACCATCGACGAAAAGGGTAACAAGCGCTACGACTTCCAGTTCATCAACAAACGAGGCTATAAGACCACTATCGAGGGACTGAGCGAGAAATTCAACCCCGAGTTCTGGAACTATGCCAAATTAATATCGGGCGTGCTGCGATATGGTATGCCGATCGATCAGGTGCTGAAACTGGTGAGCGGCTTGGAACTTGACTCCACCAACATCAACACCTGGAAGATGGGTGTAGAGCGTGCCTTGAAGAAATACCTGACCAACGGCACAGAGGCGCAAGGGCAGAAATGTCCCAACTGTGGCGCCGAGACCTTGGTATATCAAGAGGGATGCCTGATCTGCACCACTTGCGGTACATCGAAATGTGGAGGCTGACCAGAATCTAATCAATAGATCGAGACAAAAGAAAATATGATCAAATAGAGAAGGATAAAAAACTTAAAATATAATTCACATGAAAATTACCTTTAATATCAACTACCACACCAATTGGGGAGAGAGCGTATATCTCTGCGGCTCAATACCTGAATTGGGCAAAGGCGATGCCCGCGAAGGGGTAGAGATGAGTTTGGTAAGCCCCGACATCTGGCAATACACCTTGGAGGTAGGGGAAAAGACCGAAGATTTCGACTACTACTTTGTGATCAAAGCCTACAACCGTGCGTGGCGATTCGAGTGGGGCAAGCCCCACCGCATGCACATCGGCGCCGGCACCAGCAACTATCAAGTGTTCGACAGCTGGCACGACATGCCGCACGACAAGCCTTTCTACTCATCGGCATTTGTAGAGGGAATGTTGCGTCGACTCAAGAGAGATGCCCAACTCGAGGCAAAACCGGGTACGCTCAACATCCGGATAGAAGCACCGATGCTTCAACCCGACGAATATCTGGCAGTATCGGGTAGTGAAGAATACTTGGGCAAATGGGATCCGACACGAGCACTGAGACTCAACGACCATAACTTCCCGACATGGGAGATCAACCTTCCCTTAGATCAGCTGAAAGCGCCGTTCGAATATAAATTCCTCATTGTCAACGAAAAGGGAGAGACCGTAGGCTGGGAGGCGATGAACAATCGCATCTACGGCATCAAGAGCATCGACAAGGATGAGCAGATCGTGATCGACGGCACACGTTTCGCCAACCCCAAGCGCCCATGGAAGGGTGCCGGCACGGCGATACCGGTGTTCAGTATCCGCACTGAAGAGAACTTCGGTGTGGGTGATTTCCTCGACATCAAGAAGATGGTAGATTGGTGTGTGATGACCGGACAGAAGATCCTTCAGATCCTCCCGATCAACGACACCACCATGCTTGGCACCTGGGTAGACTCCTATCCCTACAAAGCCAACTCCACCTTCGCTTTGCACCCCATGTATCTCAAGCCTGAAGCAGTGGGTGTGCTCAAGAAAGGTGAGCGTAAAGAATATTATGACAAGATTCGCAGCGAGCTCAATCTTCTCCCCACAGTCGACTATGAGAAGGTGAACGAAGCGAAGAATGAATATCTTCGTGAGATCTTCGCACAAGACTTCGGATCGACTCAGCGTCGCAAAGACTACAAAGAGTTTATCGCCAAGAATGAATATTGGTTGAAGCCCTACGCCGCATGGCGTGTGCTCCGCGACCAATTCGGCACCCCCGACCACTATCAGTGGGGTGAATATACCGAATATGACGAGGCGCGCATCGAGCAGTATGTAGCGGAGCATCGCAAAGAGATCGAGTTCCACTACTTCGTACAATATCACTTGGATCGTCAGCTGCGCGAGGCACGCGACTATGCGCATGCCAATGGCGTGGTGGTGAAGGGAGATATCCCTATCGGCATCAGCCGCTTCAGCGTAGATGCATGGCGTCTGCCCCACCTCTTCAACATGGACTGTCAGGCGGGTGCACCACCGGATGACTTCTCCGTATTGGGACAGAACTGGGGCTTCCCGACCTACAACTGGGAATCGATGGCTCAGGATGGGTTCCAATGGTGGAAAGACAGATTCGGCAAGATGTCGGAATATTTCGACGCTTATCGTATCGACCATATCCTCGGTTTCTTCAGAATATGGCAGATACCCTTGCATGCCGTGCATGGACTGTTGGGTTACTTCAACCCGGCAATGCCCTACTCTGCCGAAGAGCTTCGTAATAGTTACGACTTCTGGATCGATCCGGATGTGCAATGCAAGCCTCTGATCTTGGAGTGGATGCTCACCGACTTCTTCGGCGAATATACCGAAGAGGCAAAGCAGAGATTCTTGGAGCGTATCGGTGGCGACCGCTATGGATTGAAGCCGGAGTTCAACACCCAGCAGAAGGTGGAGGAATACTTCTCGCATGAAGAGCAGTCGGAGAAGAACGACCGTCTGAAGAATGCCCTTCTTGGCATCATCGACGATGTGCTTTTCATCGAAGATCCCTATCAGCGCGGACACTATCATCCCCGCATTGCGGCACAATACACATATCAGTTCCGAGTGCTGAGCGACTATGAGCGCTGGTGCTTCAACCGGATGTATACCGACTTCTTCTATCATCGCCACAACGACTTCTGGTATGGCAAGGCGATGTGGAAACTTCCGCCGCTGCTCGACTCGACCTCGATGTTGGCATGTGGCGAAGACTTGGGAATGATCCCGGACTGCGTACCGGCAGTGATGAGCCAGCTGAAGATCTTGAGCTTGGAGATCCAGAGGATGCCGAAAGATCCGAAATCAGAATTTGGCGACACCTGGCACTATCCCTATCACAGTGTGTGCACGACGTCGACCCACGATATGGGAGGCATCCGCGCATGGTGGGAGGCAGACCATGGAGTGTCACAGAGATTCTACAATCATGTATTGCATGAAGGTGGAGAGGCACCCTACTTTGCCGAGCCCTGGATCTGCGACAAGATCTTGGATCTGCACTTGAAGAGTCCGGCAATGCTCTGCATTCTTCCTCTGCAAGACTGGCTCTCGAGCAATGGCGATCTTCGTCGCCAGAACCCGGCAGACGAGCAGATCAACGAGCCTGCCAACCCGCGCCACTACTGGAGATATCGTATGCACCTCTCTGTAGAAGAGCTGATGGCAGAGAAAGCCTTCAACCAGTCGATTCTCAACAAGATCAAAGGCTCCGACAGATAATACGAGCCAAGACACACAATAGCCGTTATAAGATAACAGGCTAACCCGGAATAAAGTGAACACTAAAGTCCAAGAAACGGACTTTAGGGTTCACTTCAATAATACCAACTCCTCAATAAAAGATCAACGCGCTTTTAATTGATTACGTAGGGATATTCAGTTAATGGCTTGAGTTTTTAGCCGGGGAAAGGCTCGTGATAGTCGTACATCGGTGTGGATTTGGTTTTGTCGGCAAATTTTCAGTTCTCAGCGCATGAAACAGGGCATTTTTTTGGTTTGAAGGGTATAAGTGACCGCCTCCGATGGAGTTCGGAGGTTGGGAATCGGCATGATTTTTTATGCTCGTCGATTTTGTCGTCTCTTCTCCTTTTCTTCGATGGCAAATTGCCGCGCGGCAAGTATAGCGGCGTTTGCCATGTGGATGCCGAAAAAGAACAGCAGTGTCTCGCTGCGGGAGTTGCGTGCCGATATCCGGCCTACGCCGTAGTGCTGTTTCTGATTGCCGAAGCTGCCCTCCATGGCGGTAGAGCGCAGAGTGCCGATAATCCGTCGTGCGGTGCTTATGTCGGCGTCCTCATCCTTTGGCTTCGGACCTTTGCGTACAAAGCAGGTCGTTATGCCGTTTTCGGTGCTTCACTTCCTTTTTCTGAGCTAACGCGCTTTGCTGGCGATACACCTCTT
>JBJEDL010000087.1:0-15964 GCA_051872035.1 Lepagella sp.
AATTACAACCGCTTTGCAACGCCCAAAAGGTGTACTTCAATTAATGCTTACTTTTTTCTGGATTGGTGGGTTACTTTTTTGGGGTTTTGTCTTAGTAGGTGGATGGGGTGAGAAGATTTGGGACGCTTTTTTGAGGTATTGGGATAAAAAGGCGAGTGGAGGCTGTGTTCACACACTGCCTCCACTCTGTGTAAGATACTATTAAAATTTATTGCTTTGATCTTGTATGACTAAACAAATTTTATTTTTTCGTATTCTTGGCTTTTGGAATAGATGATCTTCCGCGGCTATCCTCGGATTGCTGATGCAAAACCGATTGTCAGCGCCGGGAGAATCATCTATCGGAGAGATTATTCGTTGCAAAGATAATCATTTAGTTGGTCGTGTGCAAATTTTGAGATAAAATCTGCATGCTTTGCAACTTCAGCCTCTGCGTAGTTGACGAACACGTTGAGCGAGCGGCGGAACATGTCGTTGCGAGCAGCGTCCTCGAGGAGGAGAATGCCCATAACGGTGTAGCCTGCCATTTCGACGAGACGGCGCGCCATGAAGTCGAGATATTTGGTATCGTCGACAGCGGTAACAGCCTCAACAGCGGCGGCATATTTATCAGCCATGGCTTTGAGTTTTTCTACGACAGCCTGATCAGCGGGATTGAATTCACCATCGAGGTGAGAGTTGATCCAGTTGAGGTAAGTTCCGGTGGTGACATGGCGGATAGCTGCCACGACCTGGAGCTGAGTAGTACCCTCATAGATCGAAGTGATGCGAGCGTCGCGATAGATGCGTTCGCAAGCGTAATCCTTCATGAAGCCGGAGCCGCCATGGATCTGGATGGCGTCGTAAGCATTCTGGTTGCAGAACTCAGAAGAGAGACCCTTGGCGAGGGGAGTGAAAGCGTCGGCGAGTTTAGAGAACTCTTTAGCCTCCTTACGTTCCTCGACAGAGAGTTTGCGTTCCTTGGCGATATCGTCGTAGATCTTGTAAACGTCGACATAGCGAGAGCAAGCATAGAGGAGAGCGCGAGTAGCGTCGAGTTTAGCCTTCATCACGGAGAGAATCTCGGACACGGCGGGGAACTCGATGATTGGTTTACCGAACTGGCAACGCTCCTTGGCATATCCAAGAGCTTCGCGGTAGGCGGCTTCGCTGAGGCCGACGCTTTGAGCGGCGATACCGAGGCGAGCGCCATTCATGAGCGCCATGACATACTTGATAAGACCGAGGCGGCGAGAGCCGACGAGTTCGGCGGGGGCATCCTTGTAAGTAAGCTCGCAAGTGGGGCTACCCTTGATACCCATCTTATTTTCGATGCGGCGCACATTGACGCCACCATTTCTCTTGTCGTAGATAAACATAGAGAGGCCGCGACCATCCTTAGTGCCCTCTTCCGAGCGGGCGAGCACGAGGTGGATATCGGAGTCACCGTTGGTGATGAAACGCTTCACGCCATTGAGCACCCAAGATCCATCCTCCTTCTGAGTAGCCTTGAGCATCACAGACTGGAGGTCGGAACCGGCGTCGGGCTCGGTGAGGTCCATCGACATGGTTTCGCCGGCGCAAACGCGAGGGATATATCTTTGTTTCTGATCCTCATCGGCGAACTCATAGATAGTTTCGGCGCAATCCTGGAGGCCCCAGAGGTTTTCGAAACCGGCATCAGCACGGCTGACGATATCGGCAGCCATGATGTAGGGAGTGATGGGGAAATTGAGACCACCGAGACGGCGAGGCATAGCCATTCCCATAAGGCCGGCCTTGCGGCAAGCGTCGAGATTGCGGGCAGTACCCTCGGCATAGATCACACGGTTATTTTCCACGCGGGGTCCTGTATGGTCGACCTCCTCGGCATTTTCGGCGATGATATCGCCGCAGATTTCGCCGACGATTTCGAGCACCTTGTCATAGCTATCCTGGGCGTCGGCATAGTCGAAGGGGGCATAATCGAACTTCTCGGCATCAGCGTAATCGCGTTCCTTGAGCGCCACGATCTTCTCCATCATCGGATGGGTGAGATAATGTTTGAGCGCCTCGTTGTCTTTATAGAAATTAGCCATTATTTCGTATTCTTTTTATAGTACTTGATTAATTTAGGCACGACATCCTCGACATTGCCGGTGATGACATAATCGGCGATATCATTGATCGGGGCGTCGGGATCATTATTTACAGAGATAATGATCGAAGACTCTTGCATGCCGGCGATGTGCTGGATTTGGCCGGAGACACCGCAAGCGATATAGAGTTTGGGGCGGACAGTTACGCCTGTCTGGCCGATCTGGCGATCGTGGTCAGCCCAACCGGCATCGACAGCAGCGCGGCTTGCGCCGACTTCTCCACCGAGCACATCGGCGAGCTCATGGAGCATTTGGAAATTCTCCTTGCTGCCCATGCCATAGCCACCGCATACGACAACGGCGCTACCCTTGAGATTTACCTTAGACTTCTCGACGTTACGGTCGATCACCTCTACGACATAATCGAGGGGAGAAGTATAGTCATCAGCCTTGAGGTCGACTACTACGCCCTTGTGGTCGGGGTTGTAGACTTCCTTCTTCATGACGCCTTCGCGGACAGTAGCCATCTGTGGGCGGCACTCGGGGTTGACGATAGTAGCGACGATGTTACCGCCGAAAGCGGGGCGGATCTGGAGGAGGAGATCCTTATACACTTCGCCTGTGCGAGCATCGGTATGGTCGCCGATCTCGAGCTGGGTACAGTCAGCAGTCAGACCGCTGTGGAGAGCGGAAGAGACGCGTGGGCCGAGGTCACGGCCGATAGAAGTAGCGCCCATGAAAGCGATGCGGGGCTCCTTCTCCTTGAAGAGATTGATCAAGATAGAGCTGTGAGGGAGCGAAGTATAGGGATAAAGGCGAGGATCCTCCACCTTATAGAGAGTATCGACGCCGTAGGGGAACACTTGATTTTCGATACCGGAGAGTTTGTCGCCGGCTACGACAGCTTCGAGCTTTATTCCGAGTTTATCGGCGAGTTGGCGACCCTTGGTGAGGAGTTCAAGGCTCACATCAGCCACCTTACCATCCTCAAATTCGCAATAAACGATTAAATTATTCTTATCCGTTGCCATGATTATCCGATTGTATGGTTAGCGATGAGTTCTTTGATAAGAGTTTCGATCTCCTGATCATTATTTTCGACGCGGCGAGCATCCTTGGCGGTGAATACGACATTTTCTATTTGTTTCACCTTAGTGGGAGATCCGGCGAGGCCGCACTGGTTGAGGTCGGCATCGACATACTGTGCAGTCCACTCGCCGATGTTGAGGTAAGGGCGCTTCTCGATGAGCTCCTTCTTGGCGGCATCGTCAGCGACCTCAGATGGCACAGCGGCATACTTATACTTCTGCACGAACTTGGCATTGCGAGGGCGGCAAGGAGCGGCCGAGCCATTGACGGTGATTACAGCGGGGATAGGAGTACGGACAGTTTCGACTCCCGACTCAATGCGGCGCTTCACGAGTGCCTTACCATCCTTAACTTCGATGATATCCTCGGCGTAAGTGACCTGAGGGAGGTGGAGTTTTTCGGCGATCTGGGGGCCAACCTGGGCGGTATCGCCATCGATAGCCTGACGGCCGCCGATGATCAGATCATACTCGCCGATTTTAGCGACAGCGGCGCTAAGCGCGTAAGAGGTGGCGAGGGTGTCAGACCCTGCGAAAGCTCTGTCGGAGAGGACGATACCTCCGTCGGCACCGCGATACATACCTTCACGGATGATTTCAGCGGCACGAGCCGGACCCATAGAGAGGAGAGTCACCTTAGAGCCGGGATACTGTTCTTTTAGTTTCAAGGCCTGTTCGAGGGCGTTGAGATCCTCGGGGTTGAAGATGGCAGGGAGAGCGGCACGGTTGATAGTACCATCCTCCTTCATAGCATCCTTACCGACATTGCGAGTGTCGGGCACCTGTTTGGCCAAAACGATGATATTAAGACTCATATTAATTATGTTAGATTATGATACGAAATGAAACGATATGTGCACAAACGATAGTGCATAAATCGGTGCAAAGATAATAAAAAATTCTCAAAAAACCGAATTTTGTGCAAAATAGGGCGAAATTAAGAGATTTTTGAAAGATTTTCCGTAAATTTGCAAGATATTACACAAAATAGCGAAAATGAAAAAATTCAGATACTTATATGGCATAGTAGCGGCGATGTGTTTGGGAGTTGCCGAGACGGATGCAGCGCCTGCCACTCCGATGGAGCTATTGGAGCAGGGACATGATGCCTATATGGACTATCAGTTTGACGAAGCCGACAGGCTATACAGCCAGGCACGCAAGAGTCAGACGCGCAAGAAGCTGAAGCGACCTGAAGAGGCCTTCGAGCAGAAATACAAGCTATACAACGAGCAGTTGATGCAAGCCGAGAACTTCTTGGATCGAGTAGAGAAGATAATAGTGATCGACAGTATCAGCGTGCCTCGTCAAGACTTCTTCAAGGCCTACAAATTGCCTGCCTCCGCCGGGATGCTGAGTGACGGTCGCGTCTTGCCCTCGTCCGAGCAAGATGGCATCAGCTATGTCTATCAGAATGAAGGGCGCGACTACAAGCTTTGGGCACGTCCCGACAGTGTCGGCAACATGCAGCTGGTCGAATCGACCCTTCTCACCGACGGAAAATGGAGCGAAACCACTCCCCTATCTGAAGAATTGTCGCAGGGTGGCGATGCCATCTATCCCTTCATGATGGCAGATGGTGTGACCCTCTACTATGCCTGCAACGGCGAGGGGTCGATCGGTGGTTACGACATCATGGTAGCCACTCGCGATGCCGCCGACGGGAGCTTCCTGCAGCCCTCCAACTTGGGCTTTCCCTACAACTCTCCCTACGACGACTACCTGCTTGCCATCGACGAATACAACGGCGTCGGCTGGTGGGCCACGGAGCGCAATCAACTTGAAGATGAAGTCACCATCTACCTCTTCATCACCAACGACATGCGCACCAACTACTCCTCGGAAGAGGATGATGTAGTGGAATTTGCGCGACTGAGCAACTATCGGCAGACGCAGCCGGAAGATGGCGACTACGCCGACATGCTTGCCACAATCCGCGCTATCGACCCCGCCTCCGAGACGAAAGTCAAAGAATTCACCTTAGCCGCCTCGGGAGGCAGAATCTACCACTACTACGACGAACTACCCTCGCCCACAGCGCGGACAGCGATGAAGAAATATCTCTTGGAGAAGAGTAAAGAAGAGGCACTCGAAAAGCTTCTCGACAACGATCGTCGCCAATATCACAAGAGCAAGAGCTCATCATTGGCACAGCGTATCGCCCAACGCGAGAAGGATCTCGAAGCCAAGCGAGAAGAGGTAAGGAAACTTCGTTCCGATCTCTACAAGCTTTTGAAATAGAGGCAAAGAGATCGCAGACACGAGACTACAGATAAAAAAATCGATGGAAATAGAAGATATAAAAAATATAATAGGTAAGACTCAGCGTTATAACTTACACTCCCACACTCAATATTGCGACGGACATGCGCCGCTGAGCGAGATAGTGGAGGGGGCATATCGTCGAGGATTTGAGGTATGGGGAGTAACGCCCCACTCGCCACTCTGCCAGGCATCACCTTGCAACATGACCAAGGAAGATGTGCCGGCATACCTCGACGAGATGGAGAGTCTCAAAGAGAGATATCAGGGTAAGATGACGTTGCTGACCGGGATGGAGATTGACTACATGAGTCGCGACTGGGGTCCGCACATCGACTACTTTCAGCGCCTGCCGTTGGAATATCGGATCGGGTCAGTTCACTTCGTGCCGACGCAAGAGGGTGTATGGCTTGACTGCGACGGCAAATTCGAGCGATTCTCGCGTTATCTTCACGAGGGATATCACGACGACCTGCGATATGTGGTAGAGAAATATTTCGAGCAAGTGCTCACGATGATAGAGATAGGGGGATTTGAGATCTTGGGGCACTTCGACAAGATCATAGGCAATGCCGCCTTGGCAGATCCGACGCTTGAAGGCCAGGGGTGGTATGCCTCGCTGATAGCGGATGTGATAAGTCATAGCCGTAGTGCCGGCGTGATAGTCGAGATCAACACCAAAGCCATCGAGAGCAAAGGGAGATACTTCCCGGCGCGGCGATGGTGGGAGATGCTGACGGCGGCGGGAACGCCGATAGCGATCAACTCCGACTGCCATCATCCCGACCTGACCGAAACAGGGAGGGAAGAGGCATATAGTGAGTTATCAAAAATAAAATGTTAACTTTGCAAAATGAAAAGAATAAGAAACTTCTGCATTATAGCGCACATCGACCATGGCAAATCGACCTTAGCCGACCGACTTTTGGAGCGGACTCACACGGTAGAGGCGAAAGATATGGCCGACCAGGTGCTCGACGACATGGAATTGGAGCGAGAGCGAGGCATCACGATCAAGAGTCATGCCATCCAGATGGAATATGCACTCGACGGTGAGACCTACACACTGAATCTTATTGACACTCCGGGACACGTCGACTTCTCCTACGAAGTGTCGCGATCGATCGCGGCATGCGAAGGGGCATTGCTGATCGTCGACGCCTCGCAGGGAATCCAGGCACAGACCATCTCCAACCTCTACATGGCGATAGACAATGACCTGGAGATCATCCCGGTGATCAACAAATGCGACTTGGACAGTGCGAAGCCGGACGAGGTGGAAGATCAGATCGTCGACCTCTTGGGATGCGACCGTGAGGAGATAATCCGTGCCTCGGGCAAGACCGGTATGGGAGTCGACGACATCTTGCGCGCCATCGTGGAGCGTGTGCCGGCGCCTCAAGGAGATCCGGATGCGCCATTGCAGGCTCTGATCTTCGACTCCGTGTTCAATCCCTTCAGAGGGATTATCGCCTACTACAAGATCGTGAATGGCACGATCGGCAAAGATGACTTCGTGAAATTCGTGTCGACCGGCAAGGAATATCATGCCGACGAGGTGGGAGTCTTGAAGCTCAACCTCTCACCGCGCGCCACCCTCTCGGCGGGCAATGTGGGATATATCATCTCCGGCATCAAGACCTCGAAAGAGGTGAAAGTGGGCGATACAATCACCCATGTCAACAAGCCTTGTGACAAGGCAATCGAGGGATTCCAAGAGGTGAAACCGATGGTGTTCGCCGGCGTCTATCCCATAGAGACCGAAGACTTCGAGAATCTGCGAGCATCGTTGGAGAAATTGCAGCTCAACGACGCTTCGCTCACCTTCCAGCCGGAATCATCGGCAGCCTTGGGCTTCGGGTTCCGTTGCGGATTCTTGGGCTTGCTCCACATGGAGATCGTGCAAGAGCGACTCGGCAGAGAATTTGGCATGGATGTGATCACCACCGTGCCCAACGTATCCTATATTGTTACCGACAAGAAGGGTAATCACATCGAAGTGCACAACCCCTCCGGACTTCCGGAAGCCACCGCCATCGACTATATCGAAGAGCCTTACATACGCGCCACGATCATAACGCAAGCCGACTACATCGGACCAATCATGACCCTCTGCCTCGGCAAGCGTGGAGAGTTGGTGAAGCAGGAGTATATCTCGGGCAATCGTATGGAGCTGACCTTCGACATTCCCTTGGGGGAGATCGTAATCGACTTCTACGACAAGCTGAAGAGCATCTCCAAAGGGTATGCCAGCTTCGACTATCACATCAAAGACTTCCGTCAATCTAAATTGGTGAAACTCGACATTCTGCTGAATGGGGAGAGTGTCGATGCGTTGTCGACGCTGACTCATGAGAGCAACTCGGTGAGATTCGGACGCAGGATGTGTGAGAAGTTGAAAGAGCTGATACCGCGTCAGCAGTTTGACATAGCGATTCAGGCGGCGATAGGTGCCAAGATTATAGCACGCGAGACGATCAAAGCAGTGCGCAAGGATGTGACCGCCAAGTGTTATGGAGGAGACATCTCGCGAAAGCGCAAGCTATTGGAAAAGCAGAAAGCAGGTAAAAAACGAATGAAACAGATAGGCTCGGTCGAGGTGCCTCAGAAGGCATTCTTGGCAGTGCTCAAATTAGATTAAGGTAAATAATATGGAAAATCAGGTTAATAAGACAAAAACGACGGGCGAGAGATTTCCCGATCTGTTGGGCAAGGATGCCACAGGCAGAGAGGTGAAGCTCAGCGACTATCCCGACAAGCGCTTTATCATCTACTTCTATCCCAAGGACAACACCTCGGGATGCACCTTAGAGGCCAAGAGTCTTCGCGATCATTATGGAGATCTCTTGGATCGGGGCTATCAAGTGATCGGAGTGAGCAAAGACAGCGAATCGAGTCATCAGAAATTTGCATGCAAATATGAGTTGCCCTTTCCGCTGATCGCCGACACGGAGCTGACCCTCTGCATAGAGGCGGGAGTCTGGCAAAAGAAGAAGATGGCAGGAAGAGAATATATGGGAATAGTACGCACCACGTTCATCACCGACAGTGAGGGAGTAGTGACACATCGCATCGACAAGGTAAAGACAGCCACAGCAGCGGAGCAGATCATCGAGATCATCGACGGGCAGCAGAAATAATGACTGAGAGCGCTCACTCCGTATGGGGAAGGTGCACTAAAACTCTAAGACTATGTCAGTATTTTACACTGCGCGGAAGACGATCCGCAACTATGCCAATAGTGGCAACATCTTGATATTAGCGACCATAATGGCGCTGATCATCGTCAACATGCCCTTTCTTACGGAGCTCTACAACTCGCTGTGGGTCCATGAGGTAGCGTTGCAAGTAGGCGATTTCAATCTCTTCAGCCATAACGGGCATCCGATGACAGTAATGCAGTTCATCAACGATGCTTTGATGGCGTTCTTCTTCTTCACGGTAGGTCTGGAGATCAAGCGAGAAGTATTGGTGGGAGAGCTATCCTCCTTCCGCAATGCACTCTTGCCGATTATAGCAGCGATCGGGGGTATGGTGGTGCCGGTGCTGATCTATCGCTACTTGGCACAAGGCACTGACTATGCCGACGGCTGGGCAATACCGATGGCCACGGACATAGCCTTCTCCTTGGGTGTCTTGGCGATGTTAGGGAATAGAGTGCCCATCGGTTTGAAGGTCTTTCTGACCACCCTTGCGGTGGTCGACGACATCGGCGGCATCATGGTGATCGCCCTCTTCTACAGCGGGCATATCGAATACACCATGTTGCTCTGGGCGGCAGCCTTCTTGGCGGCTCTCTTCATCGGCGGCAGACTTGGGGTGCAGTCCAAGTTGTTCTACGGAGCATTGGGCACATGTGTATGGTTCTGCTTCCTCAATGCCGGTATTCACCCGACAATAGCGGGAGTGTTGGTGGCATTTACGATCCCCTCCAAGCCGGTATATGCACCTGAGAAATATGTCAAATCGATCAGACAGAACATCAGTTACTTCACGAGTGAAGATGACGACAAGCTCAACTCACGCACCATCTTGGACAAGAACAAGCTGAACCTGTTGAAGCAGATCGAGTCGGCCTCGGATAAGGTAATCTCCCCGCTACAGGATATGGAAGATACGCTCCATCCGTTGGTGAACTACATCATCGTTCCTCTCTTTGCCTTTGCCAACGCCGGCATCTTCTTCGGGGGAATGGAGATCTCGCAGCTCTTCAGCGGTATAGCTCCGACGATCATCCTTGCACTTGTGGTGGGTAAATTTGTGGGCATCTTCCTCTTCTCCTGGCTGACGATTATATGTCGGTTGGCACCGATGCCAGAAGGTGGCAACTGGTCGCGGATGGCATCTGTGTCTATGTTGGGAGGGATCGGATTCACCGTATCGCTCTTCATAGCCAACCTCTCCTTCGGCACGAACGCCTCGATGGCAATTCTGCTCAACGATGCCAAATTAGGGATCCTGGTAGCCTCGATCCTGGCGGGCATCTTAGGGTGGCTTCTACTCCACTTCTCGCTGCCCAAAGAGCCGCAAGACGACGAAGAAGACGACGACGATTAATAAGAGCGTGTTCTATAATATTATATTAGGGGTTGTGTCGAGATGGACTTGACACAACCCCTAAAAAATATGAAAAATTTAGAAAAAAGTCTTACTTGGTGCAGCCGGGGCAACGGGGTTTGATTTGCTTGAAGAAATCATTGCCCTTATTGTCGACGAGGATGAAGGCGGGGAAGTTCTCGACTTCGATCTTCCAGATAGCCTCCATGCCGAGTTCGGGATACTCGAGGAGCTCTACATTCTTGATAGAATTTTGAGCGAGGATGGCTGCGGGGCCACCGATAGAACCGAGGTAGAAGCCTCCATGTTTATGGCAAGCGTCAGTGACTTGCTGCGAGCGGTTGCCCTTGGCGATCATGACCATAGCGCCGCCGGCAGCTTGGAACTGATCGACGTAAGGGTCCATACGACCGGCAGTAGTCGGGCCGAATGAACCTGAGGGGAGACCTTCCGGCTTCTTGGCGGGGCCGGCGTAATAGATGGGATGATCTTTGAGATACTGAGGCATAGGCTCTCCGGCATCGAGGCGTTCCTTGATCTTGGCGTGAGCGATATCACGACCCACGATGATGGTGCCATTGAGCGAGAGGCGAGTCGATACGGGGTACTTATCGAGCAGCGCGAGGATCTCGGGCATGGGGCGATTGAGGTCGACCTTAACAACTTCACCCTCGCCTGCATTGCGGAACTCCTCGGGGATAAGTTCACCGGGGAACTCGTCGAGTTTCTCGACCCAGATACCGTCGCGATTGATTTTTGCCTTGATATTGCGGTCGGCAGAGCAGCTGACACCCATACCTACGGGGCAAGAAGCGCCATGACGCGGCATACGAATCACGCGGATATCGTGAGCGAAATACTTACCGCCGAACTGAGCACCGAGGCCGATATTGTGGGCAGCTTCGAGGAGCTCCTTCTCGAGTTCGATATCGCGGAAAGCATGACCATACTCATTGCCCTGAGTTGGGAGATTGTCATAATACTTGACAGAAGCCTTCTTGACAGCGGCGAGGTTGGCTTCTGCCGACGTACCGCCGATGACGAAAGCGATATGATAAGGAGGACAAGCGGCAGTGCCGAGAGTCTTCATCTTCTCGATAAGGAAAGGCACGAGAGTTTTCTTATTGAGGATAGCCTTAGTCTCCTGATAGAGATAAGTCTTATTGGCAGATCCGCCACCCTTAGCCACGAATAGGAACTTATACTCATCTCCCTCGGTGGCATGGATTTCGATTTGCGCCGGGAGGTTGCAACCGGTGTTCACCTCATCATACATATTGAGGGGAGCGTTCTGAGAATAGCGGAGATTATTCTCAGTATAAGTCTTATATACACCCTTAGAGATCATCTCCTCATCGTCGCAGCCTGTCCAGACTTGCTGACCCTTATAGGCTGCGCAGATCGAAGTGCCGGTATCCTGGCAGAAAGGGAGGACACCCTTAGCGGCGACTTCGGCATTTCGGAGCATGGTGAGAGCCACATACTTATCATTTTCGGAGGCTTCGGGATCGTGAAGGATCTTAGCCACCAACTCGTTATGTTCGCGGCGGAGCATAAACGAGCAATTGTGAGAGGCGACATTAGCCAGCAGGGTAAGAGCCTGCGGGTCTACGACGAGCATTTCATGGCCGTTCCAATTTTCGACTTTAACGAAATCTTTGGAGACGAGTTGATACTCGGTGGTATCAGGTCCGAGGGGGAACATTTCCTGATAATGAAAAGGTTTATTAGCCATAATAAGTAAAAAAAAGATTAAAAAAGATCGTAAAACGATCTGATTAGAAACTACTGATGCAAAATTAGCGAAAAAAAATTATGAAAACAAACAAAAGAGACAAGTAAAAAGGGGATGGATAAAAAAATTAAAAAAGAGAGCAGATGAAGCAAAAAGGGAGAAAAAAAAGAGATAACGGCAAAATAAAAAAATTAAGATAATATTAATAAAGGTAATTAAGATATCTAAAGTTTGCAAAATTGTGGAATAATGTGTAATTTTGCGAGATAAAATACGCAGATGCTCCCATAGAGGAGACAACAAGAAGACATCAATGATATGGCATGGTATGTAATGCGCGACCTAACACGCTCGAATGCCTTGATGCCGTCGTGGAAGCTACTTGAGGCCGATGGGTATGAGGTATATACTCCGATGGTATGGAAGGTAGTGAAGCGAGGTATGAAGCGCACTCGCGAGCGAGTGCCTGTGATCCACGACTTGCTATTTGTCAAGTCGAGCAGAGAACTATTGGATCCGGAGGTGATGCGTATACCGACCCTGCAATATCGTTTCGTACGCGGAGCCTGGGGCAAGGCTATGGAGGTGTCGGAAGAAGACATGGAGAGATTCATCCGCGCCACGAGATCGACCGACGATGTGCTCTACTACAAGCCGTCGGAGCTGACCCCGGCGATGGTGGGCAAGCGAGTTATGATCTTCGGCGGGCCATTGGATGGCATGACCGGCAATCTACTCTCCATCAAGGGGATGCGCAAGCGTCGACTGCTGGTGGAACTGCCTGACACATTGATATCTGCGGTGGATATATCTCCGCAATATATCAAGATTATCGAATAGCGAGCAACGCAATAAACGATATAAAAAGAAAAGGAAAACAAAACCAAAGAAACCTAAAGAGCATAAAAGATGCGAATTAAAAATATATACCTAACAGCACTCATCGGATTGGTAATTTCGATGGGATCGTGCACATCTACCAAGAAAATCTCCTACTTTCAAGATTTGCAAGATGGGCAAGAGAATATCATTCCGGCATTGAACGCCATCAAGATGCAGCCCTACGACAAGCTATCGATTGTGGTAAGTACGACAGACTCCCGCCTCAATGCCTTGTTCAATCTTCCGGTAGCGACCAACAGATTAGGGACCTCCTCGGCCGACGGCAGTGTAAAAGGGGCCACATCGGGAGGAGATGGCAACGTGATGCCCTACACCATCGACAGTAAAGGAAACATCAACTTCCCGGTGCTTGGCAAGCTCTATGTAGCGGGGATGACACGCGAAGAGATGTCGGAGTATATCAGACGCGAGCTGATCAGCCGCGACTTGGCAAAGAATCCGATAGTGACAGTGGAATATATGAACATGTCAGTGGCAGTGATTGGCGAAGTAAGTTCACCGGGGCGCTATGCGATAACCCGCGACAACTACACGCTGCTCGATGCGCTGAGCTCGGCAGGTGACTTGACCATCTATGGCAAGCGCGAGAACATCCGCGTGCTTCGTGAAGAGAATGGCGTGCAGAAGACCTATATGGTAAACTTGAACTCCGGTTCGGCGCTTACCAACTCGCCGGTGTATTACCTTCGTCAGAACGACGTGGTGTATGTAGAGCCCAACGCCACCAAAGCGAGACAATCGACGCCCAACGGCAACTCGGTGATGACCCCGGCATTCTGGATTTCGATTGCATCATTTATCGCCACCATGGCAGTCTTGATAATAAAGTAACCATCTACACATGGCAACACTAATAGATATGAACACCGCGACACAGACCGTGTCGTCAGGCGCGACAAGTTCACGCAAGCCTAAGATCACGCCGACCGAGATTCTCTTCCTCTGTCTTGGCAAGTGGTATTGGTTCGTAATCTCAGTATTAATATGTGGAGTAGCCGGCTGGATCCACATCCAGAAGACCTCCCCGACCTATAAGAAATCAGCGGCAGTATTGATCAAGACGGACTCCGACGGCAAATCGATGTCAGCCAACGAAGCGATTTTCTCCGACCTTGGGATCTCCCGTTCGGGGTCATTCCTCTTGGATGAGATTCAGATCATCCAGTCGCCGGACTTGATGCGCGACGTGGTGAGAAAGCTGAAGCTCAACATACAATACTTCGTAGATGGGACCTTCAGAGACAACCTGGTATATGGCAACGACCTTCCGGTGAGTGTTGAGTTTTTGGATCTCACCGAAGATGACAGTGCCTCCTTTATTATCACCTTGGGGAGCAACGGCGAATACACTATCAAGGAAATGACCCTTAGGGGCAAGGATATGAATCGCCCCGAGATGAAAGGTATCATCGGCACGCCGCTGAAGACAGCGTTAGGGCGCATCGAAGTGATCCCGGGCAAGGCCTACGAGACCTCACCCATCAAAGAGATGAAAGTAAGCCACAGCACTGTCAAGGGAATGGCAGGTGCGATGATGGGACGCCTCAAGGCCGACACCGACAAGAAGTCATTTAACATGGTGGTGATGGACTATACCGACATCAACCCCCAGCGAGCTGAAGATATCTTGGGACAGATCATAGCGAGCTACAACGACCGCTGGATGAGCGACAAGCGCACCCTTGCCGACAACTCAAGCAAATTTATCGACGAGCGTGTAGCCCTCTTGCAGAAAGAGCTTGGATCGGTCGACGACGACATCTCCTCCTTCAAGAGTGCGAACTTGATACCTGACGTGGATGCTGCGGCCTCCCTCTATATGAGTCAAGCCACCCAGACCTCGATGGCACTCAAAGACCTTCGCAACCAGGAATACATGGCGAAATACATTCGCAACTATCTCCGCAACACCGAGAACAACAACAAGTTGCTCCCGGCGAATGCCGGCCTCGCCAATGCCAGCATCTCGGGACAGATCGCCCAATACAACACCAAGATTTTGGAGCGCAACAGCTTAGTGTCGCAGAGTAGTACGAGCAACCCCTTAGTGGCTGAAATGGATCAAGCATTGGCAGCGATGCGCTCGGCGTTGATGTCATCTATCGACAACGAGATCCTCTCACTCGGCGAGCAAATCAGAAGCCAAGAGGGCTTCAACGGCACAGCCACTTCGAAGATAGCCTCTAATCCGAAGCAAGCCAAATACCTGCTGAGCGTAGAGCGTCAGCAGAAAGTGAAAGAGACCCTCTATCTCTACCTGCTTCAGAAGCGCGAAGAGAATCAGCTTCAGCAGGCACTCACCTCCTACAACACCCGTATCGTCAGAGAGCCTGACGGCTCGAACGGACCGATCTCGCCCAACAAGGGTATGATCTATGCCATCTCCTTGGCACTCGGTTTGGCGATACCGGCCTTCATCATCTTGCTCCAAGAGTTTACTACATCAGTGGTGAGAGGTCGTCAAGACATCAAAGACTTGAAGGCACCATTTGCCGGCGAATTGCCCCTCTATGGCAAGCATCAGAGTCTGAAGCGTCGCAGAGGCGAGAAAGATAATCCGACGATAGTGGCGGTGAAAGAGAACAATCGCAACTCGATCAACGAAGCCTTCCGCATGGTTCGCACCAACATCGAATTTATGTATGGCAACGACGGCACATCGAAAGTGGTGATGCTCACCGCCGCCAATGTGGGTAGTGGTAAGACCTTCGTCAGCTACAACCTCTCTAAGAGCTTCGCGATCAAGGGGAAGCGTGTCGTAGCGATCGACTTGGATATGCGCAAAGCCACCTTGAGTAAATATATCGACTCTCCCGCCAAGGGTATCTCCGACTACTTGGCGAACCAAGTTACCGATATCTCCGCGATCATCCACGACGTGGAAGACTGTCCCAACATGTCGGTGATCCCGGTTGGCACGATACCGCCGAACCCGACCGAATTGCTCTATAGCGAGCGTTTTCACGCCCTGATCGAAGACTTGAAATTGCACTACGACTACATCTTCTTCGACTGTCCGCCGATCGAGGTAGTGGCAGACTCGACGATCATCAGCCAGTATGCACAATACACGATCTTCGTGATCAGAGCCGGAGTGTTGCGACTCTCCCTGCTGCCGAGCATCGACGAGATCTACGAAAAGGGAAAATTCCCCAACATGTCGATAGTGCTCAACGGCACCTTGAATCCGAGCAACTCCTACGCACGTCGCTATGGCAATCCCTACACCTATGGCTATGGCTATGGCACTATCTACACCTACGGAGATTAACAAGTAAAGAATCTACTAAGAGCGCGTTCCTTAAAATTTTGGGGTCGTAGAGGTCGTAGCCTTGAGTCGATTTTGATTACTTGCTGTAAGG
>JBJEDL010000088.1:0-60432 GCA_051872035.1 Lepagella sp.
TGCTCAAAAATATCCGCCCCTACGACCCCAAAAATTTTAAGGAACGCGCTCTATACTTTTTTGAGCCTTTTTAATAATTTGTAGTATTGTCTATTTATCATTCAATCACATATCTATCATGAAGAAGAATTTTGAATATCTGGGCCGTCTGCGCAAGGCTATGGCTGATCATGCTATCGATATCTGCATTATCTCCGGCACCGACCCTCATCAGAGTGAACTCCCTCCCCACCACTGGCGTGGCCGCGAGTGGCTCACAGGTTTCGAGTCCGATAATGGCACCAACGGCACTGCCGTAGTCTCCAACACCGAGGCTCTCTGCTGGACCGATTCAAGATATTTCATCCAAGCCGAGGATCAACTCCAAGACACCGGTTTTAAGATGATGAAGGAGGATGGCCCCGAGGCTGTCGACCTCGTTGAGTGGGTTGTCGAATATGCCGCTCAGGGTCAGACCGTCGGCATCGATGGCATGACTTTCTCAGTCGATTATGCCCGCCGTCTCCAGGATGCTCTCTCGGCCAAGGGTGTTACTCTCAACACCGATTTCCCCATGTTCGATTTCATCTATCCCGATCGCCCCGCACGTCCCCTCAATCCACTCTTCGTACACGATGAGAAAATCGTAGGACAGTCTGCCGATTCGAAGATCGATGCCGTGCTCCATCAAGTCGAACTCCAGGGTGCAAACGCTATCCTCATTTCAGCCCTCGACGACCTGGCTTGGACCACCAACCTCCGAGCTGCCAACGATATCAACTATTCCCCGATGTTCGTCGGTTTCCTGTATCTCGATCGTAATAACCGTGTCCTATTCGTCGACGATCAGAAACTTAACGACTCCGTTAACGCTCACCTCGAGAAGTATAATATCAAGACTCTCCCCTACGATGCCGTCAAGGAGTTCGTGGCAAAGTTGCCGGCTTCGACCGACCTCCTTATCGATCCCGCCAAGACCGCTCGTGGCATCTTCGACCATATCGCTTGCAACGTTGTCTATGGCGGTGAGGGTGTCGCCAAACTCAAGAGTATCAAGAATGACACCATGATCTCCAACCTCGCCATCGCTATGGAGAAGGATGGCGTGGCGCTGACTCGATTCTTTATGATGGTGGAACGCGAATATCCCGAGGGTAAGTTGACCGAGGTCGAACTCGGCAAACGTCTCCGCGCACTCCGTCTCGCCGACCCATCGTGTGTCGATGAGAGTTTCTCCCCCATCCTCGGATGGAACGAGCATGGTGCTATCGTTCACTATGAGGCTACTCCCGAAACTGATGTCACCATCCAAGGCGACGGCCTGCTCCTCGTCGATTCCGGCGGCCAGTATATCTATGGCACCACCGATATCACCCGCACCATCGCCCTGGGTAACCCCTCTCCCGAACAGCGCCACGATTTCACACTCGTGCTCAAAGGCCATATCGCACTCTCCAACGCTATCTTCCCCGCCGGTACCACCGGCCACCAACTCGACGCTCTCGCACGTCAGTTCCTCTGGAAGGAGGGTAAGGCTTACTATCATGGCACCGGTCATGGAGTCGGTTATTTCATTAATTGCCACGAAGGCCCGCAAAATATCCGCCTAAACATCAACCCGACTCCTCTCGAACCCGGTATGATCACCAGCAACGAACCGGGTCTCTATCTCGAAGGTCGATATGGCATACGCACCGAAAACCTTATCGTCACCGAGAAGTATACCACCACCGAGTTCGGCGATTTCCTCCATTTCCACCCCATGACTCTCTTCCCCTACGATCGCAACCTGATCGATCTCGACATTATGTCGCCCGAAGAGATCAAGTGGGTCAACGAGTATCACCAACTCGTGCGTAGCCGCCTCACTCCCCTCCTCTCCGCTCAGGAGGCTAAATGGCTCGAAGAGAAAACTCAACCCTTAACGAAATAATTATCCTTTTTTTCTAAATTATGGTTTTCAAATCTGTAAGGGGCTTCACCCCCAAGGTCGGCAAGGATTGCTTCATTGCCGATAATGCCACCCTGGTGGGAGATGTCACCATGGGCGATGAGTGCAGCATCTGGTTCGGCACCGTGTTGCGTGGCGACGTCAATACCATCACCATCGGCGACCGTGTCAATATCCAGGATGGATCTGTGCTACATACTCTCTATCAGAAGTCGACTATAGAGATCGGTAATGATGTCTCGATAGGTCATAACGTAGTGATCCATGGCGCCAAGATCCACGACTATGCCCTGATCGGCATGGGTGCAATCGTTATGGATGATGCCGAAGTAGGGGAGGGAGCGCTCGTCGCCGCCGGATCTGTCGTGCTCAGCCGCACCAAAATCGGCCCTCACGAGATGTGGGCTGGTGCTCCCGCCAAGTTCGTTAAAATGGTCGAACCTGAGAAGGCTAAGGAGATGAACATCAAGATAGCTCATAACTATCTGATGTACTCTCGCTGGTATACCAATCCCGAAGATTCCGCCGAGTAATATTTGCAATCATATATAAAAAGGAGCGTGTCGTTCAAACGATACGCTCCTTTTTATATACCTTTTATATATCTTTTATATGCCGGGTTATTTCTTATTATCGGCATTGCGTAGCTTGGCGAACTCGATCTTCGCTTTTACCATTTGCTTGGCAAATTCGTCGTCGGCATGCAGACGAGCCACAACCCCGGCAGCTACCGTGCGCCCGGCATCCACGTCGCTCTGGTAATGCGCTCCGACGATAACGCGGCTCTCACCAAATTCCAACCCTCGCTGCAATATCTCTGTCTGTCGGTCGGGATTGATCTCCGCCAATACCAAGGCTGTAGCCCAGCCGATGGCGGTATGTCCCGACGGATAACTCCCATTCTTGCGAAGATGCTCCTCATCTCGGGGTGTCGATGTCGGCTCGTCGAATACCATAAAGGGGCGGCGACGCATATAACTCTGCTTCGCGGAGCGTGTGCAGAGATCGCCCGCATCCTCTTTCATACGCTCGATCAACTTCACGATCTCCGGTGCATTCTCCGGAGTCAAGGCATATCCGAATGCCTCGCTAAATGCCGCATCCATCCACACCGTGTCTCTAAGATTGGCATCCCGAACAGCCTGCTCCCCTCGCGGCGTCGCACGCTGTCTCTTGCCCCATTCATAGCGCGATATATCATATTGATATGCCGCCGACCCCTCGGCTGGCGGAGCCCCAAGCAATGCCTTGCTGTCTGCCACTTCATCGATGCTGAGATAGGTCTTCGATTCTTGACTCCGTGTGGCCGACTCACACGATGCCAGCAGGAGCACTGTCAATACCCACAGAGTGTAAAAATGTCGCTTCATAATGAATTAATTTATAGGTTGATGAACTTTTTTTGTTAAAATATTTTGTCAATCGCTTAAAATTATCTAATTTTGCAAGCCGTGATAAGGGAACTTCGTTTCTTCGACCATTCCTCTATCATGTTTGCGGCTCTTCTTTTTGAAGAGTCTTTACAAAGATAACAAAAAATAATTATTTAATATTAACTAAACATGATTATCGTACAAGTAAAAGAGAACGAGAACATCGAGAAAGCCTTGAAGAAATTCAAACGTAAATTCGAAAAGACCGGCATCGTCAAAGAACTTCGTGCCCGTCAAGCATTCGAAAAGCCATCTGTGACCAACCGCAAGAAGATGGTGAAAGCTATTTACGTTCAGCAGCTCCGTCAAGCTGAGCAGTAATCAAGGGCTCTTTAACTTACGTTATAAAGCTTTTCGTTCGGTGTGACATGCCTCGCGGTTTGTCATACCGATCGTTTGTGTCTATACTTTTGTGCTTTCCCTCAAGTCTCACCTTCGCTTAATCTTCGGCTATGGATATCGAGTCTGATTTTCTCTCTTATCTCGAAGCTGAACAGCGCTGCAGCCCCCACACGGTCGAGGCCTACGGCCGCGATGTCAGCCGATTCATCGAGTGGATCACGCCGCCGGGTCAGCAGTTCGATCCGCGGAGTGTCACCATGAGCGATATCCGCGCATGGATTGCATCACTCGCCGATCAGGGGATGGTGGCGACTACGCTGCGTCGAAAGACACAAAGCCTACGCGCTTTCTTCCGTTGGGGTATGAAGCAGGGGCTTTTCTCCGCCAACCCCGCCGCAGATGTCTCTCTCGCCAAGAAGAGAAAGCATCTCCCCGATTTCGTGCGCACCGACGAGATCGAATCCCTCCTCAATGATTCTGTTCCACACTCCCCGGCGGAGCATCGCGCACACCTCGCTGTCTCGATGCTCTATTCTCTCGGTCTGCGTCAAGCCGAACTCCTCAGCCTTACCGATTTCGATGTCGACTTCTCCTCCCTCGAACTCCGTGTCACCGGTAAGCGAAACAAGCAACGGGCCATCCCTATCCCTCCGCAGCTCGCTCAGGAGATTCGCGAATGGCAGAAAATCCGCGATCTGAGATATCCCGATCTCCCTTACCCTCGTCCCCTTATCGCCGGTCCTCATGGTGCCATCGCCAAGGAAACTCTCTACCAAATCGTAAAAGACCAACTCAAAGCCACCGGTGTCGCCAAGAAGAGCCCACACACTCTCCGTCACACTTTCGCCACTGTTATGGTAAATGCCGGTGCCGACCTCGACGCAGTCAGAGAAATGCTCGGTCACGCATCTCTCTCTACTACACAGATTTATACCCATCTCAGCTTCAACGATCTCCTGCAAAATTATCGAAATAGCCATCCTCGCTCTTCCCGTCGAATCAACTCCGACGATGACCAAAATCTCGACGATTAGAAAGTTTTTTAACTTTTTAGACGCTTTTTTATCCTTTTTAATAAGATTATTACCAAATTTTTTGTTATCTTTGTAACTGAAGATCGCAAACTACATCTTTTTCATTAGATGCGCTCTTCAACCGAGATATCTCCTATCGGTGCTATTTATTTACTCCAACCTAAAAATCAAAGCGTATGGAAGCAAAAATCAAAGCGATTCATTTCGACATCACCGACAAACTCGTGAGTTTTATCAATAAGAAGGTCGACAAACTCTCTCGTCGATTCGAAGCCATCTCCGAGGCTGAAGTAACTCTTAAGGTCGTTAAGCCTGAGACTGCTATGAACAAGGAGGCAAGCGTTAAGTTCCTCATCCCTCAATCCGCCGATCTCTTCGCATCCAAAACAGCTGATACTTTCGAGGAGGCAATCGACCTATGTCTTGCCGCTCTCGAACCCAAACTCGAAAAGAATAAGAATTGCTAACCGTTAAGTCTAAAAGCACCCGCAGAAATATGCTCATATTTCTGCTGGTGCTTGTTTTTTGTTCCGCCGCATTCCTCATCTTTATCTTCCCTCTGATCAGTCATCGCGCCGACCATGATGCCAATATCAAGATCCCGGCGAATGCCTCAGCTCAGATGGTCGAGGATAGTGTCGCACGTCATCTCGGCGGCGATTTCGCCCGGCGAGTTATGAAACTCGCCGCTATGCGTCATCCCGATTTCTTCCGCCGTCATGGCGCTTATACCATCCCTCAGGGTGCCAATGTCATCGAGGCTATGCGCATCATTACTTCCGGAGCTCAGTCCCCGGTCAAGATCACTATCAATGGATTCCGGGATATCAATCTCCTCACCGAGCGCGTCTCCGCCAAGATGGAGTTCCCCGCTGATTCTCTCCGCGCCGCCCTTAGCGACAACTCTCTCTTGGAGCAGTTCGGCTTATCCCCCGCTTCCGCTTTGGCTCTCTTCGTCAATGATACTTACGAGGTCTATTGGTCTTCTTCTGCTCGCGATCTGGTCCGTAAAATAGGAAATAATTATACCCGCCTGTGGTCGCCCGATAATAGAAAAAAGGCTGCCGATCTCGGTCTCTCTCCTCTCGATGTGGTGATCATCGCCTCCATCACTGACGAGGAAACCAACGATCGCACCGAGAAAGCCACCGTAGGTCGCCTTTATATCAACCGCCTCAAGATCAATATGCCCCTTCAGGCTGACCCTACTATCCGATTCGCACTCAATGATTTCTCTATCAAGCGTGTGAGTGGTGCCCATCTCAAGGTGGACTCTCCTTATAACACTTATACCAATCGCGGGCTCCCTCCCGGCCCGATCCGTACCACCGATCCCGCCACCGTCGAGGCTATCCTCAATAGTCAGCCCCACGATTATCTATATATGTGTGCCAAAGAGGATTTCTCCGGCACCCATAATTTCGCATCCTCTTACGATCAGCATCGCCTAAATGCCGCCCGCTATCAGGCGGAACTCGACCGTAGAGGCATAACTCGTTGACCCTGTTATGACTACAGATGAAAAGTATATGAGTCGGGCCCTTCGCCTCGCTATGTCGGGTGCCGGCCATGTCTCTCCCAACCCTATGGTGGGGGCACTGATTGTTGCCCCTGATGGCAGAGTGATCGGCGAGGGATATCATCGCCGATTCGGCGAAGCGCATGCCGAGGTCAATGCCGTCGCTTCGGTGGCGGATGCCGATATGCACCTGTTGCCTCTCTCCACTTTCTATGTCACTCTCGAGCCTTGCTCTCACTATGGCAAAACTCCCCCCTGCGCCGAACTCCTCTGCCGCCATCATCCCCGTAGGGTAGTGGTAGGCACAATCGACCCTAATCCCCGTGTCGCCGGTCGTGGCATCAAAATGCTCCAAGATGCCGGCATCGAGGTCGTCACCGATGTCCTCGCCGATGAGTGCCGCCACCTCAACCGCCGGTTCTTTACTTCCCAAGTTTCCCACCGACCATGGATTCTCCTGAAGTGGGCGGAAACAGCTGCCGGTGAGATGTGTCTTCCCGATGGCTCCCCTATCCCTATTTCCTCTCCCCTCACCAAGACGCTGATGCACCGACAGCGTAGCCTCTGCGATGCCATCATGGTCGGCACTAACACCCTGCTCCATGACAACCCTTCGCTCGATAACCGCCTTTGGCCCGGTAATAGCCCTCGCCCCGTCATATTCGCTTCCGATTCTATATCTCCCGATGTGGCTGCCAGGCTCCGGGTATATCAGCGTGACCCAATCATCCTCGACCCCAAGATCCCCTTGGAGCATAATATGAAGATCCTTTTCGAGGACTATCATGTCTCTTCTCTTATGGTAGAGGGGGGTAGACGTCTGCTCGATTCATTCATCCAAGCCCGTCTTTATGATGAAATTCGCGTTGAACGCTCGTTTTAGCACTTTTTTGTATGCTAAAATTCCTTAAAAATTATTTTCTAATGTATTTATCGCAACTATTTCGCGGATAAATGCTAACTTTGCAAGTTGTAAGGTATCGCTCTGCCGCTTATCGCCGCGTTTCCGCTTTGCCTTATCGACATTAAAGACCATCTCGCATGTTGCGTAATGGCAAGTAAATAAACATCTTAGTATAGTGAGCTATAAAAATTTACTTTTCATATCCCGGTTAGCCGCAGCCCTGATGTGTGTGGCTATCTTCTCGTCGTGCAATTCCGCTACCGACGAGGAGACCTACGTCAATAATGCCAATCTCGCAGTCAAGAGCTTTTCGCTGACCAAAGATTTGAAGAATCCGGGTCTCGATTCTATCTTCTTTACAGTCGATCTGAACAATCGCATCATCTATAATGCCGATTCGCTCCGCAAGGGTACGCCGATCGATAAACTTATACCGATCATCACCTTCGCCGGAGAAATCGGTGGCGCTGAGATCGTTATGACAGGCGGTACGACCCGCGAGGGAACTGTCGATTATCAGAAGAATCCTAACGACTCGATCGATTTCACCGGCTCTGTCGTGCTCAATGTCAAGGGTGTCGACGATGAGGCTTCCATCTCTTATCGCCTGAAGGTGAATGTGCATCAGATCGAACCCGATACGCTGATCTGGAGCGATGTCGCCAATATCGGTTTCAGCACTCGTCTCGCCAATCCCCGCGCCATGAAGAGTGTCTCGGTGGCTGACGATAAGGTGCTTTGCATTGTCGAGGAGAGCGATGGCTCGTTCTCTTGCTCGGATCCTCTCGATTTGAATGATTTTAATTGGTCGATACGCCGTCTGGACCTCCCCTTCGAGGGTGTCGTGCAGTCGCTCGTCTCTACCGATGAGTCTCTATACATGCTCGATAAGAGTGGAAATCTTTGGTCCGGCTCGTTCGACCTCTCGCAGTGGAGCGATACGGGCGAGGATTGGGCGTCGATCATCGGCCCCTACAAGGAGTCTGTGGTCGGTCTGACTCGAGATGGCGCTTCTTATCGCTATGCCCAATATCCTCAAATTGACCTTAACGTCAAGGAGGTGGCTCCCGGATTCCCGGTCAGCGGTTATTCCAACCTGGTCACCCTCTCGAATAAGTGGACTCTCTCGCCGGTGGCTCTCTTCGCCGGTGGTGTCGACCGGGATGGCAATTTGAGCGATGCCACTTGGGCTTTCGACGGATCGGAGTGGGTTTGCCTGAGCCAAGGTGGTGTGCCCGCATTGGAGGGGGCTTCGCTCATCCCTTATTACAATTACCGACCCTCGGCTGCCGGCGATTCAATGGTAGAGTATAAGGTCTGGTTCTTGCTAGGTGGCAGACTCAACGATGGCTCGCTCAATCGCGTGGTCTATATCTCTTACGATAATGGTGTCAACTGGATACGTGGCGTCAACAGCCTCCAGTTGCCCCCGGAGATCCCATCCATGGCTTATTGCGATAATTTCGTGGTAGATGTCGTGAAGTCGTCCGACCTCTCCGACCATTGGAAGTCGTCCGCTAATGCCCCGGCGCGTATCCCTAATTGGACCGACGGCAATACCGTGTACTGGAATTGCCCTTATATCTATCTCGTCGGCGGTTATGCCCCCGATGGCTCTCTCTATACCAAGGCTTGGAGAGGCGTGCTCAACCGTCTTACTCTCAGCCCCGTAATTTGATATTCTCGCCGACTCCGTGTCGGATATTATAATTGCTTATTTTGAATTTAAGGTGAAGTTTAAGTTTTGCATATTGCTCATCTGTTGTGCCACATTCTGCTGTGGCACTCACACTGCATCCGCCCAAGAGGATTATCGCTTCGATATCGGCGCAGGTGTGGGTATGACAGGCTATCTGGGCGATGCAAATTCAGCCAACCTCTGGGCAAACCCAAGCTGGGATGCCACCATCCTATTCCGATATATCCTCAACCCTCGCCTTAATTTCAAAACCAATTTCTATGTCGGCGGTCTCCGCGGAGATTCTTCCAAGATGGATAATGTCTTGCCCAATGACCAAAATTTCAAGTTCTCTACCACCTTCTTCGAAATCGGAGAGCTCGTGGAGTTCCATTTCTTCAATTATGGCATAGGTGAAAGTTATCGTAAGTTGAAACGATGGACTCCCTATATCACCGCCGGCGTCAGCATCACCGGATGGACTGTCGACGGTTCCGGTTCCGCCACATTCACCATCCCTATGGGTGTCGGGTTCAAATTTAAACCTGCCTTGAGATGGAACATCGGCCTCGAGTTCTTGATGAAGAAGACCTTTAGCGATCGTGTCGATGGAGACAACCTCTCCGACCCGCTTGGCATAAAGCGCGGCTTCATGAAGAACACTGACTGGTATTCCACATTCTCTATCACGATTAGTTATGAATTTAGCAAACGTTGTGCCGTTTGTCATTATAAGGATTGATCATCATGAATAGCTACGACCTGCTTTTGACTCGGATAGATATGTCGCGACTCCCGATGCATGTCGCCATCATCATGGATGGCAACGGCCGCTGGGCACGCGAACGTGGTCGCGAACGTAGCGAGGGTCATGCCGAGGGCGTGAATAGTGTCCACAACATCACCAAGCTCGCCTCCGATATCGGCATCAAGTATCTGACCCTCTATGCCTTCTCTACCGAAAACTGGAACCGCCCCTCGCAGGAGGTAGAAACTCTGATGTATCTCATCGGTTGGGCGATCCGCAAGGAGACTCCCGAACTGAAGGCTAATGACGTGAAGATCAATCTCCTGGGCGATGTGTCGCGCCTCCCCGAGAATGTCTATAAGGACCTCCTCAAAAGTTGCGAGGAGACTGCCGACTGCCGTGGCCTCAACCTAAACCTCTGCCTCAGTTATTCGGCTCGCTGGGAAATCGTCGATGCCGTCAAACGCATCGCCGCCGATGTGGCGAAAGGCAAGTGTCTCCCCGAGGATATCTCCGAGGAGATTATCTCCCAAAACCTCAACACTCGATCCATGCCCGACCCCGACCTCCTTATCCGCACCGGCGGCGAGCAGCGTATCTCAAATTTCCTCCTCTGGCAAATCGCTTATAGTGAACTCTATTTCTCTCCGCTTCTCTGGCCCGATTTCGACCAATCAGCCTTCCTCAATGCTATAATCGATTATCAGCAGCGTGAACGACGTTTCGGCAAAACTTCCGACCAAGTTAAGAATGAACATAAATGACCATAACGGATCATACCAAGATATTTATGAAACATCTCAGGACCCTATTTTTTATCACCCTGGCTCTCCTCTCTCTACAGGTAGCCTCTGCTCTCGACATTAAGCTCGACGATCAGTCGCAACCTGTCGACACCATATATTCTCCCGATGTGATTTATTCTCCGATGCCCAAAAGTTATGAGATCGCCGGCATCGGCGTTAAGGGAGTGCCCGAAGCTGACGAGTATCTTGTCGTCGGTTTCTCCGGCCTCAATATCGGCGACCGTGTCGAAATTCCCGGTCAGGATATCACCGACGCCGTAAAGCGATTCTGGCGCCAAGGCCTATATTCTAAGGTCGAAATCAATGTCGATAAAATCGCCGGCGATAAGGCTTGGCTTATGATCGAACTCCAACGCCAACCGCGCATGTCGTCGATCGATTTCGTCGGCGCCAAAGGGGGTGAAAAGAAGGATCTCAATGAGAGACTCGGTATGGTCCCCGGTCAGCAACTTACCCCCAATATCATTGCCCAAGCCAAGCATATCATCGAGGATTATTATTCCAAGAAGGGCTTCAAAAATGCCGAGGTCAAAATGATCCAACAGCCCGACCTCTCTAAGGAGAACCAGGTCTTCCTCATAGCGCAGATCAATCGTAATAATAAGGTGAAGGTCCATAAGATTTATGTCGATGGAAACGAAGTGATGTCCGACCGAAAGGTGAAACGCACCATGAAGAAAACCAACGAGAATAGCGACCTCCTTAAGTTATTCAGCCAGAAAAAGTTCGTCGACCGCGATTTCAAGGATGACCTCAATCGTATCGTCGAAAAGTATAATGAGATGGGTTATCGCGACGCCAAGATCGTCCATGACTCCGTGGCTAAGTATAATGATAAGTCGGTCGATGTCTTCATCACTGTCGAGGAGGGTAAGAAGTATTACATCTCCGATATCTCATGGGTCGGTAATACTATCTATCCCACCGAGACTCTCAACCAGGTGCTCGGCATCTTCCCCGGCGATGTCTATAATCAGAAGTATCTCACCAAGCGTACGCAGGAGGATGATGATGCCGTCTCCAACCTCTATCTCGACAATGGCTACCTCTTCTTCCAGCTCGTGCCCATCGAGGAGCGTATCCATGGCGACAGCATCGACCTGCAGATGCGCATCATCGAGGGCCCTCAGGCACGCATCAATCGTGTCGTGATCAATGGTAACGACCAACTCTATGAGAAGGTGATACGCCGCGAACTCCGTGTCCGCCCCGGCGAACTCTTCTCCAAGAGCGACCTTATGCGCTCGGCACGCGAGATCGCCGCTTCAGGCCACTTCGACCCCGAAAACCTCGATATCCGCCCCGAACCTAACGAAAGTGACGGTACGGTAGATATCCTCTTCAACCTTACTTCCAAGGCCAACGATAAGATCCAACTCTCTTTCGGTTGGGGTCAAACAGGTCTTACAGGTCAGGTCGCCCTCTCTTTCTCCAACTTCTCAATGCGCAACCTCTTCAATCCCAAGAGTTATAAGGGTATCATCCCACGTGGCGATGGCCAGACTTTCTCCATCTCCGCCCAAACCAATGCCAAGTATTACCAGAGCTATTCGATATCTTTCTTCGATCCATGGATCACCGGCAGCCGTCCCAACTCCCTCGCCGTTTCGGTCGATTACAGCCGATCTACAGGTATCAACTCGCAGTTCTACAACGACGCCTGGAGCTCTGCCTATCAGACTGCTCTCTATAATCAATATTCTTATAATACCAACTATTCAAGTTATGCCATCCAGAATGCCTACGACCCCAATAAGGTGCTCCAACTCGCCGGCGTCTCTGTAGGTTTCGGTACGCGCCTCACCTGGCCTGACGATTTCTTCCAGTTCCAGGCTTCGCTCTCTTATCGTTGGTATTACCTCAAGAATTGGGATTACCTCTATTATATGCGTAATGGTACATCCAATTCTCTTACTCTCGGCTTAACCCTCTCGCGCTCGAGCATCGATAATCCTATCTATACTCGCCGCGGTTCGACATTCTCTGTCGATTTCACCATGACGCCCCCGGCAAGCCTCTTCGGTAAGAAGGACTGGAAGACACTCTCTGCACAAGCCGATTATTCCAACACCGACACCGATTCGCGTGAGGCGGCTCGTACACAACTCTATAAGTGGATCGAGTATTGGAAACTCCGATTCAAGAGCAAAACCTTCACTCCCCTCACCGACCCCAACGGCAAGTGGACTCTCGTGCTGATGACTCGTGCCGATTTTGGACTCCTCGGCAGCTGGAATAAGCATATCAAGACCCCATTCGAGACTTTCTATTTCGGAGGCGACGGTATGACCGGAAGCTATACTTACGCCACTGAAACCATCTCGATGCGTGGTTATGAGAATGGCCAGTTCACCCCAAGCGGCTATGAAGGATATGCATACGGCAAGTTCACCGTCGAACTCCACTTCCCGTTCCTGCTCCAGCCATCTACCACTATCTACGCCATCGCTTTCGCCGAGGCGGGTAACTGCTGGACCAGCGTCAAGGATTTCTCTCCCTTCAACCTCAAACGTAGTGCCGGAGTCGGCGCCCGCGTTTACCTCTCGATCCTCGGCTACCTCGGCATCGACTGGGGTTACGGATTCGATAAGGTTTGGGGGCAACGTGGCGGTAGCCAAATCCACTTCATACTCGGTCAGGAATTCTAATTTTTATCACATATTTTCTCCCCTCTTATAAACCTTTTACCCCCTTAGGGTGTCATATCAGAAAAAAAGTTATGAAAAAGTTAGCATTTACACTCCTATTGGTTGCACTCTCTTTCGCAACCGCCTCGGCACAGAAGTTCGCTCTTGTCGATATGGAATACATATTGAGAAATGTGCCCTCTTACGAGATGGCGAACGAACAACTCAATCAGGTCAGCCTGCGTTGGGAAAATGAAGTCAATGAAGTCACCAAGGAGGCTGAAACCATGTACAAAAATTATCAGTCGGATATGGTGTTCCTCACCGACGAACAGAAAAAAAAACGCGAGGAGGAAATCGTGGCTAAGGAGAAGGAAGCCACCGATCTCCGCTATAAGTATTTCGGCCCCGAAGGTGAACTCTATAAGAAACGTCAGTCTCTTATGAAGCCTATTCAGGAGGAGGTCTACAACGCCATCAAGGCTGTGGCTGAAGAGAAGGGCTATCAGACCATCTTCGACCGAGCTTCGTCTCAAAGCATCGTCTTCGCTTCCCCGCGTATCGATGTCAGCAATGAGGTCCTCGCCAAGCTCGGCTACGCACAGTAATCACAAGTAAACTCTCGTGTCTATCAACGTAAATAAAAATAATAAACAACTATAGAAAAATGATTAAGAAAATTCTTTTAGCTATCGCTATCGCCCTCCCTTTGTTCGGCGCTTCAGCTCAATCTACCGTGAAAATTGGACTCGTTGACACCAGCGCCATAATCCAGGCTCTCCCCGACACTCAGGAGGCTCAAAAGAAAGTCGCTGATGCCTCTAAAAAGTATGAGGATGAGTATGCTCGCCTCGGTGAGGAAATGAAGCGTATGTACGACGAACTCCAGAATATGAAGGAGGATGAACTCCCCGCTATCCGCGAACGTAAGATCCGTGAGTTCCAAGATTATCAAACCAAGGTGCAAACTTTCGAACAGACCGCTCAGCAGGACCTCCAACGTATGCAGCAGGAACTTATGGCTCCTATCTTCCAGAAGATCAAGTCTGCCGTTGAGTCTGTCGGCAAGGAGAATAATTTCTCTCTTATCCAGGACAACAATCCTCAGATGACTTTCTATTACGCTGATCCCGTCGTGGACATCACTCCGATGGTGAAGGCTAAACTCGGTCTGAAGTAATTTTTTTAATAAATTTCGATTATCCCATCAAGGGGCTGTGTCGATCTATTCGTCAGATCGACTCAGCCCTTTAACCAATAGTTTATGAGCAGTTCGAAAGGTAGCATCGGTGTCTTCGATTCCGGCTATGGTGGCTTAACCATCCTCAAGGAGATGATCCGCATCCTCCCCGAGTATGACTATCTATATCTCGGCGATAACGCCAGAGCCCCATACGGCTCTCGCAGTTTCGACATCGTCTTCGATTTCACCCGCCAGGCGGTCGAGGAACTCTTCCGCCGTGGTTGCCACTTGGTAATCTTGGCTTGCAACACTGCATCCGCCAAGGCGCTCCGCACTATCCAGCAGCATGTCCTCCCGGTCTCTTATCCCGACCGCAGGGTCCTCGGCGTGATCCGTCCTACTGTCGAAGCTGTCGGCGACCTTTCACGCTCTCGTCATGTCGGCCTGCTCGCTACTCCCGGCACTGTCCGCAGCCACTCTTATCAACTCGAGATCGCCAAACTTTACCCCGATATGCATATCACCGAGACCGCTTGCCCTATGTGGGTCCCACTGGTCGAAACCGGCGAAGCTTCCGGCCCCGGTGCTGATTTCTTCGTCAAAAAGTATATCGACGAAACTCTTTCTGCCGACCCCGAGATCGATACCCTACTCCTCGGCTGCACTCACTATCCTCTGCTCCTCCCCAAGATTCGTAAGTTTGTCCCCGATTCGGTCGCTGTCCTCCCGCAGGGTGGCATCGTCGGTCGCTCTCTCGCCGATTACCTCCGCAGACACCCCGAAATCGACCGGCATTGCTCCAAATCCGGATCCGTGCAGTATCTCACCACCGAAACCCCGGAGCAGTTCGACTCCCTCGCCTCTCTTTTCATGGAGGGCAAGGTCAATTCCATGAGAATCACCCTCTAATTCATAATTAATATCTATGGATCAATCTCTTAAAGACACTGTCAAGGCCCTCCCTTATCAGGAGGCTATCGATCTCCTCTCTCGATATATCGATCAGAATCCTCAAGATGAGGAGGCTTTCACCGCTCGCGGCATGAGATATTGGGGTGCAGCCAAGCGTAGCCTCGCTATCAATGATTTCCTCGCAGCTATCCGCATCAACCCCGACAGTCCCGCTCAGCAAGCTCTCAACGCCGCCAACGAAATCCTCGATTATCGTAATAAAGACTTATATAATCCCTGATGATTACTTTTTATGTCAATAGATGTAAATAAGTGTGAAATAATGTAAAAATATATCATCAGAGTCTTTCTATTTTCTCAAGATTCATTAACTTTGTGTTCCATTACGGTGGGTAGGTTATCTCTTCCCTCGTATTGTGGATGCAGAAATGGTGGAATGGTAGACACGAGGGACTTAAAATCCCTTGCCTGATGAAGGCGTGTGGGTTCGAGTCCCACTTTCTGTACTATCTTCCGGTAGAGGCATATCCGGCCGGATCTCTTCAGCCTTTGTCGCCTCGCGACGAAGGTTTTGTTTTTTAATCTGAATCTTGATCTCGTCATCCCGATTTTATTAATGCCCCATTAGTCTCTCTCAATTCTCACCAACCTTTCTCATATCCTCTGTTATGTCTTCTCAAAGAACAGAACAACAAATTTCTCAGATTCAAAAATTCTCTCAGCAACAACGGATTTTCGTGAAGTTGCTCGAGATGAATGCGCCCGAACTCGATGAGGCTGTGGTGAATGAATTGGAGAGCAATCCCGCCCTTGAGACAAATGATGAGGTCGCCCCTCCCGCCGAAAACTTTACACCATCCCTCCCCGCATCGACCCCATATTTCTATTCCCGACCCGACGCCCCCGGCGATTATTCCTTCTCTCCCTCCGATGATTCGGATAATCTCTATGATAATCTCTTGGCTCAGCTCGATGAGAAGGAGCTCGAACCTAATGTGCTCGATGCTGCTCGCTTCATCATCGGAAGCCTCGATTCCAATGGATACCTCAATCGCTCGGCGCGTGATTTGACCGATGATATGGTCTACAATGCTGACATGGATGTCTCTGCCGACGAGGTGGCTCAAGCTCTCGAGGTGGTGAGAAGTCTCGACCCTCCAGGCATCGGCGCTAATTCTCTCCGCGATTGCCTCCGCCTGCAACTCGAAGCTCTCGCTCCTTCCCCCTCTCGTGATGACGCTCTCCGCATCATCGACGATGACGAGTGCTATAATGCTTTCACCATGAAGCATACCCATCGATTCAAGTCTATCCTCCATCTCGATGACGAAACTATAACTCAGGCACTCTCTCTGATCAAAAGCCTTAACCCCAAGCCGGGTGCTTCGATCGGTAATGACCCCTCGACTCTCGCCAATGTCATTATCCCCGATTTTATCGTCAATAATTTGGATGGTGAACTCACCATCACTCTCAATAATCGCATCCCGGAACTTCGTATCAATGAAAGTTTCGAACAAGCCAAGCGACGTCTTGAAATTTCAGAAAAATCGAAGGTTACAAGCGATTCGAAGTTTATCATCTCTAACTATGACGATGCACGAGATTTCATCCGTATCCTCAATCAGCGTCAGGAGACTATGATGAAGGTTATGTCGGCGATTGTCAAAATCCAAGAGGAGTATTTCCGCACCGAGGATGTATATACCCTCAAGCCGATGATGATCAAACATGTGGCTGAACTAACCGGCCTCGATGTTTCTGTCATCTCTCGATCTACTTCCAATAAGTATGTGCAACTTCCCGGCGGAACTCGCCCGCTCCGCTTCTTCTTCAGCGCGTCCAAAGGAGAGGAAACCGAGAGTGGTGGCGCGGCTACCAATCGTATCATCGAGGCGGAAATCAAAGCCATGGTGGAGAAGGAAGATAAGCGCCATCCCCTCTCCGACCAGCATATCATGGAACGCCTCATCGATAAAGGTTTCGACCTTTCCCGACGCACTGTCGCAAAGTATCGTGATGTGCTGGGCATACCCGTGGCTCGTCTCCGTAAAATAATGTAATCTTCTACCGATATATAATATAATCACCCACCTATATGTCTAAACCCACCATTGAGTTATGAATAAGTTTAAGATCTTTTTGACATCTCTCTGCTGTTTGGCTCTCGCCATCCCCGGTTTTCCCGTTACTGATAAGGAGATGGAGGAGGCGCGTGCTCTCACCGCCAAGGCTTATCTCCGATATGTCAACAATGGCTCCGATTATCTCGATAAGCTGACACCGAAGTCTATGGCTGATCTCAACGCCAAACTCAAGACCAAGGAGAAAGAAAATATTAAGGCTTTCAATGCCGTGAAGACCCCCACCGATTACGCCTCGTGGGATAAGGATCGTCTCGTAGAGTATTGGTCGTCTGACTTCTTCAAGGCTCCCGGTCTCGACCCGGAGGGACTCAAAGCTCGCCCAAGAGTGAAAAAGTATATCTCGGAGATGTCTGTCTCAGCCCCGGCTCCCACCCCCGAACCGGCTCCCGCTCCCGAACCTGCAGCTGCTCCCGCCGCCGATTCGATAGCGCAAGAGGCTATCCCCGTTGACACTACCCAGCAGGATATACTCTCCGACCAGAAGGCTATCCAGGAGGATGCCGCCGAGGCTGCTCCTTTACAAGAAGAGTCCGGTGATACATGGATCTTCGTGATTGTTCTCATCATATTGGTGGGTGTGGTGATCGGCCTTGTGGTGTATGCCTCAAGACTTATGCGCAAGAACCCCGAGTTTGAAAATGATGGCGATGAGGCTCCCGCCGATGAGGATATGGCGGCGCTCCGTGCTCGCGCTCGTGAGGCTATCGCCGCTAAGGATGAGGAGATCGCTACACTCCAGACCCGACTCCAAACCGAAGAAAACAAGGTGGCTGATATGAGCATGGAGATGGAACGTCTTAAGCTGAATTGCTCTCGCCTCGAACAGCAGATCGCTACGCTCCGCAAGAATAATGCCCGTCTATCTACTGTCGATCGCAGTGACTCTGCACCTATCCCGAGCGCTCAACCTCTCTCTCAACCTGCAGCACGCCCCGCTCGCGCTCTTGAAGACGAACCGGTGGCTCCGCCTCGCCGCAGTGTCGCCCCGACTGCTCCCGCCAAGGTCCTCAAAGTCCTCTACCTCGGTCGTGCCAATGCTCGCGGAATTTTCGTCCGTGCCGACCGCCGAATCACTCCCGGTAATACCATCTATCGCCTCGATACAAACGATGGACTCGTCGGTACGTTCCATGTAGTCGATGAGCCCGTGGTGCTCGATGTGGCTCTCTCTTCTCCCGATGAATACCTCGCACATGGTTGCGTATGCGATGATTTCAACGACACCGAGGGCGTAAGCCGAATCATCACCGAGAGCGAAGGTACTGCCATCTTCGAAAATGGCTACTGGAAAGTGCTCCGTAAATCAACTATCCGCTACGAATGATGCTCCCTAATCCCTCTTCGATATAGCCATAATAGCCTTTATTGAACCATCGAAATAGCGATTTTATCGCCATTTTTCACCCTTTTATTTGGAGATTAGCGCATTTTGTATTAACTTTGCGCTGTCTAAGCCCTGATGGCGGAATCGGTAGACGCGCTGGTCTCAAACACCAGTGGAGCAATCCGTGCCGGTTCGACCCCGGCTCAGGGTACTTCCCCCTTTCGACTAAGTGTCATTAACTCGACGCTTAGTCGTATTTTTTTAAGCCATCTCAAATTCTATTCCCCCATTTCCCCTCCTTATTTTTTATGGTTTTATTAAAAAAATTAACTTTTTTCTTTTTTTCTCCGATTCGTTGAGTTATCTTTGCATATCGGTGTGCGGAGTCTATCCTCCTGCCGCGGCGTGTTGCCGAGGATTTGGATGCTCCGAGCGTCAATTACGTCTAACACTCTATGCCTATGAAAGTCGTTCTCTTTGATACCGTCGACAATTCCACCAATCTCCTCCCCCTATCTTATACCCGCCCTGTGGCGGCTTTCCGCGTCGGCATACTTACCATCGCCGAAAAGTGGCAACATTTCCTCCCCGGCGAGTATTCGTTCTATCCCAAGGAGTATCTTCGCGAGAAGTTCCCCTTGAATTGCGACGAAGAGGAGGAAGCCCTCTTTATCGCCGGCAATAAACTCCCCGATATGGCTACTGCCCTTGAGGCTTCCCTCCTCAAGTCGGGCGACGCCCTCCGCGATAGCGGCGGTATCTGGGCTTTCCGTGGCCTCCGACGTGAGTTCGAAGCCCTATCCCCCGATTTCGGAAAGGAGAGCGCCAACGATTCCCGTCGCATCAATTATGTCTTCGATATTTTCCAATATAATGCCCAAGAGATCACCAACGATTTCGTTTGGTTTACTCTCCATCGCAAGGGTATCGCACCAGACCCCGGAACTCGTATCATCGGTGACGCAAAGCTCCCTAATGGCATGCCCGCTCTTTTCATAGAGGAGGGGGCCGTAGTCGAAGCCGATTCCATCAATCTTAAGGATGGCCCTGTCTATATAGGTAGAAATGCTCATGTCATGGAGGGTTCTTGCCTCCGCGGACCTCTCGCACTTTGCAATGATGCCAAAATCCGAATGGGTTCCAAAATTTATGGAGGTTCGACTTTCGGACCTTTCTGCAAGGTGGGTGGCGAAATCGATAATACCGTTATCTTCGGTTTCAGCAATAAGGCACATGACGGTTATCTCGGTAATGCCGTGATAGGGGAGTGGTGTAACATCGGCGCCGGCACCAATTCCAGCAATCTCAAAAATGACTATTCCAAGATCCGCATCTGGAATTATGCCCAGCAACGCTTCATGCGTACTGACCTCCAATTCTGCGGCCTTATCATGGGCGACCACTCCAAAGCCGGCATCAACTGTATGTTCAACACCGCTACCGTAGTCGGAGTCGGTGTCAATTTCCATGGCACCGGGTTCCCCCGCCAGTTCATCCCAAGCTTCCAGAATGGTAGCCCCGAAGCAGGCTTCTCCGACGTCTCTATCGATACTTTCATGCAGATTGCATCCAGAGTCATGAGCCGCCGAGGTCTCGAACTCACCGAAATCGACCGCAATATCTTCGAACATATCCATCAGTACGCCTCCAAATTCAAGTAAAATATCATCTCAATATAGAGAATTGTATTAATTTCTCCTGATAAATCGACTTTCGCCCCTGCTTTTTCTTAAAAGCGGGGCGTTTTGTTACATTATATACGCCATATAATAATAAGGGGAATTTTACAATATTACATTAAGAATGAATGATTAACTAAAAAATTCTGTAAGAAAACTTGATATTTTGAACAAAATGTATGCAAAATAAGAAAATTACTAACATTTTGCAATTCTTTTTAAAAAAATACGCTCTTTCTTTTGCACTATTTCCTATTTTGTAGTATATTTGCAACCGAATAGGAATGTAGATGCCGTTTTGATATTCGTTTTAGGATATTGCTGACGTTTCGTTTCTATCTCGAATTATTTAATTCTAATCTCGATTTAATTGTTCAAATAAGAAACATCGAATCAAATCTCAAATAATTCACAACAAATCGTATTATGAAAAAACAAATCCTGCAATATGGTGTTCTAACCGTAGCTGCAATATTCGGTTTACAGTCGTGGGCTGTCCCTGCCAAGCCGGGACTCCGCACTGTGTCTCAGCCGGATGGATCGACCATCACCGTCGAGCTCCGTGGTGATGAGTTCTTCCATCAGTATCTCACTGAGGATGGCTATCCCCTCATCGAGAAGGATGGCTATTTCTATTATAGTGACTATAGCGCTGCCGGCGATGTGATCAACTCGGGCATTCGCGCTGTCGCTGTTTCCAAACGTGACGCCGCTGCTCGAGATTTTCTTGCTCGTGTCGACCGCTCTTCGCTCGAAACTCGCATTCGCAAGGTGGCTTCTCGCTCCCCTCGTCGAGCTTCGATGGTCAATTTCGGCGCCATCTCCCGTCATAATGCTCCGGCTCGAGAGGCCTCTTCTGTCGATGGCCCTCCCTACGAGAGAGGTTATGGCCTTTTCTCCGATCTCCGTTTCCCCGCTTATGGCGAACAAAAGTCTATAGTAATCCTCGTTGAGTATAAGGATGTTAAGTTCAAAACTTCTTACGATGCCAAGGAGTATTTCACCAATATGCTCAACCAAGATGGCTTCAGCGATTATAACGGTACTGGATCTGCTGCTCAGTTCTTTAAGGAAAACTCCAACGGCGCTTTCGTCCCCGAGTTCGATGTCTATGGCCCGATAACTCTGAGCCAAAATCAGTCTTATTATGGCGGCAATGACTGGTGGGGCAATGATGAGCACCCCGCTGATATGGTTAAGGAGGCTTGCGACCAACTCGATGATGAGGTCGATTTCTCTCAGTATGACCGTAATGGCGACGGTATCGTCGATAATATTTATGTCTTCTATGCCGGCCAAGGAGAAGCTTCCGGTGGATCTGCCAATACCGTTTGGCCCCACTCTTGGAATATGGTCTCCGCAGGCTATCCCAACCTTATGTATGATGGTGTGCAGGTATATACTTACGGTTGCTCCAATGAGTGGGAAGGATCTATGCCCGACGGAGTCGGTACGTTCGTCCATGAGTTCAGCCATGTCATAGGAATCCCCGATATTTATGCCACCAGCTATACCGGTGCCTTCACTCCCGGCGCTTGGTCGGCTATGGATTATGGCCCATACAATAATAATGGTCGTACTCCGCCTAACTATGGCGCTTACGAACGTTACGCTCTCGGATGGATGAAACCCCGTGAGATTGATGGCCCCCTCTCCGCTACTCTCCAACCTATCGCGGAAAATGCTGCCGGTGTGATCCGCACTGCCAAGGATACCGAGTTCTTCTTGCTCGAAAATCGCCAGCAAGAGGGTTGGGATAAATATATCCCCGGTCATGGTATGCTCATCTGGCATATTGACTACAATCAGAGCGTATTCGATAGCAATCAGGTGAACAATACATCTTCCCATCAGTATGTCGATATCGAAGAGGCTGATGGTACTCAAAACGAATATAGCCGTGATGGAGATGCTTTCCCCGGAACTTCCAACAAGACTTCTTTCACCGGCGATACCAGCCCGGCTCTCAAGACTTGGAGCAACACCAAGATCGATCTCCCCATCACCGACATCTCAGAGTATAATGGTTTGATCACTTTCAAGGTGAGCGGCGGCGGCACTGTCGAGGTGCCTAATCCTGAAGTGTTCGACGCTGAAGATGTCCTCTCCGATCAGTTCACTATCCGCTGGACTCCGGTCGAGGGTTATGATGCTATCGTAAGTGTTTACACCCGTATGAGCGACAATAACGGCGCTCCGGCTCGTCTCCTCGGTAATGAAGTCTTCGTGCCCGGATTTAAGAATAAGAATGTAGGCGATGCCTCTTCTGTCACTGTCACCGGACTTGACCCTCTGACTCTCTATTACTTCACTGTAACTCTGACTTCAGGTTGGTATTCTTCGGAAACATCTGAGGAGCGTACAGCTTATACCGGCAAGCGCCCATTGAACTACTCTGTGCCTGAGGCTACCGAGGCTCTTGATTTGACCGAAAATTCTTTCAAGGCTACTTGGCTCGAAGTTGAGGATGCCAACGATTATCTCCTCAATGTCTACACCAAGGTGCAGGGCGACCCCGTATTCGATGTTCAAGGATTCGATAATGGCGTAAGCTCTATCGGCGGCTGGACTTCTTCTTCCGCTTCAAGCTATAGCATGGCTACTTACTCCGGTAAGAAGATCCCGGCTCTCCGCATGGCCAATGGCAATAGCCTCGAGTCTCCATCTTATAGCGATTATGTCAATACGCTTCGCTTCTGGCATCGCGGCAACAACACGTCGACCGGCGACCAAATCCAGGTCTATGCCATCTCCGAAACAGGCTCCGTATCGTTGGTAAGCACTGTCGAGGTGTCGAAGGTGTCGGGTGGTACTACCACTACTATTACCGATTTCCCCGAGAATACAGTGAAGGTACGCATACAGTTCGTGCGCAATGGCGAAAATGGTGCCCTTGCTCTCGACGATGTCGAAGTGGGACATGGCTACACCACTGCTCCTGAATATTTCGGCGAGTTCCTCAACTATTCTGTGGGCAATGTACTCGAGTTCAATGTTACCGGTCTCAACCCCGACACTGACTATTATTACACCATCTCTGCTACAGATGGCACTCTCGTGTCGCGCCTCTCCAACGAGGTGTTGGCTCACACTCTGGTCTCTTCGAGCGTCTCTAAGGTCTTGGGCGAGGCTTTCGCTCTGAGCTATAACAGCAATGTCGTTACCGCTTCGACCGACGACCTGATCATCGTGTGCGATTACACCGGCGCTCTCGTGGCTCGCGGTGCCCACAAGGTGACCCTCCCTCGTGCCGGACTGTATGTCGTCTCTGTGCCTGCTCGCAATTATACCAAGAAAATTATTGTTAAGTGATAATAATGAGTCTGCCGGAGATGCCTCTATGGTCTCTCAGACAGACTCAACCCTTTCTAAGGATCTTCTTTCGGTTAATTGGATTCGCCCGAAGGATATAGATCTTACTACTAACTATTCGAATCCATAATTAAGGTTATGAAAAAATTTCTATCCCGGATTTTTTCAGCACTGCTGATCGTGGCGACCGTAGCGTCTCCATCGTTTGCTCAGACCGCCAAGAAGGTCGTTAGCGCTCAGTCCGCTAAGCCGGCTGCTGTGGCTGTCAAAGCTCAGACCAAGAAGTCGAAGACTTTGTCGCTCCCTGAGACAAAGACTACTTCTAAGTCTAAATTCGCTTTTGCAAAGCAGCGTAAGGGCGCTCCTATTGCCGCTCCCGCCAAGGAGGCTGTGGCCGGTATGCCCCAAATCTATGGTTGCGTTGTTTATAACGACCAGATCGCTGCCGATGCCGCTACTCCAGGTCTCTATGAGATCCCTAAGGATGGCGCTAACCCCACTTCTTTCCTTCTCGAAGGTCCCGACTCTAATGGTGGTGGTGTGCTCATCGGTAACACTTATTACAGTTCAGGCTATGTCTCCTTCTGGGGTTATGTCTTCGTGACTGTCGCTACTTACGACATCGAGGAAATGGTCGAACTCAACGCTTTTGATGGTACTACTGACAATATCTATTCCGCAGGTCTTGTTCAGGATCCTACCACCGGCGATGTCTATGGTATCGGTTATAATGTTGACCTTAGCGGCATGCAGCTCTCTAAGGTAACTGTCACCGACAGCTCGTTGACCAACGAAGTTATCGCTCCTCTCGAGGGCGCCTTCAACTGCCTCGTTTGCGATAATACCGGTCAGCTCTATACTGTCGTTATCGATGGTTATACTGATGAGACTTCCGGCTCGTTCGTTGCTACCGGTTCTTCTCTCTACAAGATCTCTAAGGAGACTGGTGAGTTGACCAAGGTTGGCGAAACAGGCGTTGCTCCCAAGTATATTTCAAGTGCTGTGGTCGATCCCAAGACCAACCGTATGTTCTGGAACGTTTGCCCCGCTGACGAGAAGGGTTACATGTATGAGGTTGACCTCGCTACAGGTCAGGCTACTCTCCTCTATCAGCTTAAGGACAATGACGAGATCTGCGGTATGTTCATTCCCGGCCCTGAGGCTGAAGATGGCGCTCCCGCTGAACTTACAGGCGTTTCTCTCAACTTCGAGGGCAGCTCTCTCTCCGGTAGTATCGATGCTACTGCTCCTACCACTACTTTCGATGGTCAGGCTCTCGCTACTAATGTAGACGTTGTCGTTAGAGCCGACGATGTAGAGCTCGCTCGCGTTTCTGACGTGGCTCCCGGCGCTAACGTTTCTCTTCCCGTTGACGTGGCTGAAGAGGGTACTTATACTTTCGAAGTTTGCGCTGTTAACGCTGTAGGCGATGGTCCCAAGACTAAGTTCAAAAATGTATGGATCGGTGCCGATACCCCCAATTCTCCCAATCCTACTCTTACTTACGAGGGTGGCTTGATGAAGATTGACTGGGATGCAGTTACTACTTCTGTTCACGATGGCTTCATCGATCTCGAACAACTCCGCTACCGCGTAACTCGCTTCGACGGTCTCGTAGTGGCTGAAGGTCTTGAGGCTACTCATTTCGAAGAGTCTTTCGAAGAGCCTGTCGCTCTTACCAATGTTTATTACACCGTTGAGGCTATGGCCGAAGACAAAGCTTCTGTTGCTGCCAAGACCAACGTAATCGTGCTCGGAGCTATCGTGCCTCCTTACACTGCTGACTTCGCTGAAGCTGGTCTCGAAGGCTGGACTGTCATCGATGCTAACAACGATGGTAAAACTTGGACTCTTTATGAGAATAAACCTCGCGTTCAGTACAACTCTTCTAAGGAGATGGACGACTGGTTGATCACTCCTCCGATGAAACTCGAAGCCGGCAAGGCTTACAACGTGAAGTTCGATGCTTATTCTCAATCTACTTCTTTCCCCGAACGTATCGAAGTGAAGTATGGCAAGGGTGCTACTGTTGAAGCTATGACCGGTACAATCCTCGAACCCACCGACCTCGGTGAGAACAATGCTTCGAAGCCCTACCATGTAGAGTATATGCTCATGCCTGATGAGAGCGGTACTTTCTACATCGGCTTCCACGGTATCTCTGACGCCGATATGTTCTACATCTATGTAGACAATATCGCTATCGAAGAGGGTATCTCTACTGCCGCTCCCGGTCTCGCTACTGACATCGTGATTACTCCGGATCCCGCCGGCGACACTAAGGCTAACGTAGCATTCAAGGCTCCTGCCAAGACTATGATCGGCGCTGATCTCGAAAGACTCTCTAAGGTGGAAGTTTATCGCGACGACGAGCTCGTTAAGACTTTCGACGCTCCTGCTGTAGGCGCTGCTCTCTCATTCGACGATGTTCTCCCCGTTTCCGGTCCTTATGACTATGCTATCGTAGGTTACAACGATGAGGGTAAGGGTCTTACTGCCACCGTTTCCACTTACGTTGGCTTCGACTTCCCCGCAGCCCCTGAAAATATCGTATTCTCTTACGGCGCTACTGATGGCGAAGTGACTGTATCTTGGGATCCTGTTACCAAGGATATCAATGGTCTGACTCTCCCCGCCGGTAAGGTTACTTACACTATCGTCGACTATCAGACTGAGACTGTAGCTGAAGGCCTCACTGAGTGCACTTATACTTGGAATGCAGTGCCCGCAGGCGAACAAGCTTTCGTTCAGCCCGTAGTTTACGCTGTAACCGATGAGGGTGAGAACCCCGCTTCAGGCGATATGAAGCCTGTTGGTACTCCCTATCAGAACCTCGCTGAGTCATTCGGCAACGCAGGTGAAGATATGGCTTACATCTGGGGTATCGAGCCTTACGGCGCAGGTGGTACTGTTTCGATCCTCGACGATGAAAGTGGTGTTGCCGCTCAAGATGGTGACAATGGTTTCATCGGTATCCGTGGTAATACTATCGATGGCGGTGCAAGCCTCCTCTCAGGTCTCGTTGACCTCTCCAACCTCACCGCTCCCGGCTTGACTTTCTATACTTATTGCATCGACGATGATGACAATAATGATATCAAGGTCGGCGTACGCGAAAAGGGTGCTGAAGAGTACACTGAACTCTATTCTAACGATGTCTTCAACGCTTGTAACCAAGTTTCCGGTGAATGGGTTAAGATCACCGTTAGCCTCGCTGACTTCGCAGGCAAGACTATCGAGTTCGCTATCACCGGTGTTACCAACATGTATACTTATACTATCATCGATAACATCAAGGTAACCAACCTCCTCGCCAACGACCTCGCTGTCACTAAGATCAACGCTCCCGCCAAGGTGGCTTGCGGCGCTGAATACCAAGTTAGCGTAACAGTTTCAAACGAGGGTGCTAATGCAGCTTCAGACTATAAGGTTGACCTCTACGCTGACGGCGAATTGGTTGCTTCTAAGAATGGCCTCAATGTTGAAGCAAGCAAGACTATCACTCCGGTCTTCAAACTCACTATGTCTCCTCTCGCTGTTGATCCTATCAACTACTACGCTGAGGTGGTTTACGCTGCCGATGAAGACCTCAACAACAATAAGTCTGAGACTGTAGTTGTTACTCCTAAGGTGCCCACTACTCCTGTAGCTACTGGTCTTGATGCTTCTTGCGGCGATGGCAACATCACTCTGACTTGGAACGAACCTAACCTCGATGGTGTGGCTCTCCCCGTAACTGAAGGCTTCGAGGATGTCGACGCATTTACTTCTGATGTCGAAGGTTGGACATTCGTTGATGAGGACCAGAGCCCCGTCGGCGGATTCAGCGGCATGACTATCCCCGGTATCACTGCCGGTTCTACTCTCGGTTCATTCTGGGTATGGGATGCTACTCAAGTCGGCAACGCTACTTTCGCTGCTCACGATGGTGACAAGTATCTCTTCGCTCTCTTCCTCTATGACGATAGCACTTCTTCTGACTGGGCTATCTCTCCCGAACTCTGCGGCGCCGCTCAGACTGTAGACTTCTACGCTAAGAGCTACTCTGCTTCTTATCCCGAAAAGATCGAAGTTTACTACTCTACCGGTAGCCTCGATCCCGCTGACTTCATCCTCGTTGAGGGTGCCGGCGACGATGTTGTGCCCGATGAGTGGAAAAACTACTCTGTTGATCTCCCCGAAGGCGCTAAGTACTTCGCTATCCACAGCTGCGCTACAGGATCATTCATGCTCCAGATCGATGACGTTACCTTCACTCCCGCTTCGTCGGCAAGCCTCTCTATCGAGGGTTACAATGTATACCGCGACGGCGTGAAGATCAACGATGCTCTCCTCACTGAGACTGAGTTCGTCGACAATAACGTCACTGAAAATGAAGAGTACACTTACGTAGTAACAGTCGTTTACGCTGTTAAGGGTGAGTCTGCTGCTTCTGAAGAGCTCGTGGTTAAGTACATTCCTTCTGCTGTCAAGGGTCTTAAGGATGGCGCCCTCTCTATCTACTCTGTAGGTAGCGACGTAGTTGTCCTCAACGCTATGGGCCAGAAGGTTGACATCTGCTCCGCTAATGGTGCAGTCGTTTACTCCGGTATGGGCGATGCCAAGACTGTCGTGAATGTCGGAACAGGCGTTTACATCGTCAAGGTTGGCAAGACCGTTAAGAAGCTCCAGGTTAAATAATCATTAACCCCGATTCTAATATTGAGGTGCGGAGAAATCCGCACCTCTCTTTTTTTACCCGGCCCGATGAGTTGATCACCACTTTATCACTCCCGGCGAAAGAAAAAAAGATGCTGATAGAGTGAAAAATTTTTGGCTAACTATTGCGTAATCAGCTGATTTTTATTATCTTTGCAACGCTTTTCGAGGTGTATTTACCCTCTCATGCAAGTTAAGTATTTGAGTCTCAAATGCTTGGCGTGCATTGCGTGTATGGATATTTGCACTTCATGGTATAAGAAATAACTGTAAAATTTAAATAACAAAACAGACAAAGAATGCCTACAATTCAACAATTAGTAAGAAAAGGGCGGACTGTTCTGAAAGACAAGAGCAAATCGCCGGCCTTGGATTCATGTCCCCAGCGTCGCGGTGTGTGCGTGCGTGTCTACACCACCACCCCCAAGAAGCCTAACTCAGCAATGAGAAAAGTGGCTCGTGTACGTCTCACCAACGGTAAGGAAGTCAATAGCTACATCCCGGGTGAGGGACACAATCTGCAAGAGCACTCTATCGTTATGGTGCGCGGTGGCCGTGTGAAAGACCTCCCCGGTGTGCGCTATCACATCGTTCGCGGTACTCTCGATACCGCTGGCGTGCAAGGCCGCACTCAACGTCGCTCCAAGTACGGTGCCAAACGTCCTAAAGCAGCTAAAAAATAATCGCTGACTCTTACAAATCAATCAAATTCAACCCACGTTTTTGATTTATTGGATGGCTAATGGTTGAGTAATCCCGACAAGAGTGTCGAGATGAAGATTGCAAAAGCAGCCGAAATCAAAACATTAAACATTTTTCTACTCTAAAATGAGAAAAGCTAAACCAAAGAAAAGGGTGATCCTCCCCGATCCCGTTTTCCACGATGTGAAAGTCTCTAAGTTCGTGAACCATCTTATGTTCGATGGTAAGAAAAACACGGCTTACACTATCTTCTACTCGGCTTTGGAGGTCGTGAAGACCAAATTGCCTAATGAGGAAAAATCTGCCCTCGAGATCTGGAAAAAGGCTCTCGACAACGTGACTCCTCAAGTCGAAGTTAAGTCTCGCCGTATCGGCGGCGCTACTTTCCAGGTCCCCACTGAAATCCGCGGTGACCGTAAGGAATCGATATCAATGAAAAATCTCATCATCTTCGCCCGCAAACGTGGCGGCAAGACTATGGCCGATAAACTCGCTGCCGAAATTGTCGACGCTTTCAACGAGCAGGGCGGCGCGTTCAAGAGAAAAGAAGACATGCACCGCATGGCTGAAGCTAACCGCGCATTCGCTCACTTCAGATTTTAATATTGATATTTCAAGACAATGGCAAGAAAAGACGAACTCCAGTTTACTCGTAATATCGGTATCATGGCCCACATCGATGCCGGTAAAACAACTACGTCTGAACGTATCCTTTTTTATACAGGTAAAACCCACCGCATCGGTGAAGTCCATGATGGCGCCGCTACCATGGACTGGATGGAGCAAGAACAGGAACGTGGTATTACCATCACTTCCGCCGCTACTACTTGCTTCTGGACTTACGCCGATGAGAAGTATAAGATCAATCTGATTGATACCCCGGGACACGTCGATTTCACCGTCGAGGTGGAGCGCTCGCTCCGCGTGCTCGATGGCGCTGTAGCTACTTTCTGTGCCGTCGGCGGTGTTGAGCCTCAGTCCGAAACCGTTTGGCGCCAGGCTGACAAGTACAACGTGCCCCGTATCGGCTATGTTAATAAGATGGACCGCTCGGGTGCCAATTTCTTCGAAGTGGTTCGCCAACTTCGTGAGGTGCTCGGCGCTAACCCTCTCCCCATTCAGATCCCTATCGGCGCTGAAGAGTCTTTCAAGGGCGTCGTTGACCTTATCACCATGAAGGCTATCTTCTGGCACGATGAGACTATGGGCGCTGAATATTCTATAGAGGAAATCCCCGCTTCTCTCCGCGATGAGGCTGAGGAGTATCACGACAAGATGCTCGAAACTCTCGCTGAGTGCGACGACGCTCTCATGGAGAAGTATTTCGACGACCCCTCTACCATCTCTGAAGAGGAAATCCGCACTGCTATCCGCAAGGGTACACTCGCTATGCAGATCAACCCCATGCTCTGCGGCTCTTCTTTCAAGAATAAGGGTGTGCAAACACTCCTCGACGCTGTCTGCGCCTATCTCCCCTCTCCCGAGGATGCCGGCGCTGTAGAGGGCCACGCCGTTGGAGACCCCGACACTGTCGAATCTCGCGAACCGAGCGCCGAGGCTCCTATGTCGGCTCTCGCTTTTAAGATCGCTACTGACCCATACGTTGGCCGCCTCTGCTTCTTCCGTGTATATTCAGGCGAGGTCGTAGCCGGTAGCTACCTCCTCAATACTCGCTCCGGCAAGAAGGAGCGCGTGTCTCGCCTCTTCCAAATGCACTCCAACAAGCAGAACCCTATGGAGAAAATCGGCTGCGGTGATATCGGCGCAGGTGTTGGTTTCAAGGATATCCGCACCGGCGATACTCTCTGCGACGAAAACAATCCTATCGTGCTCGAAGCTATGGAGTTCCCCGATCCTGTGATCGGTATCGCCGTTGAGCCTAAGACTCAGAAGGACCTCGATAAGCTCGGCGTCGGCCTCCAGAAGCTCGCTGAAGAAGACCCCACTTTCCGCGTTGAAACCAACGAGGAAACAGGCCAGACTGTCATCAGCGGTATGGGTGAGCTCCACCTCGATATCATCATCGACCGCCTCCGCCGCGAGTTCAAGGTCGAGTGTAATCAGGGTAGACCTCAAGTTACTTATAAGGAAGCTATCACCAAGCCCGTCGAACTCCGTGAGACATTCAAGAAGCAGACCGGTGGTCGCGGTAAGTATGCTGACATCATCGTTCGCATCGAACCCGCTGACGAGGACTTCGAAGGAAGCCTCCAGTTCGTCGACGAGGTTAAGGGTGGTAACGTGCCCAAGGAGTATATCCCCTCTGTGCAGAAGGGCTTCCAGACTGCTATGAAGAATGGTGTCCTCGCCGGTTACCCCGTAGAACGCCTCAAAGTGACTCTGCTCGACGGTTCGTTCCACCCCGTGGACTCCGACCAGCTCTCTTTCGAACTCTGCGCAATCCAAGCTTTCAAGCATGGCTGCGAGAAGGCCGGCCCCGTGCTCCAAGAGCCTATCATGAAGATCGAGGTCGTGACTCCCGAAGAGTCTATGGGTGATGTAATCGGCGACCTTAACAAGCGTCGTGGCCAGGTGGAGGGTATGGAAAACAGCCGCTCCGGTGCCCGCATCGTTAAGGCTAAAGCTCCTCTGGCTGAAATGTTCGGTTATGTTACTGCTCTCCGTACTATCACCAGCGGTCGCGCCACTTCCACTATGTCGTTCAGCCACTATGCCGAGGTCAGCACTTCGATCGCTCGAAATGTGCTCACCGAAGTTCAAGGCCGCGTAGATCTCTTGAAGTAATCATCTCTATAATATCCGAAGCCCCCTCCGGGGGGCTCCGGTATCAACGATCTTATTTTCGCTTCTAAGTCAAACCAAAAATATGAGCCAAAAAATCAGAATTAAACTCAAATCTTACGATCACAACCTCGTAGATAAGTCTGCCGAGAAGATCGTTAAGACTGTGAAGTCGACAGGCGCTGACGTTAAGGGCCCTATTCCATTGCCCACCCACAAGCGCATCTTCACTGTCAATCGCTCGACTTTCGTCAACAAGAAAAGCCGCGAGCAGTTCCAACTCTCTTCATTCCAGCGCCTTATCGATATCGATAACAGCACAGCCAAGACTGTAGACGCTCTTATGAAGCTCGAACTCCCCTCAGGCGTTGACGTTTCTATCAAAGTCTAATGTGTAGAACTAACTTTTTTAACCGTAAACAACCACAAATAGTTTAAAGAAATGCCAGGATTATTAGGAAAGAAAATCGGAATGACATCCGTTTTCAGTGCCGACGGAAAAAATATTCCGTGCACTGTTATCGAAGTAGGTCCTTGTGTGGTTACGCAAATCAAAACTGTTGAGAAGGATGGCTATAGCGCTGTTCAGGTAGGTTTCCAAGAAGCTAAGGAGAAACATACCACCAAGCCTATGGCAGGTCACTTCGCTAAGGCAGGCGTGGCTCCCCAAAGACACTTGGCCGAGTTCAAATCGTTCGAGACAATCCCTGCCTTGGGCGATACGCTGACTGTGGATCTTTTCCAAGAGGGCTCTTTCGTCGACGTTGTCGGCACCTCCAAGGGTAAAGGCTTCCAAGGCGTCGTTAAGCGCCACGGTTTCGGCGGCGTAGGCCAAAAAACTCACGGTCAGCACAACCGCCTTCGTGCCCCCGGTTCTATCGGTGCTTGTTCTTATCCCGCTAAGGTGTTCAAAGGACTCCGTATGGCCGGCCAAATGGGCAACGAACGCGTCACTGTCCAAAACCTCCAAGTGATCAAAGTGCTTCCCGAGCACAATTTGTTAATGATTAAGGGTTCCGTTCCCGGACCTAAAGGTTCAATACTTATAGTTGAGAAATAATGGAAGTAACAGTTTATAACATCAAAGGCGAAGATACCGGTCGCAAAGTCAACCTTAACGACGAGGTTTTCGCTCTCAATTTTGAAAAAGAAGGTAACCCTGAGCACACCCTTTATCTCGACATTAAGCAGTATCTCGGCAACCAACGTCAGGGAACTCACAAGAGTAAAGAACGTAGCGAAGTTTCTTATTCGACCAAGAAAATGGGTCGTCAAAAAGGTGGTGGCGGCGCTCGCCGTGGTGACCTCAACTCTCCCGTCCTCTATCATGGCGGTCGTGTGTTCGGTCCCCGTCCCCGCGATTATCGCACAAAACTCAATAAGAAAATGAAAGCTCTCGCTCGTAAGATCGCTCTCACTTCTCGCCTCAACGACAAGAAGATCATCGTGATCGAAAACTTTACTTTCGAGAAGCCCAGCACTAAGCAGTTCGTCGATATCACCAAAAAGTTCGAACTCCAGAACAAGAAGACTCTCGTCGTCTTCGCTGCTCCCGACGACAATGTGCTCCTCTCTGTACGCAACATCCCCAACGCTATGCTCGCCCAGGCTCAGGACCTCAATGCGTACGCCGTGCTCAATAACGACGCAATGCTTCTCACTGAAGATAGTGTCGGCATCATTAACGATTTTAAATAAGGAGATATAACTGATGGATATTCAAATCAAACCAATCGTCACCGAAAAGGCTACAGCCTACAGCGAAAAGCAGAATTGCTACACTTTCGCCGTTTCTCCTGATGCCAACAAGTATCAGATCAAGGATATCGTAGAAAAACTCTACAATGTCCGCGTCGAGAAGGTTAATATCGCCAACTACGCAGGCAAGCGCGTTCAACGCTACACCAAGGGTGGTCTCATCCGCGGTCAGCACGCCGCTTTCAAAAAAGCCTACGTTACTGTGGCTGAAGGACAGAAGATTGACTATTATAGCAACATCTAATCAAAATGGCAGTAAGAAAATTTAAGCCCACTACGCCTGGGCAAAGACACAAAGTTATTGGTGTGTTCAAAGATCAAATCACTGCTTCCACACCAGAAAAATCTCTTACAGTCGGCAAACGTAGCACCGGTGGCCGTAACTCTTCAGGTCACCTCTCTACCCGCTATCGCGGCGGCGGCCATAAGAGAAAATTGCGTCTCATCGACTTCAAGAGAATCAACGATAACGTGCCCGCTAAGGTGATGTCGATCGAATACGATCCCAACCGCTCGGCTCGTATCGCACTCCTCTACTATACCGATGGTCAGAAAGCTTACATGATCGCTCCCCAAGGCCTCCAAGTAGGTCAAACCGTGGTCAGCGGTCCCGATGTAGCTCCCGAGGTCGGAAATTGCCTCCCCCTCGCCAACATCCCCGTCGGTACTTTGATCCATTGTATCGAACTTCGTCCCGGTCAGGGTGCAAGCATGGCTCGCTCTGCCGGCTCGTTCGCTCAACTTACCTCGCGTGAAGGTGATTACGCGATTATCAAATTACCTTCAGGAGAAACTCGCAAGGTGCTCCTCTCTTGCCGCGCTACTGTCGGTGTAGTCGGTAACTCCGACCATGCCCTCGAAAGCAGCGGTAAAGCCGGCCGCTCTCGCTGGCTCGGACGTCGCCCCCACAACCGTGGTGTCGTTATGAACCCTGTCGATCACCCAATGGGTGGTGGTGAAGGTCGCCAGTCTGGTGGTCATCCCCGCTCTCGTACAGGCCTCTACGCTAAGGGCTTGAAGACTCGCTCTCCCAAGAAGCACTCTTCGAAGTATATCATTGAAAGAAGGAAAAAATAATTTGATTAATCTAAACAAGTATGAGCAGATCGCTTAAAAAAGGACCCTTTATTTCTGTAAAACTCGAGAAAAAGGTCGCCGCCATGGAAGAAAGCGGGAAGAAGAGCGTCATCAAAACATGGAGCCGCGCATCCATGATCTCGCCCGACTTCGTTGGACATACTTTTGCTGTCCACAACGGCAATAAGTTCATCCCCGTTTATGTCACCGAAAATATGGTCGGTCACAAACTCGGTGAGTTTGCCCCTACCCGTACTTTCCGCGGACATGCCGGCAATAAGAAGAAATAATGGTCAGCATCATTAATTCACGTTTATAATAGCTTTTAAATACAATGGGTTTAAGAAAAAGACAAGCAGCCGATGCTTTGAAGGCAGCGAAGAAAAACGAGTATGGCGCTCGCCTTCGCAATGTGCCCTCTTCGCCCCGAAAGATGCGCTATGTCGTTGACATGATCCGCGGCGTAGAAGTGTTCAAAGCCCTCGGTATATTGAAGTTCTCTAACAAGGAAGCAGCTCGTAAGGTCGAAAAACTCCTCCGCTCTGCTATCGCTAACTGGGAACAAAAAAATGAGAGCAAAGCCGAAGCAGGCCAGCTCTATGTTAAAACCGTGTTCGTCGACGCAGCTCCGATGCTCAAACGTATGCGCCCCGCTCCCCAAGGTCGCGGCTACCGCATCCGCAAGCGCTCCAACCACGTCACTATCCTGATCGATACTATCAATAATAACGACTAAGCAAGATGGGACAGAAAGTTAATCCAATTAGCAACCGCCTGGGTGTCATCCGCGGATGGGACTCTAACTGGTATGGCGGCAAAAAATACGGCAAAACCCTCCTCGAGGACTCTAAAATCCGTAAATATCTCCGCACTCGTCTTGCCAACGCAAGCGTTTCAAAGATCATCATCGAACGTACCCTCAAGATGGCTACTATCACCATCGCTACCTCTCGCCCCGGTATGATCATCGGTAAGGGTGGTAAGGATGTCGATGCTCTCAAGGAGGAACTCAAGAAAGTGACCGATAAGGATATTCAAATCAATATCCACGAGATCAAGCGCCCCGAACTCGACGCTGAAATCGTAGCCGCCAATATCGCTCGCCAGATCGAAAATAAGGTGGCTTATCGTCGCGCTGTAAAAATGGCTGTCGCCAGCACTATGAGAATGGGCGCCGAGGGCGTTAAGGTGCAGGTAAGCGGTCGCCTCAATGGCGCCGAAATGGCTCGCTCCGAAATGTTCAAGGAAGGCCGTACTCCTCTCCATACTCTCCGCGCAGATATCGACTACGCACTCGTTGAGGCTCACACTAAAGTCGGCGTCGTCGGAGTTAAAGTCTGGATCTGCCGTGGCGAAATCTATGGCAAAAAGGAACTTACTCCTGCTTACGTGGCAGGACAAAAAGAACCCGGACGCCCACAAAACGGCGGCCGTAAGGGTGGTTTCCGTAATAAAAAGAATAACAACCGTTAATTACAGCTCGTAGAATATGTTACAACCTAAGAAAACAAGATTCCGCCGTTCGCAGAAAGGCCGCATGAAAGGTGAGGCCCAGAGAGGCAACCAGCTGGCTTTCGGTTCGTTCGGTATCAAAACTCTCGATTCAAAGTGGATCACCGGCCGCCAGATCGAGGCTGCCCGTGTCGCTGTAACTCGTTACATGCAACGTCAAGGTCAAATCTGGATCCGTATCTTCCCCGACAAACCTATCACCAAGAAGCCTGCCGAAGTCCGTATGGGTAAAGGTAAAGGTAACCCCGAAGGGTTCGTCGCTCCTGTTACTCCCGGCCGTATCCTTATCGAGGTCGATGGCGTGCCTTACGATGTGGCTAAAGAGGCGCTCCGCCTTGCCGCTCAGAAGCTCCCCGTCCTCACTAAGTTTGTGGTCCGCAGAGACTATGATCCTACTCAGAACGTCTAAAAACTCTAAATCTCTGAAAAAATTATAGTGATTTTGAAATTTTTTTTCGATCTTACACAATAATTAGGGAATTTTTCGGTTACACATACGGGAGGCATTCGTAATGTGCCTCCCGCATGGGGCCGAATTAGGCCCGTTTCGTGTATGTTGAAAGATCGTTTCTGATCACTTTAACTAAGTTATTTTATTAAATGAAAAAGGAAGAAATCAAGGAATTAAGCATTCAAGAGTTGCGCGCCCAAATAGAGGTCGCAGAGAAGGCTTATCGTGAATTGAAAGTAGCGCACGCGATTACTCCCTCGGACAATCCCGCCAAGATCACCGCTGATCGTCGAGATATCGCCCGTCTGAAGACTGTGTTGCGCCAAAAGGAAATCGCCGCCCAGGAGGTTTCCAAGTAATTAACACCCTAAATCTTATCAGAAAGAAATGGAAGAAATCAAAAGAAATCTGAGAAAAGAGAGAATCGGGGTTGTTTCAAGCAACAAGTGCGATAAAACCATCACGGTCGAAATCAAATGGAAGGAGAAACACCCGATCTACGGTAAATTTGTGAATAAGACTAAGAAGTATCACGCTCACGACGAAAATAATGAGTGCTCCGTCGGTGATACAGTGCGCCTCATGGAGACTCGTCCCCTGAGCAAAACAAAGAGATGGAGACTCGTAGAAATCATCGAAAAAGTTAAGTAATCATGATACAGACAGAATCACGTTTAACAGTTGCCGACAACTCCGGTGCTAAGGAAGTCCTCTGCATCCACGTGCTCGGCGGTACCGGCCGTCGCTACGCCGGCGTCGGTGATATCATCGTCGTTACAGTCAAAAGCACTATACCATCTTCTGAAGTGAAGAAAGGAACCGTCTCTAAAGCTGTTGTCGTTCGTACTAAAAAGGAAATCCGCCGCCCCGATGGCAGCTATATCCGCTTCGATGACAACGCTTGCGTACTCCTTAATAACGCAGGTGAAATCCGTGGCACCCGTATCTTCGGCCCCGTCGCTCGCGAACTCCGAGCCACCAATATGAAGATCGTGTCACTCGCACCCGAAGTGCTCTAATCAACTTTTTTATCATCTTAGACTAATCTTATTTACAATGGCAAAATTGCATATTAAGAAAGGAGATACCGTCTATGTCAACGCCGGCGACGACAAAGGCAAGACCGGACGTGTCCTCGAAGTGCAGGTTAAGAAGAACCGCGCTGTAGTCGAGGGTATCAATTTCGTCTCCAAAAGCACAAAGCCCTCTGCCAAGCATCCCCAAGGTGGTATCATCAAGATCGAGGCACCGGTGCATATTTCTAACCTTAATGTGGTGGACCCTAAATCAGGAAAACCCACCCGTATCGGCCGCCGTCTCAATGAAAACGGCAAGTCTGTACGTTACGCTAAAAAATCAGGAGAGGAGATCAAATAATGGCAGAAACTACACTCTCAAAAGTATATAAGGAGAAAATCGTAGCCGAACTCACCAAGGAGTTCAACTACACTACTCCCATGCAGGTCCCCCGCCTGACTAAAATCGTGATTAATCAAGGTCTCGGTAGCGCTACTCAAGATAAGAAGGTCATCGAAACCGCTATCAATGAGATTACAGCTATTACAGGTCAGAAGGCTGTCCCAACTCTCTCTCGTAAGGACATCTCTAACTTCAAGCTGCGTAAGAAAATGCCTATCGGCGTTATGGTGACTCTCCGCCGCGAGAGAATGTATGAGTTCCTCGAACGTCTCGTACGTGTGGCCCTCCCCCGTATCCGCGACTTCAAGGGTATCAGCTCTAAGCTCGACGGCCGCGGTAACTATACCCTCGGCATCACTGAGCAAATCATCTTCCCCGAGATCAATATCGACAATGTGCCAAAGCTCCAAGGTATGAACATCACTTTCGTGACTACTGCCAACACTGACGAAGAGGGCTTCGCATTGCTCAAAAAGTTCGGATTACCGTTTAAACACGAAAATTAATCATTATGGCAAAAGAATCAATGAAAGCCCGTGAGGTGAAGCGCCAAAAACTCGTGGCTAAATATGCTGCTAAAAAGGCCGCTCTCAAGAAAGCCGCACTCGCTGACGCTGATGGAAATATCGACTACGAAGCTCTTACAAAGCTCCAAAAGCTCCCCAAGAACGCTTCGCGTGTTCGCCTCCACAACCGTTGCGAAATCACCGGCCGCCCCAAGGGTTATATGCGCCAATTCGGCATCTCAAGAATCCAATTCCGCGAGATGGCCTCGGCAGGCCTGATTCCCGGCGTCAAAAAAGCCAGTTGGTGATCTTTATCACCGACTGCCTTTCTGACTCCGAGCAGTCCTCGGAGAGTTCGATAACTCTCCACCCACTTTTTTCACTCGATATCTATAGTGAGTTTTAAATATTGTTCAGTTCTTCTGAATCAATTTAATCAATTCAAACAAATGACAGATCCAATTGCAGATTATCTGACAAGACTTAGGAATGCTATCATGGCAGGTCACCGCGTCGTGGAGGTTCCAACGTCTAAAATGAAAAGGGAAATCACTAAGATCCTTTTCGATCAGGGCTACATCCTCAACTACAAGTTCGTGGAAAATGAAGGCCCTAAAGGCACTATCAAGATTGCCTTAAAGTATGATCCGGTTGACAAGGTGTGCGCTATTAAGAATTTGCACCGCATCTCTCGTCCCGGTTTGCGCCAGTACACCGGCTATAAGGACATGCCCCGCGTGCTCAACGGCCTCGGTATCGCCATCCTCTCTACTTCTCAGGGTGTGATGACCAATAAGGAGGCTAAAGAACGCAAGATCGGAGGCGAAGTATTGTGTTACGTTTATTAATAGGAGGAAGGTATTATGTCAAGAATAGGTAAATTACCCATCGCTATACCTGCCGGCGTAACTGTACAGGTTAAGGACAACGTCGTTTCCGTTAAAGGTCCTAAAGGTGAACTCTCTCAGGAAATCAATCCCGATATCAACGTTGCTATCGAAGATGGCCATGTTGTCGTAACTCGTCCCGATGACGAGCGTCAACATCGCGCTATGCATGGTCTCTACCGTGCCCTTATCAACAATATGGTAGTTGGCGTTTCCGCAGGATATAAGAAGGAACTCGAACTCGTCGGCGTCGGCTATCGTGCCACTTCCAACGGTCAGGTCCTCGAACTCGCCCTCGGTTACTCTCACGCTATCTATATCAAACTCCCCAAGGAGGTTAAGGTCGAAGCTAAAACCGAACGTAACAAAAACCCGCTTATCATCGTCGAAAGCAGCGACAAGCAACTCCTCGGCCAGGTATGCGCTAAGATCCGTTCGCTCCGCAAGCCTGAACCTTACAAGGGCAAGGGTATTAAGTTTGTCGGCGAAGTTATCCGCCGCAAGTCTGGTAAGTCGGCTAACGCCAAATAAAAATTAGCATAATTATGGTATCTAAGATAGCAAGAAGAAATAAAATCAAAACCCGCATCCGCGGTAAAATCTCCGGTACACCTCAGCGCCCCCGTATGAGCGTCTTCCGCTCTAACAAGGCTATCTATGTCCAGGTGATCGACGACCTCGCCGGCAATACCCTCGTTGCCGCCTCTTCAAAGGGTCTCGAAGGAGGTTCTAAAGTTGAAATCGCCGCCAAGGTTGGCGAGGAAATCGCTAAAAAAGCCGTTGAAAAAGGTATCACCGAAGTCGTTTTCGACCGTAACGGGTATCTCTATCACGGACGTGTTAAATCATTGGCCGACGCAGCCCGCAAGGGTGGTCTTAAATTTTAATAAGCATCATGGCAAAGAACAACAAAGTAAAGACTACGAATGATCTTGAACTCCAAGATCGCCTTGTGGCTATCAACCGCGTTACTAAGGTAACTAAGGGTGGACGTGCTTTCAGCTTTGCTGCTATCGTCGTTGTTGGTAATGGCGACGGTATCATCGGCTGGGGCCTCGGCAAGGCTAATGAAGTCACCGCAGCTATCGCTAAAGGTGTTGAAACTGCTAAGAAAAATCTTATCAAAGTCCCCGTACACAACGGCACTATCCCTCACGAAGTGTCCGCTAAGTTCGGCGGTTCTCGTATCTTCCTTAAGCCCGCTTCCGAAGGTACCGGTGTTAAGGCCGGTGGCGCTATGCGTGCCGTCCTCGAAAGCATCGGTGTTAAGGACGTGCTCGCTAAGTCTAAAGGATCTTCCAACCCCCATAACCTCGTGAAGGCTACTATCGCCGCTCTCGATGAGCTCCGTAGCCCGGCTATGGTCGCTCAAAACCGTGGCATTAGCGTAGAAAAAGTGTTTAACGGTAAATAAGATTTATCATGGCTAAGATTCAAATAACTCAAATTAAAAGTCGTATCAACGCCCCGAAAGTCCAAAAGGCTACTCTCGATGCGCTCGGCATTCATAAAATGAACCATTCCGTTGTCAAGGAGGATACTCCCGACATCCTCGGCATGGTTAAGAGAGTTCACCATTTAGTGAAAGTGACTAAACTCTAAAGATTCAAACACAATGGAATTACATAATCTAAAACCTGCCGTTGGCAGCAACAAGAAATGCAAGAGAATCGGCCGTGGCACAGGCTCCGGTTATGGCGGTACTTCTACTCGCGGTCACAAGGGTGCCAAGTCGCGCTCCGGCTATTCTCACAAGATCGGCTTCGAAGGCGGTCAGATGCCTCTCCAACGTCGTGTCCCCAAGTTCGGTTTCAAGAACCTCAACCGTGTCGAGTATAAGGCTATCAACCTCGATGCCCTCGAAGTGCTCGCAGCTAATGGTGTTACCAAGATCTCTGTCGAGGTGCTCCGCCAGGCCGGACTCGTCTCTAAAAATGCTTTGGTCAAGATCCTCGGTAATGGCGCTATCAGCCACGCTGTTGAAGTCGAAGCCAACGCTTTCTCCAAATCCGCTGAAGCTGCTATCACAGCTGCCGGTGGCTCTGTAGTTAAAAAATAAACTATCATATAATGGGATTTATTAAAACAATCAAAAATATCTGGAGCGTCGAAGATCTCCGCAAACGCATCGGCATCACGCTGCTGCTTGTGATTATCTATCGCTTCGGATGTTATGTAGTCCTGCCGGGAATCAACCCCGAGGCTCTGCAAGCTATGAAGAATTTTACTTCCGATGGCCTTATGCAGCTCCTCGATATGTTCTCGGGTGGCGCATTCTCGCAAGCCTCTATCTTCGCTCTCGGTATCATGCCATACATTACTGCTTCCATCGTGATCCAGCTCCTCGGCATGGTCCTCCCCGCATTCCAGAAAATGCAACGCGAAGGTGAAAGCGGCAGAATGAAGCTCAATCAGTATACTCGTTATCTTACTGTGATCATCCTCGTGCTCCAAGGTCCCGCTTACCTTATGAACCTGAAGTATCAGATTCAAGCCGCTGGTGGTCACGTCGAGTTGGGATTCTGGACTATCGCTTTCATGACTATTGTTTTAGCTGCCGGCTCTATGTTCATCATGTGGCTCGGCGAGCGTATCGACCAAAAGGGTGTCGGAAACGGTATTTCGTTCATCATCCTTATCGGTATCATCGCTCGTCTCCCCGAAGCCTTCGTTCAAGAGTTCACCGGCCGCTTTATGAACTCCCAAGATGGTGGTCTCGTTCTGTTCCTCGTCGAAATCCTCATCCTTCTGGCTGTCATCGCAGGCGCTGTGCTCCTCGTGCAGGGTACTCGCAACGTGCCTGTGCAGTATGCCAAGAAGGTGGTCGGCAATAAGCAATATGGTGGCGCTCGCCAGTTCATCCCCCTCAAGGTGAATGCAGCCGGCGTTATGCCTATCATCTTCGCCCAAGCCATCATGTTTATACCTATCACTCTGATCGGGTTTAAGCAGACTCAGACCGGTTTCTTCGGCGCTCTGACAGATATGTATGGTTTCTGGTACAATTTCATCTATTTCTTGATGATTGTCGCCTTCACCTATTTCTATACCGCCATCACCGTTCGTCCTGCTCAGATGGCAGAGGATATGAAACGCAACAATGGCTTTATCCCCGGCATCAAGCCCGGTAAGCCCACCGTCGATTATCTCGACTCTATCATGTCGCGTATCACTCTCCCCGGTTCGATCTTCCTCGGTATCGTGGCTATCCTCCCCGCTATCGCCCATGTCTGCGGCCTGAACCGTAGCTTCGCCTCTTTCTTTGGCGGAACTTCGCTCCTCATCCTCGTCGGTGTCATCCTCGACACTCTTCGAATCGTCGAAGGTCATCTTATCATGCATAAATATGACGGCTTGATGAAACATGGTCGCATCAAGGGTCGCTCTTCGGGCGGCGCATTCTAATGTGTAAAGTCTCTGTAGTAAGATGATTTTTATTAAGACTCCTGAAGAGATTGCCAAAGTGCGTGAGGCTTGCCAACTGACCAGCCGCACACTTGCCGAGGTGGCGAAGTGGATCGCCCCCGGCGTGACAACTCTCAAACTCGATACTATCGCAAGAGAGTTTATCCTCGACAACGGGGGTAAACCCGCTTGCCTTGGTTATCACGGTTTCCCCGGCACTCTCTGCATCGAGGTGAATGAAACTGTGGTCCATGGATTCCCCTCTGATTACGCACTCCGCGACGGCGATATCGTCGGCACTGACTGCGTGGTCGAACTCAATGGCTTCCATGGCGACAGCTGCTTTACTTTCACTGTAGGTGAGGTAGATCCCAAGACTCTAAACCTCCTCAAGGTGACTCGCGAGTCTCTCTACAAAGGGATCGCTGCCGCTAAGGCGGGAAAACGTATCGGCGATATCTCCAATGCCGTCCAGACTTATTGCGAACATCATGGTTATAACGTGGTCCGCGAGATGTGTGGACATGGCATAGGTAAGTCCATGCACGAAGATCCCGAAGTGCCCAACTATGGGCGCCGTGGCATCGGTCCGGTCCTCAAGCCCGGTATGTGTATCGCCATCGAGCCGATGATCAATCTCGGCAGCAAGAACATCGTCATCGACCGCAACGGCTGGGAATGTCGCACTCGCGACCGCAAGCCCTCCGCTCACTTTGAGCACACCGTGGTCATCACCGACGATATGCCCGAGATCCTCACCTCTTTCGATGAGATCGACCAAATCATCAGCAGCAAGTCTTAACAGATATTATCAAATACAGTTTAACACAACTACATTATTATGGCCAAACAAAGCGCAATCGAACAGGATGGTGTAATTCTCGAAGCATTGTCTAATGCAATGTTCAAGGTGCAACTCGAGAATGGACATGAGATCACTGCCCATATCTCAGGCAAGATGAGAATGCACTATATTAAGATCCTCCCCGGAGACAAGGTCAAGGTCGAAATGAGCCCTTACGACCTCAGCAAAGGAAGGATTTCATTCAGATACAAATAAAAATAAAACCCGATATGAAAGTTAGAGCATCAGTTAAAAAGCGTACTCCCGACAGCAAAATCGTTCGCCGTAAGGGAAGATTATACGTTATCAACAAGAAAAATCCAAAACTTAAACAACGTCAAGGATAATTTTATTACCTTTGCACAAAATATCTAATTAGCAATATGGCAGTAAGAATTGTCGGCGTAGATTTGCCGCAAAATAAAAGAGGAGAGATTGCATTGACCTATATCTTCGGAATAGGCCGCAGTGCCTCCAAGACCATTCTCGACAAAGCGGGTGTGGACTATGACATCAAAGTGAAAGACTGGACCGATGCACAGGCTGCTGCCGTGCGTGAAGTGATCCAGCGTGAATATAAGGTGGAGGGTGATCTCCGCACAGAGATCCAGCTCAACATCAAGCGCCTTATGGATATCGGTTGCTACCGTGGTATCCGTCACCGTCTCGGCCTCCCCGTGCGCGGTCAGAGCACTAAGAACAATGCTCGTACTCGCAAGGGCCGTAAGAAAACAGTCGCTAACAAGAAGAAAGCTACTAAATAATCTATTTAAAGTATGGCAAAAAAGACAGTCGCAGCTAAGAAGAGAAATGTCAAAGTTGGCGCAGCTGGCCAGCTCCATGTGCATAGCTCTTTCAACAACATCATCGTGTGTCTCGCCAATGAGGAGGGTCAAGTTATCTCTTGGTCGTCTGCTGGCAAAATGGGCTTTAGAGGCTCTAAGAAGAACACTCCTTACGCAGCCCAAATGGCAGCTCAAGATTGCGCCAAGGTCGCTTTCGACCTCGGCCTTCGTAAGGTAAAAGCTTACGTTAAGGGTCCCGGCAACGGTCGCGAGGCCGCTATCCGTTTCGTCCACCAAAGTGGAATCGAAGTGACTGAGATCATCGACGTTACTCCGCTCCCCCACAATGGTTGTCGTCCTCCCAAGAGAAGAAGAGTCTAATCGAAAATTATTAACGTTTCACTCAGATTATTCTGATTCAATCCCCACAGCACTGCTCTGAATGCGAATTGACTGTCATACTATCTTTCTCTCGACGGTCGCGGCTGCGCTAAGGAGCTCCGCTCAAGGATGAGCTAAATTGTAAAAATAATGGCAAGATACACAGGTCCAAAAACGAAAATCGCGCGCAAGTTTGGCGAGCCCATCTATGGTGAGGATAAAATCTTCGCAAGAAGAAACTTCCCCCCGGGCCAACATGGTCAGAACCGCAGAAAGAAAACTTCTGAGTATGGCACTCAGTTGCGCGAAAAACAAAAAGCTAAGTACACTTACGGTGTGCTCGAACGTCAGTTCCGCAACCTCTTCGAGAAGGCTGAACGCACTAAGGGTATTACCGGTGAGGTGCTCCTCCAGCTCCTCGAAAGCCGCCTCGATAACGTAGTCTATCGCCTCGGCCTCGCTCCCACTCGCCCCGCTGCTCGCCAGCTCGTGCTCCACAAGCACATCTGCGTCAACGGTAAGTGCGTGAATATCCCCTCTTTCAGAGTTATGCCCGGTGATGTCGTTACCGTTCGCGAAAAATCCAAGTCGCTTGAAGTCATTTCTGACTCTGTGGCAGGTTTCAACCACAGCAAGTACCCCTGGATCGAATGGGACGAGTCTATCAAGGGTGGTAAATTCCTCCACCTCCCTCAGCGTGAGGATATCCCCGAGACCATCAAAGAGCAACTCATCGTCGAGCTCTATTCTAAATAATAATACCTAAGATTCCCATGCCTATTTTAGCATTTCAAAAACCCGATAAGGTCATCATGCTCGAGGACAATAATTCGTTCGCTAAGTTCGAATTCCGTCCCCTCGAACCCGGTTATGGCCAGACAATCGGTAATGCACTCAGACGCATCCTGCTCTCTTCGCTGGGTGGCTTTGCTATTAACTCCATCCGTATCAACGGTGTGGCGCATGAATTGGATACTATCCCAGGTGTCAAGGAAGATGTCACCAACATCATCCTTAACCTCAAGCAGATCCGTTTCAAGCAAATCACCGAGGACCATGTGGAAGAATCCGCTGTCGTTAAGGTCGAAGGTACGGAGGTCTTCACGGCTGGTGACTTAGGCAAGGTGCTCTCAGGTTTTCAGGTCCTTAACCCCGAACTCGAGATCTGCCACCTCGACCCCGCTTTCGGCTTCGAGCTGGAATATTCTATCAATAAAGGTCGCGGTTGGGTTCCCGCTGACGAAAATAGAGAACTCCTTTCCCAGGCCGGTGTCAGCGCCGATACTATCGCTATCGACTCTATCTATACTCCAATCAAGAACGTTAGATATGCTGTCGAAAACTTCCGTGTCGAGCAGAAAACCGACTACGAAAAGCTCATTATTGAGGTTACTACCGATGGCTCTATCCTCCCCAAGGATGCCCTCCAAGAGGCCGCTAAGATCCTTATCCAGCATTTCATGATGTTCAGCGATGAGAAGATCGCCCTCGAGATCCCCAAAGAGGATGCTTCCGAAGAATTCGATGAGGAAGTGCTCCACATGCGTCAACTCCTTAAGCAGAAACTCTCTGACATGGACCTCTCTGTCCGTGCACTCAACTGCTTGAAGAGCGCTGAAGTGGAAACTCTCGCCGAACTCGTCGTGTTCAATAAGAACGACCTGCTTAAGTTCCGCAACTTCGGTAAGAAGTCGCTCTCCGAACTCGATGACCTCCTCGAGAAACTCAACCTTTCCTTCGGAATGGATATTTCTAAATATAAATTAGATAAAGAATAATTCGCACAATGAGACATAATAAAAAATTCAATCATCTTAGCCGCAAGAAGGGTCATCGCGACGCCCTCTTGGCTAACTTGACTATCTCTCTTATCGAGCATAAGAGAATCTTTACCACCTTGGCTAAGGCTAAAGCGTTGCGCGTTTATTGCGAGCCCATCATCACTCGCTGCAAGAAGGATGATATGCTCAATCGCCGCGTTGTCTTCTCTTATCTCCAGAATAAAGAGGCTGTCAAGGAGCTCTTCGGCGTTATCGCCGATAAGGTGGCTAACCGCCCCGGTGGTTATCTCCGTATCATCAAGACCGGCAACCGTCTCGGTGATAACGCTGAGATGGCTATGATCGAGTTCGTCGACTTCAATGAGGCTGCTCTCGCTTCTGAAGAGCCCAAGAAGAAGACTCGCCGCACTCGCCGCTCCAAGAAGGCTGCTCCCAAGGCTGAAGCTCCCGCTGTTGAAGCTACTGAAGCTTCTGAGGCTACTGAGGCTCCCGCCGCTGAGTAATCCGATTATTACAGGATACCTCATAAATAAAAAAAAGTGCTTACGACAACGTCGTAAGCACTTTTTTTTAGACCTTTATTAGAGCTCTAAGCCTCTTGCGCGGAGTGATCACAGCGTAGCGTTGACATATAGTCGAAGAGATTCTCTTCAGCTTCCAAGCCCATCTTCTTACGAAGCCTGTTGCGTGCCGATTCTACACTCCTCACCTCGCGATAGGTCATCGTCGCGATATCTTTCGTGCTCAATCCCATAGAAATTAAAGCGCATAGACGGCGATCTTTTGCCGTCAATCCCGGATGCAACGAATCCAATCGACTGTAGAACGAGGGATGAACCTTCTCGAAGTAGTATTGAAATTCCTCCCATTGTGAGTTCGATTTCAATCCCGTAACTTGTGCCAGCAGTGCCCGAAGTTTCTCTTGCATGGCTTTGTCGCGTGGTGAAACTTCCAATAGTATCTTCTTGATCTCGGTAGAGACCTCTTCCAGCTGCTCATTCTTAGAGATGCGCTCCAAAGTGATACTTGCCAGCTTCTGCATGTGATCGTCGAGATCCTCTTTCATGCGTGCTTGCTCCTCTTTCTGCTCGATGAGTTGCAATTCTTGCTGTCCGGCATACTCGGCAAGTGATTCGGCGCGCGATGTAATCTTTCGCTTCCAGGTCAACGCAAGATGCCCTGACAATACTATCAGCACCACCGACAATAGTCCGATCGCTATAGTCAATACTATCGTCTTGCGCTCACTCTCTTCGCGCTTCGCTTTATCCTCTTCGCGCTCTATATTATAGATATTGTTGGCTTGTTCGAGTCGGATCGAGTTCTCGCGCTTGGTGATCGAATCGAGGATTGAGTTGATCTGCCGCTCTATCTTGTATGCCTCGGTGGTGTTGCCCGCAGTGGCAAGTAGTTCACTCTTCTTCTCCAAGAATTTTATTTGAGATCGTAGCATATTCCCGGTTGAGGCTATCTCTTCCGCCTCCCGTTCATAGCGTTCCATCATCGCTATGTCGCCCGATTTGCCATAATATACCATCAACTCCATACATGCCTCCATATACTCCGCACGACTGTTCTCTCCCTTCAGATGGTTGTAGGCATTGTTGAGGTAGGCGAGTCCCAACTCATTCTCTCCCTTCATGATGTGTAGCCTGCCGATCAGGGTGTGCATCTTGTAATATTCCTTGGTCTGGCTCTTTTCATTCAGGTTCTGGATGGATTTGAGCGTGTAGTCGATAGCATCGTCGATCTTATTCTCCATCGCCGACAGCTCCGCAAGATTGGCATATACGATGTAGAGCAATTCCTCCTTCTGCTCCTTCTGAGCCAAGGCGAGTGTCTCGTTATAATATTCGCGTGCCTCGGCTATCTTGCCGTCATTCTTATAGATCTCACCGATGTTGTTGAGGAAGTCTGCTCGATAACCACCCCTGATGGCATTATCATCGATGCGCAATCCCCGATTGTAATAGTCCTGACTCAGCGAATTGAGCCCAACCTCGTTGGTGGCTGCTCCCAGCAGCAGCAGACAGAGGGTGCTGAATTTCTTGCCATCATCCGAATTGTCGGGATGCTTATCCATCATCGCCAAGCAATTCTTCAGATAGTCGTATGCCACCAGTTGATCACCCTTGCGAAACATGTGCTGGGCGAATTTCCTCATCTTCGTGTAGGACAGGGAGTCCGATACAGCCATATCTTCCTCTGTAACGGTATATGCCTTCTCCGGATTCTCTTTCGAGTATTGGGCGGCAAATTCGATGGTATATTTGCCCATCTCGGCGCACGTGTCGTTCCTGCCGTCGTCTACTGCTGCTGTCAGATATATGATGATTGTTATAGCTATGGCTGCTGTCGCTGCCGTGATGATATATATGAGGTTCTTGCGAGTTAGATGCATTGATTAGTCGATTCTTTTTGTTTCGCTACAAATTTAATACTTTCATTTTTACTAATCAAATTTTTTTGACTTTCTTATTCTTTTTACTAATTCATGTTTTCCAAAATGTATCTTCCCACTCTGTGACTCTTCTTTTACCCCTTAACTCATTTTCTTTTCATCCTCTTTTGGCTCGATGGGTGGATTCCTTACCCTTGCATTGTCGCTTTTTTCTATGTTTATTTGCAAAATAAGAAATTGAATGATAGATAGATATGAAAAATGCCGTAGTGTTTTAGCATACGGCATACGGCATGGTGTAATAATGTGATAGCATCAAATTTGCGCCTTTTGTGCGCATTTCGTACTTTTGCATTGTTCAAATTAGGACGCTATCATGTCGGATAGTCCGACGCTCCTTTTTTCTGATTCGGTATGATTCAGATCATCGGAGGATGAAGTCCTGTTATTGAGGTTCAATTTTGATTTCGATTCTCTGACATAGAATAATAAGTTCTAAACCTTTTGATCATATACTACTAAAAGATTTCTACAATATATAGATAAATATATTTTCATAGATTCTTAAATTCACCGGAGTTGTTGCCATGTATGGTAGCAACTCTGTTTTTTCATATATACTTCCCTGTTTGATAAATTCTCTCTCTGCTCTTACAGGATAGGCGAGATGAGGCGTATTACTGACTCTATCGAGCGCTGTATCAGCGGACGTCGATGCCAGGTGGTGTAGGAGAGTTTGGTGCAGTGTGCCATATCGCGGAAGAAGATCTCGCGCATCTGCTTGTTGACATCGCGATCGTAGATGAAGAGGTTACATTCGAAGTTGTTCTCAAAGCTTCGGAAGTCGAAGTTGGCTGATCCGGCTGTCACCAAGTTGTCGTCGATCATCATCGCCTTGGCATGGAGCATACCGGGGTTGTAGAGATACACCTTGATGCCGGCTTTGAGGCATTGTGTCACGTATGAGTATGAGGCATATCTCAGCAGCATCGAGTCGCTGCGGCGTGGGATCATGATTCTGACATCGATCTTCGAGAGAGCTGCCGCCTCGAGGGCATGCATCAGCGCATCGGTGGGCAGGAAGTAGGGGGTCTGCACATAGATGCATTTCGTGGCTGAGGAAATGGCTTTGAGATAGCAGAGCGCGATGTTATCCCATTGTGAGGTGGGACCGGATGTAACCAGCTGCATGCCGACATCGCTCCGGATTGATGTTTCGTTAAGCTTGGGGAAGTGCATCGGATATTTCTGGTTGCGGAAGTTCCAGTCCACCACGTATGAGAAGAGGAGTGACTGCACGATATCCCCTTCGACACGGAAGTGGGTGTCGCGCCACACCTTGCAGATATCACCTTTCACCACATAGCGGTCGGCGATGTTCATACCTCCGATATAGCCGATCTCTTCGTCGATGATTACGATCTTGCGGTGGTTGCGCCAGTTCACACGGTTGGCAAATTGCGGGAAGGTTACCTTGAAAAATGGGTGGGTCTCAACACCCCCTTCGCGCATCATTCGGAAGAATTTCTTGCTTGCACTGAAGCTCCCTACATGGTCGTAGATCACCTTGACATCGACCCCCTCTTGCGCTTTGCGTATCAGCAGCTCGGCGATGTCTTGCCCCAAGTTGTCGTCCATGAAGATATAATATTGCAGATAGATCGACCGCTTGGCGTCGTTGAGGTCTTTCTTGAGCGATGCAAATTTCTCTCGTCCGGTCGTGAAGATCTTGATTCGATTGTTCACCGTATAGAAGGAGGAAGAGATGTTGCGTGCCAATTTCACCAAGTTGCGATCCGAACGAGAGAGATTGAGAGAGTTGAGGTCCACAAGTTTCGGAGCCATATTGGTGATCATCTTCTGCTTGTTCATCCGCGAGATCATGTGCTGACCCCGTAGACTGCGTCCGAAGAAGATGTAGAACACCAGTCCGATCACCGGTAGGAAGATCAGGGCAATTACCCATGATATCGATCGGATCGGATTGCGATTCTCTTTCAAGATTACCACGATACAGCTGGCGATGGTCACCATGTATATGAACGTCGTAATCTGATATATCCACCAATTTAGATCTGTCATAGTCGGTCGGCTTTATGATTTTTCGGGGTGCTGTCGGAGGTATTCTTCAGCGGTAAATTTGAGCTCTTCATACCAGCTTTCGCCGAAGCGGGCTATCAGCGGCTCTTTGAGAAATTGGTAGGCGCGGAGCCCCAATTTGCGTCCCAATACTTCTGCCGGGCGGCATATCTTCCATCGGTGGAGGTTCACCGCCGTAAATCCGTCATATTCTTTGAGGCGCACAGGGTATAGCCGGCATGATATAGGCTTCACCATGTCGATTCTCCCCTCGCGATATGCACGCTCCAAGGCGCAGAGGCATTTGCCCCCCGGGGCATAGCAGGTGAAGACGCAGTCGCGACCATCCACGATCTGGGTCACCAAGTCCCCTTCGCAGTCTACGTATGATACACCCTCCCGCTCGATCATCTCAACGGCGCGAGGCAATAGGTCTCCTCTCACCGAGTCCACTACCTCTTCGATACGTCGCGATTCCTCTTCTGTCACCGGCGCTCCGGCATCTCCCTCGATGCAACATGCACCAAGGCAGGCATCCAAGTCGCAACAGAAATATCGCTCCACAAGATCGAGCGATACCAGAGTGTCTCTTATCTGTAACATTTCTTTATTCTCTATTCTTTTGGTTTGTTTTTGTTTCTTTTATCCCTCTGCCGATCTTACTCCATCTGCAGTATTCGATAACTTATCAGCCGGTCGGCGCGTGCTCCCGGTGGACGGAAGTATACGGCGATGCCATATTCGTTGAGGGTTTCGTATTTGTCACCTTCGATGGTAGCCGTGGAGATCTCGCCGGTCTGTCGCGAGCGGGTGACATACTGATAGTTGTATGCCCCCTGCTTCAGAGGTATTTCCGCCACATATCCTCCGGCTCGATAGTCGTAGGTCAACTGATTCGCTTTGTCGAATCGGTCGTGGGTAAATTCCCCATCCAAGTAGATGTCGTAGGCGGGCAGCTCGGGACATTCCAGCAGGAAGTGCACCGTGATGTAGTCGGCTCCGATATCGGAGTCGGTCGAGTTGTATTCACGCACCAAGAATCTGCCATGCTGGGTCTGGTCGTAACTATAGCTTGCCGATTGTCGAGGCTCGTCTACCTTGAGCCATACATGGTAGTTGCTCCCCATATAGCGCAGCGAATCGACCCACATACCCGTGAAGGAGTTGCTCACCGATTCGAAACGTCGATATTCATTGCTCGCCGCATACACCAGGTCATTTAGATGCTCGTAAATCATCTTGTCGCCCGAGATGCGAAATGGCGTAATGATGCGTCGCTTGGTGGCTTCCCGATTGTTTTGGGTCACCTCCACGATGATGTCTTGATAGGGGTTGAAGTCGCCGAAGCCTTGGCAGTCGATCTCAAATGCCAACTGCTGCCAGTAGGTGTTGTGTCCCATATCGGTGCGCGATGTGACATTCCCTTCGATCCAGACACTATTCTCGGTGACCTGAAAGCGTGTCTGCAGTAGTGTCTCTTCCGGCTCCTCCGGATCGTAGACTTGTAGTAGGTAGTTGCCCGACCGGGTCACCTGCAGTTCTTCGTTGGGAAATGCTATCAGATAGTTGACATAGTGAACGAAGGTGGCGGTGGAGTAGGCATAATCTTCGATGCGCACAGAGTTGAATCCCTCCAAGTATTCCGATTCGATCAGACGCGAGGGTTGCCAGTCGGCGTTGCAGTGTATCAGCCGATATTCCAAGTAACTGTTGTCTTCGCCGATTTCGTCGAATTTTACCAGGATCCGGTCGTTGGTGCCGAGTCGGATCACCGGCGGCGACATGAAGTTATCTTCCACCTCGGTCTTCAGTGTGCGGAAGCGTCGGTCGAAGATGCCTGTAGTGGTGTCCACCTCCCCTCGAACCACGAAGAGTGTAGCCGCCATCATCATATATATCAAGAACGTTCGTCTCATAAATTACAATTCTAATTCCTATCTCCTAATTCCTAATTCCTAATTCTACCATTCTATGGGAGTCATGCCATGCTCGGTCAGGTAGCGGTTGGCTTGCGAGAAGTGGCGATTGCCGAAGAAGCCTCGGTGTGCTGATAGGGGAGAGGGGTGGGGCGAGGTCAGCACCAAGTGGCGGCTGCGGTCCACCATCCCACCCTTGCGGATGGCATCCGATCCCCAGAGCAGGAACACCAAGTTGTCTCTGCGCTGTGCCAAGAGGCGCACTGCCGCATCGGTGAAGATCTCCCAACCCATCCCGGCGTGCGACTTCGGCTGATGTTCCCGCACGGTGAGAGTCGCATTGAGCAGTAGTACCCCCTGACGTGCCCAGCGTGACAAGTCGCCATCGGCGGGGATTGGCGCACCGACATCATCGTGCACCTCTTTCAGAATGTTGCGCAGCGATGGTGGAAACATCACACCCGGATTCACCGAAAAGCACAACCCGTTGGCTTGACCCTCGCCATGGTAGGGGTCTTGACCGATGATCACCACCTTCGTCCGACTGAAGGGCGAGGCATCGAAGGCGGCGAAGATGCGTCCCGCTGCCGGATAGATATGTTGATTCGGATCGCTATACTCCGCCCGAACACGGTCGGTCAGCGCCTTGAAATAGGGCTTCTCGAACTCCTCTGCCAATACTTCTCCCCACTCCTTTTCGATGCGTACATTCATATTTTGCAACTTTTTTTAGCCAATTTTCGCCAAATATAGTGATTATAATCGAAAAAAGCATTAAATTTGCACTCCAAATAGGCCTTTTGTGCATTATTATCAATAATTAGACAAAAATAAGCCGCCATAGTTCAATGGATAATATTTTCCCATAGTTCAATGGACAATAAGTTCCCATAGTTCAATGGATAGAATATCGGATTCCGGTTCCGACGATTGGGGTTCGACTCCCCATGGGAATACGACGAGGGGATGTATCGCTTTGATACATCCCCTTCTTTTTGTTTTTATGTTTTGTTGGAATCGATTCTTTTTGTGGTCGCGCGCTTTTATTTTTCGCGGGCGAGGATCAGCGCGGAGTAGGGGGGTAGGGTCATCTTGCCTCCCTTGGTGGCGCCAAGGTCGCCGGTGGGGGAGATCTTACCCTCTGCCACTACTATCTTCCAGTCTCCCTTCTTGATGGTGACACTCTGTGACTGACTCGAACCGTTGAACACTACTTTGATCTCTTTCCATGTGTCGCCGTTGGCATTGTTGAGCAGCGAGTAGGAGATCAAATTGGGGGTCTTGGCGGAGTCGATCTTGTCAAATTTCAGGTTCTTTGCGATCTCGGCGGCTGTGGTCATGCGGAATGCCGGATGTGCCTTGCGCAGTGCTGTAAGTCCCTTATAATATTCGAATTGATCGTGATATTTCGCCTTGTTGCTCCAGTCGATGGCATTAATCGTGTCGGGACTATTGTAGGAATTGTGCACTCCCTTCTTGTCGCGGAACACCTCCTCGCCGGCAAACATAAAGGGTGTGCCCTGCGAAGTGAAAACGATGGTCTGTGCCAACTTGGCGGCTGCCAACATCGATTCCTCACTCTCTCCCGCCATCGAGATGCGCAGTTTGTCGGTCAGACAGAGGTCGTCATGGCATGACACATAGTTCACCACCATCTCGGGTGATGTGGCGTAGGCGAATTTGGAGTTGTTACCCTTGCTGTAGTCCACCTGAGGATGGCTCGTTGCCGCTACGATACCGATCTTGACGGTCTCCTCCAAGCCCGGTTTGCCGGTGGCAAATCCGCGGTCGGCGGCGTTGGTGTAGTGTCCCTTTACAGCGTCACGAAGATCGTCGGAGAAGACGGCGATATCCTTCATCTTGCTCACATTCTCCTTCAGTGCACGACGCTCCGGCTGTAGTGGAGAGTCGCCCGCTGTCCATCCCTCGCCATAGACGAAAAGTGAGGGGCCGATCTTCTTGAGCTCTGCTGCCACTTGAGTCATAGTCTCAGTGTCATGGATAGCCATCAGGTCAAAACGGAAACCATCGATGTGATATTCCGTAGCCCAATATTTCACCGAATTGATGATATAATTGCGCATCTGCTCGAGGTCGGAGGCTGTCTCGTTGTTACATCCCGAGGCGTCGGAATATCTGCCGTCGTCCCAGTGACGATGGTAATAGCCCGGGGCGGTAAGTTCGAAGTTCGATCCATCCTGCTCGGCAGTGTGATTGTAGACCACATCCATGATCACGCCGATGCCGGCATCATGGAGCGCCTTGACCATCTGCTTCATCTCGGCGATGCGTGAGGCGGGATCCGACGGATTGGTGGAATAGCCTCCCTCGGGTGCGTTATAGTTCTGAGGGTCATATCCCCAGTTATAGGTGTTCATCTGAAGGTTGGCTTCATCCACAGAGTTATAGTCGTAAGATGGAAGGATATGCACATGGGTGATGCCAAGCTCGCGGAGGTGGTCGATACCGGTCTTGTATCCTTGGGGTGAGGTGGTGCCAGGTTCGGTGAGTGCCAAGAATTTACCCTTGTTGGCGATGCCCGAAGTGGGGTGCATCGACACGTCGCGATGGTGCATCTCATAGATGATCACATCGCTGAAGTTTTCCACCTTCGGTCCCTTGTCTTCGCTCCAACCTTCGGGGTCGGTCTTTGCCATATCGATGATCGCGGCACGCTTGCCATTCACGCCGACAGCCTTCGCCCATACGCCCGGAGTCTCGTCGAGCCACTTGCCGCCGCTCTTGACGCGGAAGGTATAGAATTTGCCATAGAGACGCTCTGCCTTCGTTATCACCCAGGTGCCGGTATTGCCGTCGCGGGTCATAGCGATAGTCTCGTAGGGTGACCCGGTGGCGCCATTGCTGTAGAGACGTAGTTCCACAGCTTCGGCCTTCGGACTCCATAACCGAAAATGTGTGCCTCGGTTATCGACGGTGAGCTCCAGATCGCTGCCGTTGTAGGTCGGCCAGTCGATGAATTGTGCATCATATTTGCTGTTGGTCTGTGCTTCGGCTTGCGTCGCTATCCCGCAAGCCAACATGGCTGCTGCCATAAGAAATTTTGCTCTTGAGTTTAACATTAATTATCAGGTTTTTGTTTGTTTCGATTCGTCAGGTAGTCTTTTGTCGATTTGCCTGAAAGCTATTTTTTCGTCAGATTCTCTCCTCTCAGAGCTTCAGTGCCGGCGAGGCGCGGGTCGCTCGGTATGTGGAGCAGGTATCTCACACCCTCTTGGCAATTCCGATCAGGCACTATCGAGCTGCATATCAGCAGATAGATAAGTCGGCACATCAGCATGCCTCCCAACTGCCGTTGCAACACATCCTGAAGGTCGACAAATTCATCGAATAGGTCGGTCATCTCCACTCCGCGTCCGCCTCGATTCTCCGGCGCCGTGCAGGTCTCCATTACGATCGTCAGGAACGGCTCGCAACGTTGCTCTACGCTGATCCTCACCTTGCGGTTCGAACTCAGATCTGCAAGAAATCTCATCACATGCCCCATCACCATCGTGAGACACTCGATATCAGCATAAAATGTGATATCCTTTTCAGGTAAGACGATGTCAAGAGCAGTCTTATTCGACCTATAACTGAGACTGTCGCGGAAGATAGATATCACATCACTGACTTTGGTCTCTTCGATGCCGGCCTCAAATTCATCGCGCCCCACTGAGGAGATGAATAGCAGGTCGTTGACCAAGCTCTTGATCATAAAGAGGGAGAGGTCTTGCCAGCCGGTCCCCTTCATGTGCATTCGTTCTTTCCAATCCGGCAGGTCGATATCGCTTTGAGCATTGTCGCTGTGATCGGCGAAGAAAGCCTGGCGCATCGCAATACGCTCGGCATGCACCTTGTCGATCAGGTCTCCCATCTGCGACGCATTCTTGCGATATCTCATCCATTGATATATCAGCAACGCCAACAGGATGGCGATGATCATGCTCACCACCATCACCAACGTGGTGATAGCCTGCTCAGTGTTCGACTCTATATAACATAAAAATACCATCGCTAATCTATTTTTCTTATATAATGTCCCCTATCCATCAAAACATTATCCAACAAAGATAACAATCATTATCGAACAAAGATAACAAATTCTCTAATAATATACAAATCCCAATCCACAAACCTCCCGGAAAAGCCCCGGAAAACCGAACAAAATTTTGTCCAACCGAATTTTATTCTTAAATTTGTTGATTATGAGACGTGTGTTTTTGTTTTTGCTTTTGTTTGTCGGCGCTGCCATCGGGGTGAGCGCCGCCGATGCAGATGATTCGAAGCCTAAGTATATCCCCCAGATTCTTGTCGTCGACAGCGATATGGAAGTGGAGGAGCTTGTGAGCCAAGGTGTCATCATCTGGCATCGTCGTGCCGATATGCTTCTGGCTTGCGTACCCTACGACCTCTACGATGGTGGCATCATCGCTGCCCCGGGGTATAAATCTCGTCGTTCCTCTCCTCGCCTCCCTCTCCCTGCCACCCCGACTCTCGATGTGGCAAAAACTCACTACAGCGCCGATTTCATCCATAACGGCACCAACCTCCCACGCCCATATACCGGCCGAGGGGTCGTCGTGGGTCTCTGCGACACCGGCATCGACCCCCATCATATCACATTCCTCGACTCCGAAGGTAACTCCCGCGTAAAACGTATCGCCAACTACGACGAACTCAACGGCATCCGAGAGATCTTCGACTCTCCCGATGAGATCGATGCTTGGACCACCGACAATCCCGAAAAAACTCATGGCACTCACGTTGCCGGCATCATGGCGGGAGGATATAACGACAACGGTTATGGTGGCCTCGCTCCCGAAGCGGATATCGTAGTCACATCGTGCCATCTCTATGACGCCGCCATCCTCTCTGCCTGCGAAGATATTATCGAATATGCCCGCTCTGTCGGGCGCCCGGCGGTGATCAACCTCTCTTTGGGAAGTTACAATGGTCCCCATGACGGCACGTCGCTCTTCTGCCGTTATATCAAACTCCTCGGCGAGGAGGCTGTAATCTGTATGGCTGCCGGCAATGAGGGCGATGATGACAACTCTTATCGCATCACATTCAGCGACACCGAACCATTATGGCGCGTGCAACTCCATTCCGGCGATTGGAAGCAATTTGACATGGTTGGCATCACCGACGCTTGGAGCTCCGATCAGCGCCCGGTCGGCGTACGACTCCTTATCCTCGATGGCAACAACGCCCACCTCATCTATCGATCCAACTTGATTACCATCGAAGAGGGGCAAGACTCTTTCGACACCTCGATATCTTCTTTCAATAACCTTGAGTTCGGCAAGTATTTCAGCGGCACGGTCTCTTTCTCCGGCCGGGTGAGCGATCTCAATGGCAGATGGGTCACCGAAGTACAGTATGTCACTCATACTCAGGAGGCTGCATCCAATAGCCACGGCTTGTGGGCTCGCTATACCCTCGGCTTAGAGTTCGTCGGCGATTATGGCACTCATGCCGACATCACTTGCGATGGCTCCCGCTCTCGCTTCGTGACCTGGCCTCAAGAACTCCCTCCCAATTCCACCCTCTCTGTCAGCGATATAGCCACCGGCGAGAATGTCATCTGTGTCGGTATGTATAATAACCGCAAAACCGCCCCCAATATCTCCGGTGGCGAATACACCTTCGACTTCGACCCCCTCAAGGTCAACGACGGGTCGGGTTATGCTACTCTCGTCGATGGACGAGTGCTCCCGCACACCGTGGCTCCCGGTGCCGGCATCATCTCGGCATGCAGCAGCTTTTTCGTCGAAAATAATCCCGAAACTCTCCCCGGTGTCATCGGCAAGTTCGACATCGCCGGCAAGTCTTATTATTATAGCCACAATTCCGGTACGTCGATGTCGACACCCTATCTCGCCGGAGTAGTCGCTACCTGGCTCGAGGCTGACCCCACTCTCGGCGTGAATGACGTCTTGGATATCATCGCTCGCACCAACACTCACCAATATCCCGACCCTCAGAATCCTCGCCATGGTCAGGGATGGTTCCAACCCTACAATGGTATCCGCCAAGTTCTCGGCCTCGGCAATATGAAGGGTGTAACCGATGCCGCAGATATCCGCGCCATCGTCGGCTCGCAAGAGATTGAAATCTTCAATACCGGTGGCGAACCCCTCGATGTCTCGATCTATACCCCTCAAGGGGTGACGGCGCTTCACCGCTCCGGCCTTAACGGCACGAATCCTCACGTCGATATCACCGACCTCGACGCCGGACTCTACATCCTCGCCATCCGCTCCCCACGCAGCGATTATCGAATCAAATTTATCCGTTAAGGAACGCGCTCTAAGGGTGGGGGAGTAGTGCTCCGGGGTGCAGGGCTTTGAAGGCGCGGAGTTGTGCCTGCGTCTGTGCAGCAAATCGTTCCACCATCTCCGCAGTGGCGTTGATATGGCGATGGTTGAGCCGCTTCATAAGTGCATTACCCTCTTTGAGATAGCATTTGCCTGCCTCGTCGAGATAGGTCTCTACGAAACGCTCCCAGATATACTCCACACCCTGCTCGTTGGGATGCACCAAGTCGCTGCCATAGAAGCGATAGTCGCGCAGATCATCCATCATGATCTCGTATGCCGGGAAGTAGTAGCATCCCTCTTCGCGGCAGAGCCGGTCGACGGCAAGCCGCAGCGTCGCCTTAGAGAGTGAGTTATCGCTCAGCCCGTCGCGGATATGCCTTACCGGACTCACCGTAAATATCAGCCGCAAACCGGGATATCTCTCCTTAAGTCGGGCTATCAGCTCGAGCCAGGGCGCGGTGATCTCTTCGATCTCGATGCGACGGCGGGTGAAAAGGGCTGATGGTTGCTTGTGGCAGTTGGCGACTACCATATTCCTCCCGTTCAGAAAGTAGCAGTAGGAGGTGCCGAATGTAATGCAGATGGTTCTGCCTCGCTTCGCTACATCGCGTACTCGTTTCGCTATCCGGCGAAATCGCTCGACACTCTCTTCGACTGTGGTCGCCGAGTAGGTGGTATCTCCCATCCAGGAGTGGATCATGCCTCCCCCCTCGAAGAGTGTCGCTGCAAATGCCTCGGCAGGATGCTCGCTCAGAAGCACCATCCTAAGCCACTCTGCAATCGATAGCGGATTGTAGAGAACGCCCGACGAATTGTCGGCATCCCATAGACATTCTCGCATCCGATTGCCGATGTTGTCGGCAAAACATGAACCCACCATCAGGATCGGTTCTTCAGGTGTTAGGGTCAAATCGCTCTTGGGTATCTCTATTTCGGTTCTGAATTTCACGTTTTTATCCTTTTATGGTTGTAGTTTTTATTACTCTTCTTGTAGGATATTTCACTCTCGGGTTATATCGCTACAAAAATAATGCTTTTTTTGCTCCTTTCATTTCCAAATGTTAAGTTTTTTTGCGAACTTTGCTATTATTACATTTTTAGAGGTGGTAAATCTCTACTCCAACTCCTTAACCTAAGAGCGCGTTCCTTAAAATTTTTGGGGTCGTAGGGGCGGATATTTTTGAGCA
>JBJEDL010000089.1:0-3174 GCA_051872035.1 Lepagella sp.
AGAGCACCATCACGATCGAGAGTAAGAGAGTAGAGAGTCCGCCGAAGAAACCGATTTTACGGATCAAGACATCTCTGAAATAGATATAAGCGGCGAGGCAAGCCACGAAGAGGATAAAGAATATTGCAGCCCAGACAGCCCAAGAATCGGAGAGGTGATCTCTGACGATAAAATTACGGATCGAAGAGAAGAACGAGGGGGCATCGGGGTCTAACGAGAGCTTCTTACCCTTGAGTTCGGCGCGATTATTTTCTGAGACCTTCGACTCAATATACTTGACATTAGCCTTGGCTCGGGAATTAGAGGGGTCGATGCGGAGTGCTCGGAGGTAGGAAACCATGGCATTGCCATAATCGCCGCCGCGCGCGTAAGCATTACCGAGATTATAGAGCAGCTCCGAAGAGACGCCCTTTTGACGCGCTATTGAATCATAGAGGAGGATAGCGCGGGAATAATCCCCTTGGGAATAAGCGGAATCAGCATCAGCAACAGACTGTGCCGACGCGAGAGTCGGGAGGAGAAAGACTGCCACGAGCGACAATATATAATGAATATAACGAGACATCAACTTAAACATAACTGAGATGAATCAAAACGATGTGAGACAAAAAAAAGAAATGATACTACTTCTTAAACTCCTTCTCGAGGCGGTCGATGATATCGGCGGCCTCCTGATAAGCCTCCTTGAGGGTCTGGCCGGCAGCCGCCGGAGAATACTTGGCAAACTCGGCATCATCGATGATACGGATGAAGAGGTCGATGGTATCAGAGCTGATAGACTTTTCGACGAGGACTTGGCGGACATTATCGCGCATCAGCTCGGATGTAGGCATCTTTAGTTTATCGCCGAGATACCCCCATAGAGCGAGGAGAAGTTCGTCGTAGAATCGGTCATGGTCATTCTGACGCATAGCGGCATTAGCCTTGCGGAGTCGACGGCGAGCCATCTTATTGGCACGACGACTGTTGAAAGCCACCATATCGGCATGGAGAGAGACATAACGGTGATAGAATATAAAGGAAGTGAGGAGAATCACCACGGGGAGGATATACCATAGCCAATAAGAGAAGGAATATACCATCGGCGAGCGAGAGAGTCGAAGATCATCGGTGTCGACATCGAGCAACTTCTGTTCGAAGCGAAGATGATTGCGGCGCGCCGACTTTGAGCCTGCACCCTTGCCGACATTGATGGTATAGCCTTTGGCAACGGAGGTCTTATACTCCTCAGCGACGGGGTCGAAATAGATAAGTTTCACATCCGGGATCTTGAAAGCACCCTCCTCGAGAGGCATGAAGGAATAATCGAACGACACCGAACCGGAAACGGAAGAGGCGCCGACCTTGACATCCTGTGTATTCTTGGGGGTATATATCTCGATATCTGCGGGGAATAGAGCCGACAGATCGGGGAGTTGAACATACTTGATATTACCGGCACCCTGCACCTTATATACAATAGAAGCTGCTTGGTTGGTCTTAAACCGGGAATCGGGGAGCGAAGAAGAGATGGAGAAATCGCCGACAGCGCCGGAGAAATCGGCAGGTTTGGGGGTGGGTAGAGCCTTGACATTGATCACCAGATCATTGGGGGTGACATTGAGTTGCATAGGCACAGCGAACGACATGCTGCCGAAATAAGAATCATGGTAATACTCACGTCGGTCGACCGATATAGTATAAGTATTACCGGTGACCTTGAGCGAACCGGTCATCTGCGGGAAGATGATATAGCGAGCGATGACTGCAGTGGCGTAGGTCTTCCCCTCGTAAGTTTCGTAAGATAGAGAATTGGAGACCTCCTTAGACTCCTCGACGACGAAACCGTCGAACTTGGGAGCAGAAGTAGCGCCGATAAACTTGATAGCATCATAGGTGGTATAAAGTTTAACGGTATAAACGATAGCCTGCTGTTCGTAGGCAGACGAAGTCGAGACATTGGCGCGGAGGAAAAGATTTCCGTCACCCTTGCCGATATACTTTGGTTTGTCGCTACCATCGGGGGCAGGTTTTGCGTTTCCGCCGGAGGGGTTGGCAGGGGTATTGTTTTGAGGCATCGGAGCACCGATGGCATACTTCACCTGATTGCTCTTGGTGCCGCCGACATTGATCGGGCCGAAAGAATAAGAACCCTCCTTGAGAGCTCGGAATGTTGCGGTATAGATCACCGACGAAGACTGCCGACTAACTCCATTGACGCTTTCGAAGCGGGACTCCGAACCGGTCTGTTCGAAATAGATTAATTTAGCGCCGGGGAGAGATGGCTGATTGGGTCGGGCAGATATATCCGAGACCTTGACATAGAGGTAGAACATATCGCCGACCTCGATCGAGCGCTTGCCGCGTTGCGGTTCGATGGAGAGATGGACCGAACCGGCCCAGGCGCAAGCGAGGGAAAAGAGAAGCGAGGATAATATGATGAATCTTCTAAACATGACTGCAATTGGGTTATATGGAGAGGGATTGGCGTTTGGCTACCGATGATTTCACATCGACTTTGACCGGGGTGGATTCAGTTTTGATATACTTCTTGGTTTCGGGGTCGAAATAATCGAACGACACGACGCCGATTTCGGCATCGGAAGAAGATGTAGGGATAAAAGTGCACTCCAAGTGAAGTTCGGAGATCATGACACCATCATCGTAGGCAGCGGTACGCGACTCCGACACCGACTTGAGTTTAACGCCGTGAGAGAAAGCGCCGCGATACTCGGGCATGGTTTGTTCGGCGATCAGTCCGGTGCCGCGGAGCACGATAATAGCGGTAGCCTCCTCATTGACATAAATATTACCCTTAGGGATAATAGTTTCGATAGAGAACTTTCCGACCGAACCGGAAAAATCGATAGCCTCCGGTGGATTGGGAAGAGACTTCACCTTGAACGAAGACTTACGAACCGGCACCTTAAAAGACTCGAGTTTTGAGGTGCGGACACGCCCCCAGAAAGGATCATTGACCACTTGTGGGATCGAGATGGCGATTTGGAACTCGCCATGGTCGAGGGAATAGCTACCCGCCTCAGCCATCGAGAACATAAAAGCGCGGAGTGGATAGCAATAATACTCGATGCCCTTGATGGTTTTGCGATAAGAATGACCTGCGGGAGAAACAGGTTGAAGGGATGCGAACTCCCCCTTATTGAGTGCGACATCTGAGATGACATCGGCGGAAGC
>JBJEDL010000090.1:0-3169 GCA_051872035.1 Lepagella sp.
CATACAGGAGTATGCTCCTTACAGCAAGTAATCAAAATCGACTCAAGGCTACGACTCCTACGGCCCTAAAAATTTAAGGAACGCGCTCTTAGTCTCTTATCTCTATGCGTCATATTTTCTATAATATCATCTCTCCGGTGATCTGCTTTTCCTGCCTGATCGCTGCTTCGGGTTGTATCGAAAATGACCTCCCTTATCCCCGTATCCCACAGCGCATCCTCGAGATCGCTGCCGATGGCGAGATTAAGTCTGCTTATATCGATTCGCTCGCTTATCAGGTAAACCTTTATCTCGATGAGTCGGTAGATATCTGCAATGTGAAGTTCAATAAGTTCGTCACTACTCCCAATGCTTCTTGCGATGTCGACCTCCTCCAGGGCACTCACGATCTCTCTCATACCCTCTGGCTAACCCTCTCTCTATATCAGGATTATTCCTGGGAGATCAAGGCAAACCAAACTATCGAACGATATTTCGAAGTCGAAGGGCAAGTGGGGGAGAGCCTTATCGACCCTTCTGCTCTACGTGTTATCGTGACTGTCCCCGAAAGCGCTGACCTCTCACATCTCAAACTCCAGCGTGTCAAACTCGGCGCCAAGGATGTATCCACCATGTCGCCCAATATCACCCCCGGCACACTCGACCTCTCTTATCCCCTCGCTGTCGATATTACCACCCATGGTCGTACCCAAACCTGGACCATATATGCCCAAGTATCCGAAACTATCGTCTCGACTTATCAGGTAGATGCCTGGTCGAAGGTCGTCTGGGCTTATGGCAATGGCCCCGCCGATGCCAAAAATGGTTTCGAGTATCGTCTCGTCTCCGACTCGGAGTGGACTCCCGTCCCTGAGCAGTATGTCACTCACAATCAGGGCGCGTTCTCTTGCTTTATTCCTCATCTCAACCCGAATACCAAGTATCTCGTGCGCGCCGTCTCCGATGATAATAAGGGTAATGAGGTCGAGGTCACTACTCAAGATGTCGCTGACCTCCCCGGTGGCGATTTCGAGGAGTGGCACATGAATGATAAGGATATGTGGTGCCCTTGGAGCGAAAATGGCACCAAGTTCTGGGATACCGGTAATGCCGGCTCGATTACTCTTAACCAAAACCTTACCTCTCCCACCGATTATACCCCCGATGGCGTCGGTAAGGCGGTCAAGTGCGAAACTAAGTTCGTCTCGCTTTTCGGTATCGGTAAACTCGGATCTGGATCAATCTTTACCGGCGATTATGTCCGCACCGATGGCACCAACGGCGTCCTCGCTTTCGGCAGAACTTGGAATCTTCACCCCACAAAACTCCGTGGATATTTCCAATATTCCGCCGCTACCATCGATTATGCCTCTTCCGAGTTCGAACATCTCAAGGGTGTACCCGATACTTGCCATATTTATGTGGCTCTCACCGATTGGACCACCCCTTACGAGATCCGTACGAACCCCAAAAATCGCCAGGTCTTCAATAAGAATGCCGATTTCATCATCGCTTACGGCGAAATGCAGTTCTCCGGCAAGATGGATAAGTATCAAGAGTTCGAAATTACCCTGAACTATCGTAATACTTTCGCCATCCCTACCTACCTGCAAATCACATGCTCGGCTTCCAAGTATGGCGATTATTTCACCGGCGGCTCCGGATCTATTATGTACGTCGACCGTTTCTCCCTCGATTACGATTATTAGGTTCGAGCTCTCTAAAGAAGATGCTCTTATGAATATGCAATATGCGCCAATCCCTTAAGAGCGCGCTAATTAATTGCTAATCATAAGAACATGAACAATTACAATAATACGAGCTTATTCCGTTTATATAATAGATCGATGATCATCGCTTTGACACTGAAGGTCTACGATGGTCTCGATCTATTCATTTTTTTCATCTTTTTAATTCATCCCGGATTATGCGAACTGCTCATTCTCTTTCTTATATTATAATCTCGATTTTGTGCCTCGCTCTCTCCGCTCCTCGAGTTATGGCGCAAGATGATGTCACCCCTTTCCAACCCACTTCAGCGCAAAAGGGTGTCGCTACTTCCACCGATGTCGTTGCCATCGCCCTCCCCGCTTCGGCGCTGATCGGTACACTTGTTATGCAAGACTGGAAGGGACTGTTACAGGGTGCCGAAACAGCTGCCGTGACTGCCGCTGCCACACTCATACTTAAATATTCCATCAAGGAGTGGCGTCCCGACCGATCTGATCATCATTCTTTCCCTTCGGCCCATACCGCCGTCTCTTTTGCTACTGCCGGTTACCTGCAACGTAGATATGGATGGGCTTTCGGTGCCCCGGCCTATGCCCTCTCTTGCTACGTGGCATGGGGAAGATGTTTCTCCAAAAAACACTATTGGTATGACGTCCTCGCCGGTGCTGCTATCGGTGCCGGTAGCGCATACATCTTCACACGCCCCTTCGCCAAAAAACACAACCTCCAAATAGCCCCCGTCTCCGACGGCACCAACATAGGCATCTACGCCTCCTTCGAGTTCTAACAGCCCTCCCTTTTATCCCTTAGTTCTCCTTTATGTCTTATCTACAAAAAAGAATTAACGCTTTCAAATATGCCGGCCGTGGAATAGCCCACCTCTTCCGCCATGAGGCCCACGCCAAGATCCATCTCACCGTCATGTGCCTCGTCATCTTAGCCGGCTTCTTCTTTCATATCACACCCTCTGAGTGGTGTGCCGTGATCCTCTGCTTCGGTGGTGTCCTCTCCGCCGAAGGCTTCAATACTGCCATCGAAGCCCTCGCCGATAAGGTCTCCCCGCAGAAAGACCCCCTTATCCGAATAGCAAAAGACGTAGCCGCCGGTGCCGTCCTATTATTCACCCTCGCCGCCATAGCCATAGGCCTGATTATCTTCCTCCCCCACCTCCTCCCATAGCGATTCTATCGCCGAGCTTCACTCCGGCGCCTCAGGCACCATTTTTTTGCAATTTTTTATCCCTCCCTTTCTCTCTTATTATCAGCAAGATGTATAGATAAAGTAATTTTTTTGTAATTTTTTCTTCACAAAAAATTTGCACAGTTCAGATTTTTGCTATAACTTTGCACTCGCAATTCGGAAATGAAACGCCGCAAGCGAGCCACAAGGCAAGTCTGAAGGCCTCTCCGGAAGGCAAGAGAACATTGAAATTTTGCTACAAGACAAGCAGCGAAAGTTG
>JBJEDL010000091.1:0-15300 GCA_051872035.1 Lepagella sp.
TGCTCAAAAATATCCGCCCCTACGACCCCAAAAATTTTAAGGAACGCGCTCTATATAAAGTTTTTGTTTAAGATGATTCTTACTATTGAACAGATAGCGGAGCTTTTGCATCTTCCGTGCCCTGCCAATCGAGGAGTAATCGCACATCTCCTCACCGACTCTCGATCATTATCTTCAGCCGGCGATTCCCTCTTTTTTGCCATCCCCACCAAGGGGAATGATGGCCATCGTTTCATCAGCGATCTCTACGATCGCGGCGTTCGTAATTTCGTGGTAAATCATATTCCGCCGCAAATGCAACGCATCGCTGATGCCAATTTCCTCGTCGTGCCCGACACCATCCGAGCCTTGCAGCAAGTCGCTGCCCGTCGCCCGGACTATGCCGGCGAAATCGTGGCAATCACCGGTAGCCGTGGTAAAACCACCCTCAAGGAGTGGATCTTCCAACTCATGGAGCCCCTCTCCGACATCTCTCGTTCCCCACGCAGTTATAACTCGCAAATCGGCGTTCCCCTCTCGATGTGGGAGATCTCTCCCGATTCGCGCCTCGCTATAATCGAAGCCGGCATCTCTCGCCTCGGCGAGATGGCTCCCCTCGCCGAGTGCATTCAGCCCGACACGGTCATCATCACCAATATAGGCGAAGCCCATTCCGAAGGCTTCGATTCCGACGCTCGAAAGGCTGAAGAAAAGTGCCTCTTGGCATCAAATGTCCGTTGCCGACGCGTTATCTATCGCGCTGACTATCAACTTATCACTGAGGCTTTGAAGAAGAACGCGCCCGACGTGCCAACATTCACCTGGGCGACCGATACCGACCGCTGTGACATTCGAATCAAGGCTACCCCTCGAGGTGACGATATGGAGGTGTGCTACACCTTCCGCGACGTTACTTCTTCTTTCATCGCCCCCTTGCAGAGTGAGGCTGACCTCGAAAATGCCGCCAACGCGCTGGCTCTTATGTTGCTCAGCGATATCGACCGCGATGTGATCCGCGAGCGTTTCACCCATCTCCACAAGATCGGCACTCGACTCAATGTCACCGAGGGTGTCAACGGTTGCTCGCTGATCTATGATTCCTACACTTCCGATTTCTCATCTCTTCCCCCGGCTCTCGACTTCCTGCGTCGGCGCAAGACTCCGCAGCAGAGCGCCACTCTCATCCTGAGTGACTTACACCACGAGTCGCAAGACATCGACCGACTATATGGCAACATCGCACTCCTCGCTCGCCAAGCCGGTGTCAACCGCCTTATCGGCGTAGGCCCCGCCATCAGCAGCCATGCCCCGATGTTTGAGATGACTGCCGAGTTCTATCCCTCCACTGCCGAAATGCTCCGTCGGATCTCAACCTCCGATTTCGTCAATGAAGCCATCCTACTTAAAGGATCTCCCGAATATAATTTCGACGATGTGGCTGAGATGCTCGAGACTCGAAAGCATGAGACCGTGCTCGAAGTGAACCTCGATGCCATGATCGACAATTACAACTATTTCCGCCGCCATGTCCCCACCGGCACCGGCATCGTCTGCATGGTCAAAGCCTCCGGTTATGGCGCCGGTAGCTATGAGATAGCCAAGACACTTCAGGATTGCGGAGCCGTTTACCTTGCTGTCGCCGTTATCGATGAGGGTATCGAACTCCGTCGCAAGGGTATCACCATGCCTATCATGGTGATGAACCCCAAGGTGGTGAACTATAAGTCGATGTTCGCTTATCGCCTCGAACCGGAAATTTATAGTTTCGAGATGCTCGATGATGTTATCAAGGAGGCTAAGAAAAATGACATCACCGACTATCCCATCCATATCAAACTCGACACCGGCATGCACCGCATGGGATTCATCGAGGAGGAACTCCCACGTCTTATGGATATCCTCGAAGCAAGCCGCGAAGTGACTGCCCGATCCACATTCTCCCACCTCGCCACCTCCGACTGCGTCGATATGGATGATTACACCGAACTCCAATTGAGCCGCTTCCGTAAGTATACCGACTATATGGAGTCGCGTTCCTCTCATCCTATCTTGCGACATGTGCTCAATACCGCCGGCATCCTCCGCTATTCTTCCCATCATTATGACATGGTGAGACTCGGCATCGGCCTCTATGGAGCCAACACCCTGCCGCCGGATATCGAACAGCCCCTGCGCGTAGTGTCGACTCTCCGCACACTTATCACATCCATACGCGACTGGAACGAGGGTGAAACCATCGGGTATGGTCGCCGCGGAGTCTTGTCTCGCCCTTCGCGCATCGCTACCATCCCTATCGGTTATGCCGATGGCATGAACCGACACTTCGGTCGTGGTGCCATCTCCGTATTAGTCAACGGCAAGGAGGCCCCTACTGTCGGTAATATTTGTATGGATGCCTGCATGATCGATGTCACCGATATCGACTGCAAAGTGGGCGATTCGGTCGAAATATTCGGCCCTAATGCCCCACTGCAACGCCTCGCTGATGTCCTCGACACAATCCCCTACGAAGTGCTCACTTCCATCTCGCCACGCGTAAAACGAATCTATTATCGCGAATAATTGCACTCCCGGTGCGTAAAATGATAAAATTAACCAAAAGTGGGTATTGACCGACGTCAAGCTTAGTTGTAATTTTGCAACGTGAATTTTCAATCCAACCTACTTATTCAATCCAACCTACTTAAAACTACTAAACCATCTGAACATGATTAAAGCTATCAATTTTTTCAAGTATGCGATGATGATCGCTCTCTTCGCTATGGTCGGCGTTTCTTGCGGTTCGGACGACCCGGATGACCCCGGTTCTAATACCCCCAATCAGCCGGGAAATGTCGAGCCTGATTTGTCTCTTTGCAAAGCCATGGCAGGATCTTATAATGATGTGATGCACTGCTCAGTGATGTCTCAACAGTTCGAGTATGCCGATGTCGATATCGTGATCACTCCCAATATCGATGGCACTATCAATATGAATATCGAGGAGTTCGGCACTGATCCGATGGTGGTGCCCGATTTGAAATTGGAGAAAATTACTGTAGTTAAGAAAGATGGCGTTATCGAGATTCAACCGACTCATATCGAAGATACTGCTTATTTCAATGGTAATTATCTGCCATTCACCGGTTATGTCAAGGGTTCTTGGAAAGATGGCATCCTGACCTTGGAACTCTCCTTGAGCTTCGGTTCGATGCCGGCGATGATCTGCAATTACACCGCCACCAAAAGCGAGAGCGAACTCTAATCTCCGGACTCTGAATGTCTAAGCGCTCTATAGCCACATTGTTGATTATAATATCTTCTCTCCACGCCTCGTTGCGTGGAGAGAATCTTGTTATATCCTCTGATAGTGTGGATATGGAGAGCTCGCTCCTTCTCGACAATCTGGTGGTGACCGCCACTCGCACCCCCAAGACACTTAAAGATGTGCCGGTGGTCACGACCCTGATCCCCGCCTCGGAGATCCGCAAGAGCGATGCCACTACCATCCGCGACCTTCTGACTGACGAGATGCCCGGGCTGGAGTTCGGTTTTGCGATGAGCCAGGAGATTGCCCTGAGCATGAATGGCATGGGTGGCAATTCGTTGCTTTTCTTGGTGGATGGGGAGCGCCTGGCCGGCGAGACTGTCGATAATGTCGATTACGACCGTCTCAGCATGGACAATGTGGGCCATGTCGAAATAGTGAAGGGTGCATCTTCTGCCCTCTATGGCGCCAACGCCGTAGGTGGGGTCATCAATATTATCTCGCAGGTGTGCAAAGAACCATGGGAGGCTACCCTCGACACTCGCTGGCGCTCGATGGGCAATGAGTGCCGCACCGGCGCTAATGTCGGTTTTAAGCAGGGTAAGTGGACTTCAAATACTTCTCTCCGTTTCGTCAGGTCGAACACTGTCCAACTTGCCGATCCTTTCGACGCTGCTTCGATGGTCCATCAGATGTATGGCGGCAATAATCTCAATGTCAAGGAGCGTCTTATATTCTCCCCTCGCGCCGACCTACGCCTTATCGCCCGCGGGGGGTATTTCCGCCGTGTGAGCCAACGCAATAATTTCGATGACCATTATATCGACTATAACGCCGGCCTGAAAGGGGAGTGGCATAAGGATGATAGCGATTTCCTGGAGTTTTCTTATTCTTTCGATCAGTATAACAAGTCTCGCTATGTTTTCGGCGATCGTACTCACGACCATGACTACCACAATCGGCAGCATATCCTCCATGCCCTCTATTCTCATTATTTCGACAAGGTGACCCTTACAGCCGGAGCAGACTATATGAATGATTACCTCTCTTCTTATCAGTTTGACGGCGCAGGCTATCATTCGCAACATTCTTTCGACATCTATGTGCAGGGTGATTATCATCCCCTCTCGTGGCTCGACATCGTGGGGAGTCTGCGAGAGGATTATTTCTCCGCCTCATCGAAAAGTGCCCTGACCGGAAGGTTTGCGGTGATGTTTAAACCGGAATGGTTTACCATCCGGGCATCGTATGCCGAGGGGTTCAGAGCCCCGACCCTCAAGGAGATGTATATGGTGTTCGACATGGCTGGGCTTCAGATGGTATATGGCAATCCCGACCTGAAGTCGGAGCGAAGCCACAACATCAACCTCTCGTTCGAACGTAGCGGAAGTGTGAACAAGAGTTGGCTATCGGGCGCATACAATGTGACTGCCACCACCTATTACACCATCTACGACCAGCGCATCACCACCACCGATTTCCCCGGCGACGAGGAGCGCGAAGCGGGTGCCATCTATGTCAACGAGCGTGGTGTCAAGACCTTCGGCGTAGACATCTCGGCGCGCTACAAGATGGAATGTGGCGTAGGTGCCAAAATAGGGTATAACTACCTCTACACCACCGGCCGCACCTTCGATTCGCAATTCTCGCAGCCCCGCCCTCACTCCGCCACTTGGCGTCTCGACTATGAACACACCTTCGGGAGCATCTATCGCACCTACGCTGCCATCTCCGGCAGATACATGTCGGCCCCCGATTCAGAATTACCCACCGACTCTGCCTACTCCCTTTGGCGCCTGACCATAGAGCAAAGACTATGGCGAGGCATCGACCTGACTCTAACCATCGACAACCTCTTCAACTACCGCCCAAAAGCCTACTACTGGAACACGCCCCCCACCACCGGCATCAACTTCGCCATAGGCCTATCCCTCGACCTCCGAGCTCTCGCCGGCAAATAATCCCCCACCGACACCCTACGCCCCAAATCATGCGGATTATCGTTAATAACGTAATTGTCGTTAATAACGTAATTGTCGTAATTGTCGTTATTAACGTAATTAAAGTTTTTTCGGTAGGATTCGGCTCTTTTATTTGCAATAGTCGGCGATGTTGCTTAAATTTGTAGTTTAATTGGTGTGGTGTGTCCTAATGGTGCAGTATCGCGCCTGCTGACGCCCCATTTCCCGGTTTTTAGATTGCATTATGTGGTGCATCTAATTATCTTTCATACTGATTAACGATTAAAGCATCTAAGGGATGAAGATCATAAATTCTCAGGGTATACGTCAAATAGATCAAGCCACATGCGAGACGCAGCAGATCAGTTCGATCGATCTGATGGAGCGCGCCGCATCGATGGTAAGTTGCGAAATTATCTCTCGTTTCCTGCCGAGTCAACGATTCATCGTGATCGCAGGCCCCGGCAATAACGGCGGCGACGCCCTCGCCGTGGCTCGCCAACTCGTGGAGCAGGGCTATCGCCGCGTCGAAATTTTCCTCTTCAACGTCACCGGCAAGTTGTCGCACGATTGCAACGAGGAGTGCAAGCGACTTATGGAGATGGATGGCGTCGATTTCACCGAAATCACCCACGCCTTCAGCCCTCCATACCTCAGCCCCAACGATGTGGTAATCGACGGCCTATTCGGCTCGGGACTCAATCAGCCCCTGCAAGGGGGATTCGTCGCTGTCGCGCGTTATGTCAATGAGTCCGGAGCATACGTCATATCCATCGACCTCCCATCAGGCCTCTTCTGCGAATGGAATGCCCATATCAACCAGCGTGATATGATCCACGCCAACCTCACCCTGGCTTTCCAACTCCCCAAGTTGTCATTCTTCTTCTCCGAAAATCATGCCGTGCTCGGTGAGTGGAAACTCCTCGACATCGACCTCGATGAGGAGAAAATCAAGGAGACCGAAACGAAATATTATGTTATCGACTCGAAGAATGTTCAGCCCTTGATGCGCCAACGTCTCCCCTTCACCGGAAAGCGCGATTACGGCTCCGCACTCCTCTTTGCCGGCTCCACCGGCATGATGGGATCGGCAGTGATGGCTGCCCGTTCGGTGCTCAAATCAGGTGCCGGATTAGTGACCGTGCATAGCGCCAAACGAGGCCTTAACATCCTCCAGACCGCCGTGCCCGAGGCTATGTTCGAACCCGACCGCAACGAGCACTTCATCACCGATATGAAGATCCACCACAATCATCAGGCTGTCGGTGTGGGTCCCGGCATCGGCACCCAAGAGCAAACATCGGTGGCTCTCCAGTCTTTGTTCCAAAACTGCACCGCCCCGATGGTGGTCGACGCCGACGCCCTCAACTGCATCGCTCAGCGCCCCGCCATGCTCACCCTGCTCCCCCCAAAGACCATCATCACCCCGCATATCGGCGAGTTCGACCGCCTCTTCGGTGAGCGCCAAAACTCCGAAGATCGCCTCAAAACCGCCATCGAGATGTCGCGCAAATATAACATCATCATCGTGCTAAAAGGCCACTACACCGCAGTGGTTCGTCCCACTGGCAGGGTCTATTTCAATACCACCGGAAATCCCGGTATGGCTACTGCCGGTTCGGGTGACGTCCTCACCGGGATCATCACCGCATTCCTCGCTCAGGGATATAACCCCGAATATGCCGCCACAATCGGTGTCTATATCCACGGCCTCGCCGGTGACCTCGCCGCCGATGAACTCGGCGAGTTCGGCATGACCGCATTGGATATCGCCGCTTACGTCGGCAGAGCTATCCGTCAAACCATCACCCCAAGCAAAAAATAACCAATATATGAAAAATATAGCATCCCTGATTTTATTGGCTATCATTCTGCTCGCCAATAAGTCGTACGCCCAACAGACACAAACCCTCACCGCCGATAAGCATAATGAGTATGGTCTGATATATAAGTTGCCGATCACTACTATTCGTTTCGACGTGACTGCACGCCACACAGTCTCTCACGCCGGCCCATTCTACCAATATGCCAAGAAATATATCGGCACCGACAATGTCATCAAGGAAGATAACGAGAACTGGCAGATAGTCAGCGTCAAAGCCACTATCTATGGCGTGGCTGACGAGAACCAAGAATATCTGATGCAGTTCAAGCCGGGGGCTTTGACCTCGATCTGCGTCGACGAGAATGGTATGCTCTTGGCCATCAATAAGGAGGTGGATGCTCCGGCTCGCGATGCACGCCCCCTCGACACGGCGTTCAGCTCGGAGATAGGGACTCAAGATTTTATGCAGTATGTCAACGAGGATTTCCTCGCTTCGAAGTCTTCTGCCAAGCAGGCACAATTCCTCGCCGAGAGCCTCATGGAGGTCAGAGATGCAAAAATCTCTCTGACTCGAGGCACTGCCGAGAGCATGCCCACCGACGGCAAACAATTAGACCTCATGCTCAACTCCCTCTCCCACCAGGAGGCTGCCATCACTGCCGCATTCACCGGCGCATCGGAGTCGCGTACCATCACTCGCTCCTACACCTTCACTCCCGAGAAGGAGGGTAAGCAGGTGCTCTTCCGTATGAGCGATTTCGCCGGATTCGTCGCTGCCGATGACTATTCCGGCGAACCGGTTTATATCAATGTAAAGGTGACTCGCCAAGAGTCTCTCCCCACCGACGAGAAGGGCGAAACCAAGAAACTCCCCAAGGATGCCGTGATCTATAATCTGCCGGGTGCCGCCAAGGTGACTCTCGCCCTCGGCTCGCAGACCCTCTGGTCGCAGACTGTAGAATGCTCGCAATTCGGCGTCCAATTCGGCCTGCAGCCATCCCTCTTCAGCGACAAGAAGGCTCGCTCTTACGCCACTTTCGACCCCTCTACCGGGGCTTTGACAAAAATCGCCGAAGTCGATGATAAGTAATTCGCTCACCATCTCCCAACTGCAACAGAACATCACCAACGCCATCCAGATGAGTAGCGGTACACGCAACGTCTGGGTGCAAGCCGAGATGTCAGACCTCCGCGTGGCGGGTGGCCACTGCTATATGGAGCTATTGGAGAAGGATAGCGCCGGGAAAAACCGTGCCAAAATCCGCGCCATGATCTGGAGTAGCAGCCTGATGAGGATAAGACGTATCTTCAATGAAGCCACCGGTCGCGACCTCTGCAGCGGGATGAAGGTGATGGTCCATGGCAATGCCACCAACCATAGCCTCTATGGCATCTCTTTCGTGATCGACGATATCGACCCTACCTACACCCTGGGCGATATCGAACGTCTCCGCCGCGAAATCCTGGAACGTCTACAGCGCGAAGGGGTCCACGACTACAACCTTCGATTAGAGCGCCCCATCGCCCCGCAACGCATCGCCGTAATATCTGCCGCCGGGGCCGCCGGTTATGGCGACTTCATCAACCAGCTCGAGCAGAATAGCGACGGATTCAAGATATACACTGTCCTATTCCCCGCCGTGATGCAGGGAGAGAGGACTGCCGAGAGTGTGATCCACGCCCTCGACCTCGTGGAGCAAACCCTCGACCTCTGGGATGCCGTCGTGATAATCCGCGGCGGTGGCGCCACCACCGATCTTATCGGTTTCGACAATTATGATATTGCACGTCGCGTCGCTACATTCCCCCTCCCTGTGATGGTGGGCATCGGCCATGAACGCGACCGCACCGTCCTCGATGAGATCGCATGCATCCGCTGCAAAACACCCACCGCCGTGGCGGCTTGGATCATCGACACCCTCCGAAAGTATTATGCCGATGTCACCGATTGTGTCAAGAGTATAGCCCAATATAGCCGCGAAGCCCTTAAGGGGGAGAGTATTCGCCTCTCTCACTTCGGACAGATACTCCCTACATATATCCGCAACACGCTGCTGCAAAGCGAGATGCAACTCAAGAGCATCGCACAGGCTCTCCCCATGCAAGTCAAGGGTAGGGTGGCAGAGCAGCGCCTCCGTCTCGGCGAATATGCCCACCGACTGAGGCAGAACCTCAGCACCACCATCACCCGCGAGGAGAACTCCCTCTCGCAGATGACTCTGCGACTCACCAACAAGGCTGCTACCATGACCCAACAAGAGAAGACACGATTGCAGCATATCGACGATATGCTCCGCGCATTGAGCCCCGATAGCACCCTGCGACGTGGATACAGCATCACTCGAGTTAATGGACACGCCCTGACCGATATCTCCCGGGTGACACCCGGCACTCGCATCGAGACCACTCTCGCCTCCGGCAAGATTGTCTCCGAAGTCGTGCCGGAATAGCGTGATACATGATCCACGAGGCGCCCCGAGATGAAATTGAATATTACCAACTTAGGAACTAATAATATAAAAATGGAAGATAACTTGACATATAAAGGTGCCATCTCCGAATTGGAGAGCATCTTGGCGAAGATGGAAAGCAACCAATGTGACATCGACCAGCTCACCGCCTACACCGGCCGTGCTCTCGAATTGCTAAAATTCTGTCGGCAGCGTCTCCACGACACCGACACCGAAGTGATGAAATGCCTCAGCGAATTGCAGAGCACTCTTACACCCGGAGGCATCGAATAATCGGGAATGTTTGGCGAATTGCAGAAAATTTTCTATATTTGCAAAAAGTTTTCGAAAGATACGAAAATACACAATAATTCCGTTAGGTAATTAGATTATAACCATATAATAAACTAACAAAAAATGGTAGATTATAAAAACTTAGGTTTGGTCAACACCAAAGAGATGTTTGCCAAGGCCGTGCATGGCGGCTACGCTATCCCTGCATTCAACTTCAACAATATGGAGCAGCTGCAAGCTATCATCAAGGCTGCAAGCGACACCAAGTCTCCTGTGATCCTTCAAGTGTCGAAGGGTGCTCGCAACTATGCTAACGCTATCCTGTTGCGTTACATGGCACAAGGTGCAGTGGAATATGCTAAATCACTTGGCTGGGAGAAGCCCCAGATCGTGCTTCACCTCGACCATGGTGACACTTTCGAACTCTGCAAGGATTGCATCGACAATGGCTTCTCTTCCGTGATGATCGATGGTAGCCATCTTCCTTACGAGGAGAATGTAGCTCTGACCAAGAAGGTATGTGACTACGCTCATCAATATGATGTTACCGTAGAGGGTGAGCTCGGTGTCCTCGCCGGCGTTGAGGATGAAGTTTCTTCCGACCATCACACATATACCGACCCCGCTGAAGTCGTTGACTTCGTAACTCGCACCGGCTGCGATAGCCTCGCTATCTCTATCGGTACTTCTCACGGTGCTTACAAGTTCACTCCCGCTCAGTGCACTCGCGACCCGCAGACCGGCCGTCTCGTGCCTCCTCCTTTGGCATTTGATGTCCTCGAGGGTGTAGAGAAGGAACTTCCCGACTTCCCCATCGTGCTCCACGGTTCTTCTTCCGTGCCCCAAGATTATGTTGATATCATCAACACTCATGGCGGCAAACTTCCCGATGCTATCGGTATCCCCGAAGAGGAGCTCCGCAAGGCTGCCAAGATGGATGTCTGCAAGATCAATATCGACTCTGACAGCCGTCTCGCCATGACTGCTGCCGTGCGCAAGGTATTCGTTGACAAGCCGGGTGAGTTCGACCCCCGCAAGTACCTCGGCCCCGCTCGCGAGGAGATGGAGAAACTCTACAAGCACAAAATCGTGGCTGTCCTCGGCAGCGACGGTAAGGCTGAGTAATCTCTAAACTTATTACTGAAACCAATAGCCCCCATCTTCTTAGAGAATGGGGGCTTTTCTTTTTCAAATCGGCATAAAGCCGATTTTTCCCTTTTTATACCGAGAAATTATCGGAGTATCAGCATAGCGTCGCCGTAAGCTCCGAATTTATATTTCTCTTTGATGGCGATATCGTAGGCCTTCATCACCAAGTCATAGCCGCCAAATGCCGACACCATCATCAGCATCGTGCTGTAGGGCAGGTGGAAGTTGGAGATCATCGAATCGCACACGGTGAAGTCGAAGGGTGGGAAGATGAACTTGTTGGTCCAGCCGGCGAAGGGCATCAAGTGCCCGTTCATGCAGACCGAGCTGGCTATCCCTCGCATGGTCGATGTGCCCACGGCACATACTCGCTTATCGGCATCTTTCGCCTTATTCACCATTGCCACCAAGTCGTCGTCGACATACATCTCTTCGGAGTCCATACGATGCTTCGTGAGATCCTCGACGTCGATATCTTTTGTGTTGCCACGTCCGGAGTGAAGAGTCAGGAAGCCTCGCTCCACACCCTTGATTTCCAAACGCTTCATCAATTCGCGGCTGAAGTGAAGTCCGGCTGCCGGTGCCATCACCGCACCCTCATTGCGCGCATAAATACACTGATAGTAGTCGGTGTCTTCCGGCTCCACCGGTCGGGTGATATATTCCGGAAGGGGCATCTCACCAAGAGCGTAGAGTGCCTCTTTGAACTCATCGTGTGGCCCATCGTAGAGAAAACGCAATGTTCTGCCGCGTGAGGTCGTATTATCGATCACCTCTGCCACCATCTCATCCTTGCCGAAGTAGAGCTTATTCCCTATTCTGATCTTGCGTGCAGGATCCACCAATACGTCCCACAATTTGTTCTCCGCATTCAGCTCGCGGAGCAAGAACACCTCAATGCGGGCGTTGGTCTTCTCTTTGTTTCCATAAAGACGTGCAGGGAATACCTTCGTGTCGTTGAACACGATTACATCTCCCTCGTCGAAATAATTGATCAATTCCTTGAAAATGTGATGACTGATCTCGCCGGTGCGACGATCCACCACCATTAGACGGCACTCATCGCGCACCTCACTCGGGTGCTGGGCGATCAGTTCATCAGGTAGTTTGAATTTAAACTGTGACAGCTTCATATATTGTTCTCGTTTGTTTTGCGTTTGTTCCGATCGATCTTGATGGTTATGGATTAATACATCTCTTTCGATCTATATTCTAATAATATCTTTATTACCTACTCTTCGGGGAAAGTCAACTCATCGTTGGCGATATGCTCCAACGCCTCGTCGATGCTCCAGCAGCGGTCGATGGTGATGTCGCCGACGCGTGTGCGTCGCAGGGCGGTGAGATGTGCTCCGGTCTCCAAAGCCTCTCCAAGATCGCGTGCCAATGCCCGAATATATGTCCCTTTCGAGCATAACACTCTGAGGGTGATCTTGCCCGGCTGATAGTCGAGAAGCTCAAACTCTCGTATCTCCAACTCTTTTGGCTTGAGTTCCACATCTTTACCCTTGCGGGCGAAGGAGTAGGCTCGCTTGCCATCCACCTTGACTGCCGAATACACCGGCGGCACCTGCATCAGGCGACCGGTGAAGCGCGGTAACACCTCTTCTACTCGCTCGCGAGTCACATGATCGTAGGGGTAGGTGGCATCGATCTCTGTCTCCAAGTCATAACTCGGGGTCGTCGCCCCAAGGGTCACTTCTGCCACATACTCTTTCATCCCCTCTTGCAGCTCGCTGATGCGTCGCGTCGCACGCCCGGTGCACACTATCAGTACGCCCGTGGCAAGTGGATCGAGTGTCCCCGCATGACCTACCTTGAATTTCTTGACGCGCATCCGACGCTGGATAGCGCCACGAATACGCTTTACGGCATCAAACGATGTCCAGCGCAAGGGCTTGTCGATGCCTATTATCTCTCCGGTGATAAAATCCATCTGTCGAGTTTAGTTTCGTTGAGATTATATTTTATTACCACACGTCTCTAATTAGGAACGCGCTCTAAGATTACCACACGATGCACACCACACCCATGATGACGCAGTAGATGGCAAACCATATCAGTTTACCCTTCTTCACCAAGTCGATCATCCAGCGGCATGCGGCGCATCCCACGAGGAATGCCGACACGAAGCCGATGATTAGCGGCAGTATGCCGATAGCTCCGCTGCCTGCTGCCTCGCCACCTATCATATCCTTGACATCAAGGAGACACTCGCCCAAGATGGGGAGGATCACCATCAGGAAAGAGAAATGTGCCACGGCGGCGCGCTTATTGCCTAACAGTATGCCGGTGGCTATCGTCGTGCCACTGCGGCTCAATCCCGGCAATACTGCCACGGCTTGCGCCAAGCCGATCACTATCGAGTCGATCCAACCGATCTCTCTCCCTTCACTTCCTGCCGGGGCTTCGGTCAGCTTACCTTCTTGGCGTCGTGCTGCACGAAGATCGCTCAAATAGGCAAAGGTCAGCAGTAGGGCGGTGACCATCAGACAGATTCCCACCACCAGCAGGCCGCTGCCGAAGATCTCTTCGACCGTGTCTTTCAAGAAGACTCCCACGATTCCCACAGGAATGCAGGATACCAATATCTTGCAGACGTAGTAGAAGTCATTGTCGCGGCGGAAGGTGAAGAAACTCTTGCAGAGCTTGGCAAACATCGGCCAGAGCACTACGATGGTCGATAACACCGTGGCGGCATGCACGATGACGCTGAATTGCAAGTTCTCCTCAGCCGGCAGATCCACGCCGAGCACCTCTTTGAAGATCTCGATATGTCCACTCGAACTCACCGGAAGGTATTCGGTGAGACCCTGGATTATGCCAAGTATTAGGGCGTCCAACCAATCCATCCTTTATTCCTCCTTTTTGCGTGGTTTGTAGATGATGGCAAATGCCATAAGCAGAAATCCCAAGAAGGTGAGTGTCGGCCCCACCACGATGCGGCGTGTGCTGAAGATTTCGGGGTTGAACTCTCCGGCTGTCGTCGAGCCCCCTCCACTCATCAGGATAAATCCGATGATAATCAGCGCCAAGCATCCTCCCATCAGGATGAAGTTGAGCTTGCTGAAGGGAGTCTGAGGCTGACTGAATGGCGTTTTCTCCGATTTCTTCTCTTTGGGTTTGATATCTTTGATATCCATATTCTTTTTCCTTATTTGAATAGTTTGTCGTAGTCTTTGCGTAGATAGATGTTGGCAGATACACACGATGCCAAGGCGCAGAGTGTCATGCCCAATACGATCAATGCACCCGCCACGATGCCATAGACTTGCCATGACACATAACTCGTCATCTCCGGGAGCCATGTGCGGCTGATGCTCACCATCGCGATGGCTATCAGGGCTGATGCCAACACTCCGGCGATAAGCCCCGCGAGCAGATTGCCCATGATCACCGGTCGACGGATGAAGGAGTTGGTAGCCCCCACCAGTTGCATGGTGTGGATCGTGAAGCGACGTGAGTAGATGGTCAGATGCACCGTGTTGTTGATCAGCACAAACGAGATCACCAGCATAATCGCCGCCACTACACTCAGGATTAGTGTCAGTCGCGAGATGTTGCTGTTCATCGCATCGACCATCTCCGATTCGGGACTTGACACTGCCTCCACGATCGGATTTTTCTCTAATTGACTCTTGATATTGGCTATGCCCGCTGCTGTGGCATAACTCTCTGTCAGACTGATGCTGATCTCCTCGCTTAGAGGGTTAACACCAAACACCTCTTCGAGGTTCTCGCCCGTCTCGGCAGTCCAATTCTTCAGCGCCTCTTCCTTCGATATGAATTTGACTTCGTGGGCGTAGGGCTTAGTCTTCAACTCCTCGGCGAGAGCGCGAGCACTCCCGTCGGCTATCGAGTCTGCCATGATTACACTCAGTTCTATCTGCTCTTTGAGACGGCGTGTCTCATGGTCAGCGCTGATCCATATCATGGCGATCATCCCCATTAGCAGCAACACGAGTGTCACACTTATGATCGTGGTCAGATGATGTGCCCAATATGATATCTTTATCTCCTTATTCTTCTTCATCTCGTTCGATTGTGGTCATACATCTTAGGACTCTGTAGGGGCAGATTCCGCAAATCAAATGCAAAGTTAATACATTGACACCCCCTTTGTCAATAGTTTTAACCTCTTTTTTTATCCATCCACCTCTTTTTTACGTTTTTTTAAGGCTATTCCCCTTGATTATAAGGCTTCATACCTTAATAAGAAAGAAGGTGCAGATGGCTTGTGCCATCTGCACCTTACATACAACTAAAACTAAAAAATATGAATAGTCTTAGAGCGCGTTCCTTAAATTTTTGGGGTCGTAGAGGACAAAGGTAACTTCTCGACCATATAACAAGGAATTTCTTACCGCCAGTTGTTTTCCCCAGGCAAAAGTGTAT
>JBJEDL010000092.1:0-15260 GCA_051872035.1 Lepagella sp.
TTCTTTTATCCACATCAAGGTGCGAGTCAACAGCAAGGTTAGCGAACACGGGTCGAGCTGTATCGATATCATTTATCGTTGTGTAATTTGCTCTGAGGTCTTCAAAATCTTCTTGGGTCAGTGTATAATCCTCGTTAGGATCATCGTTAGACTCATCATTAGACTCATCATTAGACCCATCGTTAGACTCATCGTTAGACCCATCATTAGAACCATCGTTAGAACCATCGTTAGAACCATCGTTAGAACCATCATTAGAACCATCGTTAGACCCATCGTTAGACCCATCATTAGAACCATCGTTAGACCCATCGTTAGACCCATTGTTATTCGACCCGTTAGTAGATCCCAAGCCAAGATCGTCGACTAATGGATCCAGACCTTGATCAGGGAGATTCGCGTCATCATGTAACTTTTTTGACATACCATCCTCAGTCTCTATAACCAAATGTTCAAGGTCTTCCTCTGTTACTTCTTCAGGTGTTAGAATTGTTACGTTCCCATCCGTAGTCTTTTTTTCGTAATAATGGAAAGGCTCAAATAAATTATAATAATAAGGCTCATCTTTGAATTGCCAACCGACAAGTGCGTCAAGAGCATCTTGAGTTAACATCGCTTCTCCTTGTGTTATGTTTTCTCTTGAGACCTCGGTCGGGATGTAATGTTTGACAAATGCTTCAGGCCAATTCGTTCTATTCTTACCGGTATAATTAAGAATCGGTGAATTGCTGATGAGTTTGATACCGAGTTTCCTACAATTAATCAAAGCCTTATCCATATATTCAATCCACTGTGTTGGCTCAACATCGGATCCCGGATACATTACAACATTAAACCCACAAGCCTTAGCTGTAGCAAATGCGTCATAATCCGGCGGATTCGAATTTAATTTTTTGGACTGATTCACCGGGCTGTTGCACACGATTGCAATCCTGTTTAACCCCGGAATGCCTGGAGTTTTAATAAATTTTCCCATTTTTTTATTAATAATTTTTTAATTTGATGTCACACTATGTGACACCTTCTACCAAAATATATCGCAAAAATCGTGCCAAAGTGCAAAATTTGTTTTGAAAAGTTGAAAAAATGAGTTATTTTTGTCAAAAATGGCATCGCTCCTTTGGGCTTGTTCAATGTCTTGTTGCTCTAAGTGGCTGTAAATCAATAAAAACTTTGACGATTTGTATTTTGCCATCTGTGACACACATATACTTGGACTTTGTCAATAGGGTGGCAAAGATGACATTTTTTAGGTTTCCACTAATCGGGAATAATTCAAGTCGAATTTTTCAAAAATTTATTCATTATGAAGATCACTAAATTTTTAGTGTTGGTACTCTTAGCTCTGCTACTATCCTCTTGCCATGATGATATTGAGACAAACCACCCGGATTCACCATCTCAAGATACAACCTTATCTCAGGATACAACCTTAGCCAGATGGCAAAAGTATCTTGGCAAGCACTTCACAAGCGAGACTTCCGACCAATTCTATTGGACAAATCATTCCTTTATATATCTCAGCAGTTACCATAATTTTGTGGAATCATGTCCGAAGGAAGATCGTATTTCATATCTAAAAGAGGGTGAATATGTTGAGTTCTTCGATTTGACAGACTCTCAGATTACGATGAGATACGGCACTAATAAAGCGTCCTATTATTATCTATCTACTTTGTCCGATGGTAAGATCACCGACAGAGTATTATATCCCTATTCCAAACTCTATTTACGCCAAGAGATTGAGATCCCCTTAATTTTTGATTTCGATCCCAATTACCCACATACGTTCTTCAAAGGCAGTTATACTGATCAATGCGGGTTTATATACAAATGTTCCGGCATGATATTGTCAACACTCCATATATGTTATGATGGAGTTTATTATAGGAATCCATTCCCGAAATTAAGAGAGGAAACATATTATTCAGACGAGTTTTATACTCCGGAATATTTTCTTAAGGATTTAGGACCTTTATCCTATTCCTTCGACAAATCGACGTTAAAAAGTAACCGGTCTCCAATTTCCGCAAGGTGGAATAGCACTTTATGGGAAGGAGAATATGCATCATTGATACCGAATCTTGCCGATTTCCTCCAATTGTTATTGGGAATACCTGTGCTCAATGCCGAGGAGTATTACACTGATAGTGGTGATCAAACTAAGATTTCGATCGAAAATGTGATGCGAACAGCCTTCCCGGGTTTGACCCAAAAGAAAGTTATACTATATCACAAGGGCTCCCCTTATGGTTATGAAACACAAGATGATGACTTTGGCCCTCTTGATAAGGCATTGGCTATATCGAAGATCCAAGATGATAGAATATGCATTTTGATAAATTGCAGAAATTTGTCATCATTAGAGGCCTTAAAACCCAAGAATCGCCTGTTCTATGCCACTGTTTTACGCTCGGTTTTGTCGGAAGATCGCTGTCACTTTGAGATGCATTATGAGATGATCGATTGCGATTTCAACGACCAAAGCAAGGAGCGGGAATTCCGGCTCACTCTCGAAGATCCACAACTCTCGCGAAACATCCTGGAGTATGTGATACTCCCTCTCGTGGTTGAAAACAGACAAGCTATCAAGGATTACATTCGCCAAGATGCTGAACTCTCCGCACACGCCGAAACCCTATGCTCGGCAGTAGACCACATCGAGGAGATCTTTGCCGCCACCACAGATTTGACTTTAGGCTACACACTCATCGAACACCAATGGCATAAATAAATAGAGCACGTTATGAAAAAATTTGTCTTTTTAAGCATATTGTTATTCCCGATTTTGATGATATTATCATCGTCTTGTGATGATCAGCCCGAATTACCAAGTGACGATTTAACTGAATTACCAAGTGATGATCAGCCTGACAATGCCGATCCATGGGCTAAATATGAGGGAAAACATTTTACATGCAAATCCCGTGATTTCTATTGGACAGAGGTCGATCTCTATGACAAACAGACTCTATGGAAAACAAAAATCGCAGATAGTGAGTTTGTCGAGTTTTACGATCGTTCTGACACTGAAATATACATCAGATATGGGTACGAACAACCGACATATTGCAATTTGGCGGATGTTACCGACGAAGCTATACAAGCTAAAATATTGTGTCCCTACTCTCCATTCTTCTTCTATCAATATGTCGAAGCGCCTCTGCAATTTGGCAACAAGACAGAGTCATACTGCTCTTTTTCAGGCCAAGGTGAGGCAGGCAAGGGTGTCAAAATCAATTTTCATGGAGAATTGAGCAGTGATTTGCAGATCTTTAAAGATATAGAATACTCTTACGATGATCTGAAAAAGAAGGATCCGGGTTACAGCAGTGAGACTTTTAATTGGTCATGTTTCAAATATAGCTTTAACACGAAATCTTTAAAGACAATCGTTTCCCCTATCATCATAGATTGGCACACCTCCGAGTGGAAGGGTGAAATCGCAGAGCTTATCGAGAATCCTTCAGATTTCTTACAACTGATGTTGGCAATGCCGATACTGAAGAAATATCCCTACGGCATCTATAATGTAAAATTGGATGATTATTTCTCGATAGAGCTTATGATTCGCACTCTTTTCTGCGGTTTCAAAACCTCGTGGCGTAAGAATAAAATTGCAGATTTTTATTATCTTGATTATATAGGAGAGTATATGTATTATTCTCCGGACACATTTGCATTTACTCAAACAGATGAGGGTGTAATCAAATTTGCTATCGATTCGTCCAAAATCTTTACCGATGAATTGAGACAAGCCCAGGGTCGCAATCTCTTTTTAGCTAATTGCATTAGATCCTTGCTAAGTGAGGATAGGTGTGATTTTGATATGCGATATGAGATCGTGGATGCCCAAAGCCCCGGGAATAAAACGGAGCGGGAATTAAACTTGACCCTGAAAGATCCTCAGGTATCTCGCAATATCATGGAGAATCTGATAATGCCTCTATTGATTGAGAATAAGCAGCGGATCAAGGATTTTCTGCTCACCGATGACCGTTTCGCGCGTCATGGAGAGGCGTTGTGTCGAGCTGTAGACCGTCTCGAAGAAATATATGCCGGCACCACTGACTTGACATTAGGATATAAAATGATTGAAGATGCATCGGGCTATCACTCTTTTCACGGGAGACCCTACTCAATGTGGGACACTCCCGAGTTCAACGAAGGCAAAATGAGCTTTTCCTTAGAGCGCGTTCCTTAATGAGCCTGTTTTTTCAGGTCGCAGAGGCGGAGGCGGGGGAAGGCGTCTATGAAGCTGCCGGGGGTGGCGTTCAGGATCTTTACACCACAGCGCTCGGCGTAGGCCTTGACATAGAAGTAACTCTTGAAGGCTATGGCGTAGTTCTCGTATACTTCATGAAGACGGACATTTTTGAAGATCTCTTCGGCTCGACGCAATTCTTTATCGTCATCCTTGTAGAAGTGTGGCTGCACGGACACTACACAGTTGCGGTCGGTGACCCATAGGGTCTTGCTCCAGTTGTGGTCGGCACCGATCAGGACAATCTCCTTGAACCCCTCTCTCATCAGCGACATAATCGATGGTATCAAGACATTGCGCGGTCGCGGCATCGCCCATCCCCAATCGTAGATGGGATGCATCAACCACTTCCACCCAACTGCCGGAGTGAGGTTGTAGAACTTCAGTGTGATACACTCAGGGAGTCGCTTCACTTCCGGCATCCGTCTCGCCGTGGCGGGCAAGAAGAGGGTCATCTCCCAGTCTACCTGCTGCAAAGCCTCCCAGAGCGCCGGCACCTTGCCGGTCTTCTCCTTCAAGAAGAAGGCTATGTCGGCGAGTATGTAGTAATCGGGACGCAACTGCCGGAACTCCGGAGCCAGCGCCGAGAGGTTGACCGCAAGCCTCGGATATGCCATCAGCATATCCATATCCTCCTCCATGGCTGTGCGCAGGGAGGGTCCATTGCCCATCACTATCACGGTCCCCTTCTCATCGCGACTCCGCGGCGAGGGACGACGCGACATCAAAACGATCTTCACCAACGAGGCAAGCGTGTCGCCACAATCCTTCAGCCCCCGCTGTATCTTCTCAAGCATCTTCATAAGGATATTCTTTTTCTGTGCGTGCCACTACCGCCATCGCGTCGTAAAATTCTATCCCTGTGGCCTCTACCACACGGCTATTGTCGAGCGTCAATGTGCGTGACACCGGCTCCTGTGCCTTCGGCCCGAGCAGCAACTCCACTATCGGCAAGGCGCCAAACCAATTATATATAAACTTCGCCCACTTCCGAGGCAGGTGTGGCATTCGTTTGCAGTCGCCGGCATTGCGGCTCATCGCCTCTGCCACATCTATCCATCTGTGGGAACGGCCATCCGACACATTATAAACACCCGGAAGTCCAGTCAGTGCCACCAGCGTGCGCGCCACATCGTAGGCGGTAACGGCACTCATGCAGGCATCATTACCCCGAATATGCACATAGCGGCCTGCCACCACCCTGTCAAAGAGACGGCGCATCTCGCCCTCGACCCCCTTGCCAAAGGTATAGGCAGCTCTGACTATCGTCAGCATCACGCCATGGTCCGCAGCCCACGCGCCGAGCAACTGCTCGGTCAGAGCCCGTGTACGACCTGCTTCCCCCTGAGGCGAAAGCATCCGACTCTCATCCACACCCTCTCCGCCATCGGCACTATACACCCGATGGCTGCTGAGATAGAGTATCTGACGAGGCATCTTATCCTCCGACTCAAGCCTTTCCAAGAGCCGACGTGTCGCCTCCACATTCTGCGCCTCGGCATCAGCATCCTCATCGGTGCCGACGAGATGAAAGAGTGTGCGCTCAGACAGCGACGTGCGCTCAGAGAGCATCGGCAGCAGATAGCGACCCACCATCCCATCCGGATCTGTGACAAGATAATTGCCCGAACTATATTCCAATTTTTTCACCTTATTATCTATATTGCGAAATTAATTGCAAAAATAACTAAAAAATCTCACCTCGATAGATACTTATCATAAAATTTTGCGTTATATGTATAGAGGGACAAGGCATAATGCCGACATTCGACATCACTCGCCCGCACTACCCTACTGCAATCATAAATATTAACTAACAAAATAAAATACCTAAAAACATAACGAAAATGAAAATTTGTGACAAACTGGCAAGCGCCATCAACGATCAGATCAACTTCGAGTTCACCTCCGCTTATCTCTATCTCTCACTCTCCAACTTCTGGAAGGAGAAGGGTTTGAATGGTATCGCTAATTGGTTTGGCGTCCAAGTGAAGGAAGAAATCGCTCATGCCGAGATCTTCATAAACTATGTTCACGACCGCGACGGCGTGGTGAACCTCTCGCCGATCAACCTCGTAAAGACCGAATGGGGTTCACTGGTCGAGGCCTTCACCGACACTCTCGAACATGAACGCAAAGTGACCGAGCGCATCTACGCCCTCTACGCCTTGGCTGAAGAGGAGAAAGATTATGCTTCTCGCCAGATGCTCAACTGGTATATCGCCGAGCAAGTGGAAGAGGAGGCTAACGTGATGGGCATCCTCGACTCCCTCCGCCTCGTCGGCGAAGATGGCACCGGCCTGCTCCAGATCGACCGCGAACTCGCTCAGCGCACTTACGTCGCTCCCCAAGGCGTTAAAGAGTAATCTCTCACAGACCAAGACTATCGAATAGATTTTTAGCCCCCGAAAGATTAAATTTTCTTTAAAATCGGGGGCTAAAAAGTCAAAAATAAGCACTTTATCGGTTATTAAAGAAATTTTTCTTTAAAAACGATACTTATTTGAATAAAATTTACTAACTTTGCACTGTCAAAAAGGAAATTAGACTTAAAGTTAAAAATATAATCAAAACCAATATTTTCATTTAATCATTAAATTATGGCAAATTTAGATCTGTCCCAGTACGGCATCAAGGATGTGAAGAACATCATTCACAATCCCTCTTACGAAGATCTCTACAAAGCAGAGGTTGACACCAACCTCGAAGGCTACGAGAAAGGTTATGTTACCGAACTCGGCGCTGTAGACGTATTCACCGGCGTATACACCGGACGTTCTCCCAAAGACAAATACCTGGTAAAGGATGAGGAGACTGAGAACACCGTATGGTGGACATCAGATGAATATAAGAATGACAACAAGCCCATCACCACTGAGGTGTGGAACAAGCTCCGCGAGAAGGCTGTCAAGGAGCTCGAAGACAAGACTCTCTATGTAGTCGACGTCTTCTGCGGCGCCAACAAGAGCACTCGCATGTGCGTGCGCTTCATCATGGAGGTGGCTTGGCAAGCTCACTTCGTTACCAACATGTTCATCCGCCCCACAGAAGAGGAACTCAAGGAGTTCAAGCCCGACTTCGTGGTATTCAACGCTTCGAAGGCTAAATGCGAAGACTACAAGGAACTCGGCCTCCACTCTGAGACTGTAGTTGCTTTCAACATCAAGCAGCGTGAGCAGGTGATCATCAACACTTGGTATGGCGGCGAAATGAAGAAGGGTATGTTCTCTATGATGAACTACTTCAATCCTCTCCGTGGCATCGCTTCTATGCACTGCTCTGCCAACACCAACATGGAGGAGACTTCTACCGCTATCTTCTTCGGTCTCTCCGGCACAGGTAAGACTACTCTTTCTACAGACCCCAAGCGCAAACTCATCGGCGACGACGAGCATGGCTGGGACGATGAGGGTGTCTTCAACTACGAAGGTGGTTGCTACGCCAAGGTGATCAACCTCGACGCAGAGAGCGAGCCCGATATCTACAACGCTATCAAGCGCGACGCACTCCTCGAGAATGTGACTGTGGCTGAAGATGGCAAGTGCGATTTCGCTGACAAGAGCGTGACTGAGAACACTCGCGTCTCTTATCCTATCCACCACATCAACAACATCGTGAAGCCCGTATCCAAGGGCCCGGCTGCTCAGCAGGTGATCTACCTCAGCGCTGACGCTTTCGGTGTGCTTCCTCCCGTATCTATCCTGAACAATGAGCAGGCTCAATACTACTTCCTCAGCGGCTTCACCGCTAAGCTCGCCGGCACTGAGCGCGGCATCACTGAGCCTACTCCCACTTTCTCTGCTTGCTTTGGCCAGGCTTTCCTTTCGCTCCACCCCACCAAGTATGCTGAGGAGCTCGTGAAGAAAATGCAGGTTTCAGGCGCTCACGCTTACCTCGTGAACACCGGCTGGAACGGCACCGGCAAGCGTATCTCGATCCGCGACACTCGTGGCATCATCGACGACATCCTCAATGGCGACATCGACAAGGCTCCCACTAAGGTGATCCCCTACTTCGATTTCACTGTACCTACCGAGCTCCCCGGCGTGGATCCCACTATCCTCGATCCTCGCGACACTTACGCTGATCCCAAGGAGTGGGATGAGAAGGCTAAGAAGCTCGCTCAGATGTTCATCGACAACTTCAAGAAGTTCGAGACCAACGACCTCGGCAAGAAACTCGCCGAAGCCGGCCCGAAGCTCTAATCCTATCCAATCGAAGATCTAATATTTGAGATTTGATTATATCGACCGAAAGGGGGTGTATCCACAAAAGATACACCCCTTTTTAATATCCCACCCATCGTTTTTTCACCAAGTTTTTTGGGATATTTCCGAAATTTACCGCATCTTTGTAGAATGATGTAAGTTATATTGAAATTTAGCCTATGGGAAAGCGACAATTAAAGCGACTGGACCATATCCCAATAATCTCTTGAAATATTAGAGATGTACTAAAAAAGGAGAGCCGGGTGACTCTCCTTTTTTTATTGATCTGGCTACTGGCGCCGAGAATGGTTATCTTAGAGCGCATTCCTTAAAATTTTCTTAGGTGTATCACTTTTTGATACACCTTGGAGCTAAATTTGCCGTGTAACCATTAAATTTATTAAGTTATGCCCATTTGGAAATTTACCACTAAGATGAAGCGCAACTGCAATGGCGTCTTCATCGAAAAGGGGATGACCGTAGAAGTCGTTACCCCTACCACCTCCAACCCTCTGAACAATACCAAGGGTCGAGACCAGATTGCCGACGCTTTCATGTCCAAATATGGAGTAGACATGAAGAAGGCCCAAAGCCTCACGAGCGGCTACCTCGATGCCGTAATGAGCCGGTAAACTTTTAGAGCGCCGATATTTTGTGTCAAGCGAAATATCGGCGCATCCTCTACCCTAAGCAATCTCTAAAATCACAATCTCCAATTTTGCTTTTAATCGAAAACTATTTCATTCAATACAACTATGGCGTTAACCCCAAAACCATTTCGAGAACTGCTCGATATGGAATTTATAATTCCGGCTTATCAGCGAGGCTATCGGTGGGATAATGAGCAAGTGGAAACCTTGCTCAATGATTTATTTGATTTTATCAAGAACCATTCCGGATCCGGTAGCAACTCCTCCGATTACTATTGCCTACAGCCGGTGGCTGTGGTGCCAAATCCAAATAAGGAAGTCTGTAAAGATAATAACACGAGTTACATCGTAGTCGATGGCCAGCAACGCCTCACCACGATATACCTTCTTCTACATTACCTGCGTCGAAATAGTGACTACCAATATCCGATCTACGACTTACACTTCGACAGCAGAGACGTACAGGATGACTATATTCAAAAACTTCTTTTCCTCAAAGAAGAGGGTCGCCCGGAAGCAGCATCCAACATCGATATATTTTATCTCGAAAAAGCCTACAAGACCATCACCACATGGTTTGAATCAGACCCTCAGCACGCTCAGCGAAAAGGCAGATTCCGCGATCTATTCACGTTTATTCCACTCGAAGGGGAGGCGGTGAATGATGTCAGAGTAATATGGTATGAAATTAGCCATCTTAATGCACTTGAGGCTTTCCGTCGACTCAACTATGGGAAGATTCCACTTACATCGTCAGAGCTCGTGAAGGCTCTATTGCTACAAGGGGACGATACCGGCAATCCCGGCCGACACGGCACCGGCGCCCCTTATCGCCGTGCCTTGGAATGGGACGAAATGGAACACACTCTTCACAACCCTTATCTTTGGTCTATGCTATCCGACGACGATTCGGACAGCTCATCGCGATTGGAGGTGATCCTCGACTTCGTTGCCGACGAATTTAACAAGAAGATGATCGTCGGCACCAACAAACCACCTTTCGTCCGTAAAGAGAAAAGCTTGATCGGCAATAGCGACAATCGCGATTATTTCAACTATAATGTAATAAACGAATACATCCACCGCGAAGGTATCGCTAAAATAGAAGAAGTATGGAATCGTATTCGCTCAATTTTCAATCTCATCACCAACTGGTATGACAACCATCAATGGTATCATCTGATCGGATTGATGCGCATACTACCCTCTTCCAAAAACAGGAAGTCTCGTCGCGAACATTTCAACAGGCTCTATTCATTAGCCATTGATAAAAATGGTCGACCTATCGACTGCTCTGCCTTCACTGCCGCATTGAAAGAGAGAATAGCAGACGAAGTAAACGGTCTTGGCGATAAACTTAATCAGCTGAATTACAATGAGAATAGCGCTGATATAATCAAGTTGCTAAAACTCCTGAATGTGTGGGAAACCATCAATGACACCAACGAGGGGAGTCGCTTCGCTTTCCATCTCTTCGATGAATTCAATGTCACATCACTCGAGCACATACATCCGCAAAACATTACCACGAATGCATCTTACGAAGAATTCAAAGAATGGTGCAGACGTCGCTCTGAGGATTTTGAAAAATTGCAATACATCGACCTTGAAAAAATTGTAATCAATCGGAGTAATAAGAAGAACGCCGACATCGATGAAAATTCAGTAGACGATATTTGCCAATCTACTCCTACCCGAGAAGAAGTGGAATGTCTGATGAGCGAAATCAACGAAGCCATTACCACGCTTAAAGAACTCACAGAGACTCGTAAACTCTATTCAGATGCTGACAACAAAGCCAAGCTCGACGCTGCGGCAAAAACTCTCGACCAGGTCTTCGGAGAGTTCTCCGGCATCAGTGAGAAGGAACTACATTCAATCGCCAATCTTTGTCTGGTCGACAAAGATACTAACTCCTGTCTCCAAAACTATTTCCTCGACAGGAAACGCGAGATACTGATGGAGATGCACAACCCGGGTCCCGGCAGAAAGCCCCTTACATACGCTCCTCCTGCCACACGAAAGGTTTTCGCCAAAGACTACACTCGCTCGCATCCCGGAGATATGCGCCTGTGGACACGCCCCGACCGAGATAACTATCTGAATGCCATCAAGACTGCATTTAATTACTTTAAGAAATAGCCATGACAACATACGATCTATTCGCCCAAACACAGGGTGTTGCAATTCCTATTATACAGCGCGACTACGTGCAAGGACTCGACAGCAATTTCGCAAAACGAGATAAGTTCATCAAGAGAATCCTGGAGGCTCTCGAATCAGACCATGATTTCGAAATCGACTTCATCTATGGATCCTCGGAGGTAAGCGATGATGTGAAATTTTTCCAACCCGTCGATGGTCAGCAACGTCTCACGACTCTTGCCCTCATTGGATGGCTTCTCAATCAGAAAGCCGGTAATGCCTACGACGATGCCTTCAAAAAACTGACTTATACGGCACGCCCTTCATCAGAGCAGTTTTGCAACGAACTCTTCGCTATGAAGCTACCCTCCGATTACAAGACCATATCGGAGTATATAACCAAGGAGCCGGGCTGGTTCGCCCGTCGCTGGAACAGCGACCCTACCGTACTGGCTATGCTCCAAATGCTTGATTGCTTGGACGATATGCTCCGTGAATACACGCCCGACAGAATAGAGAAGATGGCACATCGCTTCTTTACAAATTCTCCTGTCAAGTTCGAGTTGCTCGATATGCATGCCCTCAACCTTAACGATGACCTCTACATCAAGATGAACGCTCGCGGAAAGCTGCTCACTCCATTCGAGAACTGGAAGGCTGAATTCAATGGTATGCTTGCCTCTGTTTTCAAAGAGACGCCCTACTCTTACGGCAAAATACCGGGGGATAATTCCACACCTTCGATTCCACGTTATTTCGATTACGCCATAGAGCACGAATGGTGTGATCTGCTATGGCCGATAGCCTACGGCAGATGGAATGTCCTTTCTGACGAGGATAAGCGAAAGGTGAATTATCCACGCATCGACGAACTCTTTATGAACTTGCTCGACTACATCTCGCGATTCATCTTTTTCGCATCAATGCCCAACGCCGATAAGACCCTGGAAGAGAAGAAAAGCAATACCATCCGCACCATACGCGACATCTTCGACCACGACCGCGATACTTCTCGTATGAGCGTTTACTTCCATGAGGAAAACGTCGTAACTCTCTTCCGAATTCTCGACAACCTCGTAGAAATCGTCAAAAATTACGGATGCTTTGGGGATTACCTTGCCAATGTGTTTATTGCCACATCCGACCATGTCAATAGAAAGGAGGAGAGGGTTAACCTTTACGATGGAACTACGGACCTATTGTTGGCAGTGCTGAACGGCGCGTTACAACCCATTCAAGAAGTGATGCTTTGGGCAGTCTTGCAATGGACTCTCTATCACCCCGAGAGTCTGAAGATTGGTTACGATTTTACCAACATGACCGATTATCTCCGAATCATGATGGGATGGGGAAGAGGTATCAGGCAGCGTCTTGTGGCAAATCTCAACGTAGCTGCCAACGTCCGTCTGTCTGACTATCACGATGCACACGACATAATCGCTCTTCTGGCCTCGGCACCGGATGTTTTTGAAGCACTACTCGCTGCTACCACCATTGCTTCGCTGGAGCAAGAACGTCGTAAAGCTGCTTTCTATGGCACCCCAAAATTTGAGATTATCCGTCGTCTTTCCACATGTCGAGAGCTTTATTATTGCTTTACTCTCCTTTTCGACACTATGAAGACTGCCACCGATGTTGAGAAATACATCGAGCGATTCTACGAATTTATCGATATGGATGATATGGCAAGGATTCGTGCGCTAAATGCTCATGGGTTCAATGGAGTAATGAGTCAGAACAATCATTATTTCTATGGACTGGCAGGTAAATGGGATTTCATGTTCACCATCGACAGCTCAATAAACCCAAATAATTTCAACAGAACTAAAAAGGCTTTCTCCGACTTCATGGCTTCCGAACCGTCAAGGACTTTCACATCCGACCGATTCGCATACTATATCGACAAGTATGATGATTTCTTGAATGCCGTAAATGAAAACAGCCGCAGAGAGCCTACCCACTATTTCATACGACCTGCAAAAACGCAGTTCTCGGCCTGGGCAGTGAAGACATTCAGCACACAACCCATACGCGGATATAACGTCGATCCATTCGGATTTGCCGTGTCAAAACTATTCAAAGGAAACCTTCCGAAGACCTCCTGGGCCATAAGCGACAATTCTGAGCATGGAGTGCTTTACGTTGATGATGACGAGTCTTTTGAAAGGTCCGCACTTTGGATGGAATGTGTCGAAGAGGGATGGTTGATAGGTCTGGTGGATTCACGTAGAGCAGCTGCCAAACGATTCCACCGACGTTTCGACACGTTGGTCGATGATGAGAACAATCAAATAGGATTCAGCGATACAGAGGGAGTGTTCTCCTTCGATGGCTTTACTCTCTTGGATATCGAGGGCCAAGACCGCATCATGACGGCATTGGCATTCCTCAATGCCATTTCATAAGATGGCTATTCCATAGAGATGTACTAAAAAAGGAGAGCCGGGTGACTCTCCTTTTTTTATTGATCTGGCTACTGGCGCCGAGAATGGTTATCTTATACCAGGATTTTGTTGCGCTTGTAGATCTCGCGAAATTCTTTGGGGGTATACCCTTTGTTCTTCTTGAAGATGCGGTTGAAGTTCGAGACATTGTTGAAGCCGGAACTGAAGCAGATATCGGCTATCGCTTTATTGCTCGACACTAACTCACGCGATGCCACGTCAAGACGAATCCCGATGATATAATCGGAGATCGATCGGCCGGTGCGCAACTTGAAGAAGCGGCTGAACGACGAAGGTGACATATTGGCCATCTTCGCCAGATCATTCAGGCGGATCTCATTCTGATAGTTGGCGGCGATATACTCCTGCGCCTTGCGGAGGCGGGCACTGCTCACTGTGGAGTGTTTGCCGGCATGAACACTGCTCGACAAGAGTCGTCCATCAGTGTCGATGGCCAGAAGGTGCAAGATCTCGATAAGCTTCATCATCTGATAGAAGCTCGAACGCGCATTCAGCAGATCTTCGATATGATGGAAGATATGCATGATGCTTGTCACCGGATAGCACACACCCTTCGAGGCATTTTCCAGCAGAGTCTTCACCGACTGCATCTGCGTGCGGCGCAACATCTCATTGCCGAAAATATCCACCGGGAATTGTATCGTGATCTCGCGGATATGATTGCTCTTGCAGTTATACTGCTCCCAACCATGCTCCACGCCATGACCCACGATGCAGAGATCGAACTCGCCGACCTCCTCGATCGAATCGCCTACGATGCGACGTGCGCCCGCGCAATTCTGTACAAAATTAATCTCATACTCTGCATGTCGATGCACCGGGAAAGTAAAACTATCCTTCGTGCGATCTACTACATACAAAAAATCACATTCCGATAGAGGTGTCACCTCGGTCAGGATCTCCCCTTGTCGCTCAAAACTGTAAGAAGAATGCTTACTCATTACTGTGTTATTGGTATTAGAATTATAAATTTCAAAGTTAACATCCCCTAAATAGCAAAATACTATATAGGCAATATACTATTATCATCTGTATCAATCACACTCCCTAACAGACATAATCCGACAACTCCAACGACACGACAGCCAAGAGCAATATATTGCCCCGCCTTAAAGAACCATTTCAATAAAGTCTAAAACACTCTGTTTTAGCCATAATTGTGATGAATCTGCGTCAAAAAAATGACAATATGTCTAATGGATACACATTTGTATTAGATCATATCTATTAAAGATTCCCCAAAATTAGTAATTTCATTTATAAATGCAAAATAAATTATCAAAATTGGTTAAAAAAATACTAAAAAAGTAACGAAGATCGCTTTAGAGAATAGGAGAGGGCTATCATTTGAGTGAGAAAAAAAACGCAATAAAAGGGTAAAAAAATTTGGCAGAATCAAAAAAAAGCATTAACTTTGCACTCCGTAAGCGCAAAGCGGAATACCGCGAAAGAATCGCGAAGCGCATACAGACATTTTGGAGAGATGGCAGAGTGGTCGATTGCGGCGGTCTTGAAAACCGTTGAGGGT